>NZ_JBVJBI010000005.1:0-347274 GCF_055589745.1 Kitasatospora sp. NPDC041917 | reverse complement strand
CGCCGACGGCCGCATCGTCGACGAACTCCACCACCCCACCGCCGACACCGTCCTGGACCGCATGCGCCGCTTCGACGCCAAGGGCCGCACCAGCTGAGGCCCCCGGCCCCCGAAACGCCACCCGTCCCCGAGTACCCCCAGGACTGACGCCTCCCCATGTTCCGCACCGCACTGCGCAATGTGCTCGCCCACAAGGGCCGGCTGCTGATGACGGTACTGGCCGTCATGCTCGGCACCGCCTTCGTGGCCGGCACGCTGGTCTTCTCCGACACCTTCGGCAACGCGCTGAGGACCCAGAACTCCAAGAGCTACACCGACGTCGCCGTCACGGTCAGCGACCGCGAGGCCCGCAACCTCAGCGACGACCACAGCGGCCGGGTCGCCGGACCGACCCTCACCGAGGAGACCCGCACCAAGGTCGCCGCGGTGCCCGGCGCCGCCGAGGTCCGCGGCGTGGTCGGCGGCTTCGCCGGCATCGCCGACACGAAGGGCGCGCTGATCGGCAACGGCTTCTCCACCACCGGCACCAACTACGTGCCGGGCGCCGACGGCACCGACCCGCGCTACCCGCTGGTCGAGGGCCGCGGCCCGAAGGACGCCACCGAGATCGCGCTCGACCGCAAGACCGCCGACAAGGGCGGCTACAAGGTCGGCGACACCGTCCGGGTCGCGGTCAACGGCCCGGTGATGAAGCTCAAGCTCACCGGCACCCTGACCACCAACGACCCGCGCGTGGTGGCCGGCGGCTCGCTGGCCGCCTTCGACACCGCCACCGCCCAGCGGCTCTACCTGACCCCGGGCCGCTACGCCGAGCTGGACGTCAAGGCCAAGCCGGGCACCGACGACGACGCGCTGCTCACCGCCGTCAAGCAGGCCGTCCCGCAGGGCGACTTCATCGAGGCCAGGACCGGGCGTGACCTCGCCGCCGAGCAGGACGAGATGATCAGGAAGGGCACCACCGTCCTGACCACCTTCCTCATGGGCTTCGCGGGCATCGCGCTGTTCGTCGGGATCTTCATCATCGCCAACACCTTCACCATGCTGGTCGCCCAGCGCACCAAGGAACTGGCCCTGCTGCGCGCCGTCGGCGCCACCCGCCGCCAGATCACCCGCTCGGTGCTGGTCGAGGCCGTGCTGGTCGGTCTGACCGCCTCGGTGACCGGTCTGCTGGCGGGCATCGGCATCGCCGCCGGACTCAAGTCGCTGCTCAACGGCCCGATGGACGCCAACCTTCCGGACGGCCCGCTGATCGTCGCCCCCGGCACGGTGCTCGCCGCGCTCGCGGTCGGCGTGCTGGTGACGGTGCTGGCCGCCTGGCTGCCCGCCCGCCGGGCGTCCCGGATCGCCCCGGTGGCGGCGATGAGCTCGGCCGAGCAGCCCGCCACCCAGAAGGGCCTGCGGGTCCGCAACGCCATCGGCCTGCTGTTCTCGCTGGCCGGCCTCGTCTCGCTGGCGGCCGGTGTGGCCGGCAAGGAGGTCAAGCTGGTCGGCCTCGGCGCCGGTGCGCTGCTGATCGGCGTGTTCGTGCTGACCCCGCTGCTGTCCCGGCCGCTGATCGCGCTGTTCGCCCCGCTGCTGCGCGCCGTGTACGGCGCACCGGGCAAGCTGGCCCAGGAGAACGCGATCCGCAACCCGCGCCGCACCGCCGCCACGGCCTCGGCGCTGACCATCGGCGTCACCCTGATCACCTCGCTGACCGTGATCGGCGCCTCGGTGAACCAGGCGGTGGACAGGGCCGCCGAGACCGACCTCAAGGCCGACTACACGGTCGCGATGCAGAACTTCTCGAAGCTCTCCCCCGAGGTCGCCGCCCAGATCGCCAAGGCGCCCGGCGTCGGCGTGATCAGCACCGAACGCGGCGTGACCGTCACGACCGGGCAGAACGGGGAGGACAGCGAGTGGATGACCGCGGTGGACGCCGCGACCATCGACCAGCTGGCCACCGTCAAGGTCAAGGAGGGCTCCGCGGACGCCCTCAAGCAGGGCAAGCTGCTGGTCAGTTCGGGCCGGGCCGAGCATGCCGGCTACAAGGTCGGCGACGCCCTCGCCGTCACCTACCCGGACGGCGCCAAGGGCTCGCTGACCGTCGGCGGCATCCTGGAGGCCAACACCGCGCTGGCGTCGGTCGTCGTCCCGGAGGCCGTGGTCGGCCCGCACCTGGCGCCCGGCACCGGCCTGGAGAAGGTCCTGGTCAAGGGCACGAACGGCGCGACCGAGGAGCTGAAGCAGGCGCTGCGCGACGCGACCGGCGGCAACCCGCTGATCGCGGTCAAGGGCGCGAAGGAGATCAAGGCGGAGAACCGCCAGATGATCACCGGAATCCTGAACATGATGTACGGCCTGCTCGGCATGTCCGTGGTCATCGCGGTGCTCGGCGTGGTCAACACCATGGCGATGTCGGTGTTCGAGCGCCGCCGGGAGATCGGCATGCTGCGGGCGATCGGCCTGGACCGGCTCGGCATCCGCCGGATGGTCCGGCTGGAGTCGCTGCTGATCGCGCTGTTCGGCGGGCTGGTGGGTGTCGGCCTCGGCATCCTGGTCGCCTGGGCGGGCGTGCGCACGCTGGCGGACAGCCTCAAGGACATCACCACCGTCGTCCCGCCGGTGCAGACCGTCGGCTTCCTGCTCGCGGCCGCCGTGATCGGTCTGCTGGCCGCGCTCTGGCCGGCCCACCGGGCGGCCAAGCTGGACATCCTGGACTCGATCAAGAGCCAGTAGCGGTCCGGAGGTGCGGAAGCCCGGAGCCCCCGGGGCGGTTCTCGTCGAACCGCCCCGGGGGCTCCGGTGCGTCGTCGGGCGACTGTCGTCGGCCGAGCGGCATCAGGTGGACGGCACCGGTCAGAACAGGACCTTCTCGTTGTTCGGCTGCAGCGTGCCGGTGGTCACCCCGGCGGCCGAGACCAGCAGCTGGCCGGCCGGCTTGCCGTCGGTGCCGAGCACCTCGGCGGTGACCGGCGTGGTCTCGTCCGGCGCGGTGATCTGGAGGCCGGTGAGCACGTGGCAGGTCGCGTCCGACTTGTCGCAGGCGCTCCACTTGAGGCCCGCGTAGCCGGACTTGTTGGGCTTCAGGGTGACCAGCACCGCCGGCCCGGGGTGGGCCTCGCGGTTGGCCGACAGCGCGTCCGCGCTGTTGTCGGCCTTCAGGCCGCCGAAGCCCGGGTACCCGTACAGGGTGCAGTTGTGGTCGCTCTTGTTCTTGATCGTCAGCATGGCCGAGCCCGCGCCCTTGAGCTGCACGGTGGCGGTGATCTCGTCGCTCTTGCACCGCGAACCGGCCGCCTGGCCGGCCATCGGGTCGCCGGGGACGGTGGCCCCGGCGGCGCTCGCCTTCGGGTCGCCCGGCTTGTCGTCGGTGTACTTCACGTCGTCGCACGCGGTCAGCAGGACGGTCGCCGCGAGGGCGGCGACACCGGCGGCGACTAACCTGGCAGGCCTGCGAACGGTCATGGTCCCCCCAAGGGTGAGTAATGGCATGGGTCTGTCACCCTAAGTACGAAGGCCGTGGCAGAACGGTTCCATTGAGGCTGCAGTTTGTCAGAGCTGACCGTTTTCTTCCTTTTCCTGACCGGTTTCGGCCGCTACTGGCGCGAACTGGCGCCGCCCGCACGACACCGCCCCGCCCGGCGGGTGCCGGACGGGGCGGTACGGGTGGAGGAGGACCGGATCAGGCGGCCGGCTTCGCGGCCACCGGCTGGGCGGGCTTCCCGCTCTTCCCGCCGCCGAGGACGTTGAAGAACACGGCCAGGGTCGGGACCAGGTAGAGCCCCCAGATCACCAGCTGGAGCACCGTCGGGTCCGGCTGGAAGTTGAAGACGCCCTTCAGCAGGGTGCCGTACCAGCTGTCCTTGGGGATGGTGCTGGAGATGTCGAAGGCCGTGCTCTGCAGACCGGGCAGCCAGCCGGCCTCCTGGAGGTCGTGCACGCCGTAGGCGAGGACGCCGGCCGCGACCACGACCAGCATCGCGCCGGTCCAGGTGAAGAACTTGGCCAGGTTGATCTTCAGCGCGCCCCGGTAGAACAGCCAGCCGAGCAGCACCGAGGTGAGCAGGCCGAGCGCGGCGCCGATCAGCGGGTTCCAGCCGTCGCCGGTGGCCTGGACCGCGGTCCAGATGAACAGCGAGGTCTCCAGGCCCTCGCGGCCGACGGCCAGGAAGGCGGTGACCACCAGGGCCGTGGTGCCCATCGCGATCGCCGCGTCCAGCTTGCCGTGCAGCTCGGTCTTCAGGTGCCGGGCGGTGCGCCGCATCCAGAACACCATCCAGGTCACCAGGCCGACCGAGATGATCGACAGCGAGCCGCCGAGCGCCTCCTGGGCCTCGAAGGTGAGCTGCGAGGAGCCGAACTGCAGCAGCGCGCCGAAGGCCATGGAGAGCGCCACGGCCGAGCCGACGCCGATCCACACCGGCGGCAGCCGGTCCTTGCGGCCGGTCTTGACCAGGTAGGCGATCAGAATGCAGACGACCAGGCTGGCTTCGAGGCCTTCGCGCAGGCCGATCAGGTAGTTGCCGAACACGCGGGCTCCTGGGGGGTGTAGAGGTGGTACCGGGGGGCGGGTGAGGTCAGCCGAGCAGGGCCTGGCCCCACCACTCCCCCGGCTTGCGCACGCCCGCCGGGCAGGCGAAGTGGGCGGAGCCGACGTGCTGGATGTACTCGTTGAGCTTGTCGCTCGCCGCGAGGCGGGTCTGCAGCGGAACGAAGGCCTTGCGGGTGTCGCGCTGGTAGGCGAGGAAGAACAGCCCGGCGTCCAGGCGGCCGAGGCCGTCGGTGCCGTCGGTGAAGGAGAAGCCGCGGCGCAGGATCATCAGGCCGTCGTTGGCGTCCGGGTGGGCGAGCGCGACGTGCGAGGTCGCGGGCATCGCCTTGAGGTCCGGCGCGTCGTGCTCCTTGCCCTTGCCGTAGGGGGCGCCCTCGCCCTTGGTGCGGCCGAAGGTGTCCTCCTGGTCCTTGAGCGAGGCGCGGTCCCAGGTCTCGATGTGCATCCGGATCCGCCGGGCGACCAGGTAGGAGCCGCCGGTCATCCACTCCGGGCCGTCGCCGGGCGCGGCCCAGACGTGGTCGGCCAGCTTCCCGGTGTCGGTGCCCGCGATGTTGTGGGTGCCGTCCTTGAACCCCATCAGGTTGCGCGGGGTCTGCTCGTCCGGGGTGGTCGAGGAGGTCTTGCCGAAGCCCAGCTGCGACCAGCGGATGTTGACGGTGCCCATGCCGATCCGGGCCAGGTTGCGGATCGCGTGCACGGCGACCTGCGGGTCGTCGGCGCAGGCCTGGACGCAGAGGTCGCCGCCGCTGCGGGTCGGGTCGAGCTTGTCGCCCTTGAAGTTCGGCAGGTCGATCAGGGCCTCGGGGCGCTTGGCCCGGAGGCCGAAGCGGTCCACGCCGTCCTTCTCGAACAGGCTCGGGCCGAAGCCGATGGTCAGGGTGAGCCGGGAGGCGGGCAGGCCGAGGGCCTCGCCGGTGTCGTCCGGCGGCGCCTCCGGCGAGCCGGGCACCGCGCCGGTGCCGACCTCGCGGCCGCCGGTCATCGCGGCGGCCGCCTTGGTCCACTCCTTGAGCAGCTTGACCAGGGACTCCCGGGTGGCCTTCTCGGAGACGTCGAAGGCGGCGAAGTGCAGCCGGTCCTGGACCGGGGTGGAGATGCCCGCCTGGTGCTCGCCGTAGAACGGCAGCTCGGCGCCGACCGGGGCGGCGACCGGGACGGCGTCGTCCTGCCGGGTGGCGGCCGCCACCGAGCCGACGGCGGCGGCGCCGAGCGCGACGCCCGCGCCGGCCCAGCCGATGACGGCGCGTCGGCTGACCGCGCTCCTGGTGCCGGCGGCGTCGGCGGTGGCCGGCGTCCCGTTCTGCTGCTCGTTCTCCGCGTCCATCGGCGGGCGGGCCCTTCTACTGTGCTGGACTGTGCGCTGACCCACGGAGGCCGTGGGACCCGGATCGCGGGCCGCCACGGCGTCGGCGGGGTACTTCGGGTGGGGTGGCCGGTTACTTGACGACCACGGCGGCGGCCAGCTTCGACAGCGGCTCGCCCAGCGAGTTGACCGCGTCGGAGAAGGCCTTGCGCTCGGTCTCGGTGACCTTGTCGTAGGAGGTGAAGGTGCCGTCGGCCTGCTTGTACTTGGCCAGCAGGGCGTTGATGGCGGCGAACTCGGAGTCCAGCGTCTTCGCGAGCTCCGCGTCCTTCTCGGAGGCGACCGGCTTCAGCAGCTCGTAGGCCTTCTGCGCGCCCTCGACGTTGGCCTGGAAGTCGGCCAGGTCGGTGTGGCTGTAGCGGTCCTCCTCACCGGTGATCTTGTTGGTGGCGACCTCGTCCAGCAACTCCTTGGCGCCGTTGGCCATGCTGGTCGCGGTGATCTCGGCCTCGGGGATCTTCTTCTGCCAGTCCTTGAGGTCGGCGACCAGCTGGTCGGCGAGCTTCTTCTCGTCGTCGCCGATCTTCGCGTCGGCCCAGAGCGACTTCTCCAGCTTGTGCCAGCCGGTCCACTCCTGGCCCTGCTCCAGCTTGTCCTCGCGGGTGTCGGTCTTCGGGTCGACGTCGCCGAAGCTCTCGGCGACCGGCTCGGTGCGCTCCCAGCCGGTGCGCGAGGGCGCGTACAGCGACTTGGCCTTCTCCAGGTCGCCGGACTTGATCGCGGCGGCGAAGGCCTCGACGGCCGGGATGGTGGCGTCGGCCTGCTCCTGGGCGTACGTGCGGTAGGCGGTGACGGCGGCGGCCAGGCGCGGGTCGGCCGGCGCGGCGCTGCCGCCCTCGCCGGTGACGGTGATCTTCTGGCGGATGCCGTCGCCGACCATGCCGGGCTTGCAGGCGATCTCGTACGAGCCGGCCTTGATCTCGGCGTTGATGCTGGCCTTGGTGCCGGGGCCGATGTTCTCGCGCTCGGTGACGATCTTGTCGCCGTCGCCGTAGACGTAGACCTCGGTGGTCTTGGAGCCCTTGTTGCTGATGTCCAGCACGACGTGGCCGGCCGGGAAGCTGGTCCTGGAGACCTCGCAGGCGGTGTCGGTCGCGTTCACCGTGACCGCGCCGGAGGAGGCCGCCTTGTCGTCCTTCTTGGACGCGCAGCCGGCCAGGGTTGCGGTCGCCACGGCGAGGGTGAGCAGCGCGGCTGCGGTGGAACGGCGACGGGCGGACATGCGGGCTCCAACGGAAAAGGGCATGGGTGTGCCATGGCAGTGCGGGCGGCTGGGGGCCAGCCGACCATCATTAGCTAAGGCATACCTTACGTAAAGACGATTTTTCGTCTACACCCACCCCCTGAACCGTTACCTTCCCGGTGTCCGGCGGGCGGCCGCCCGGGCCGTCCAGCGGCCCTCGTGGCGGCTGATCCTGATCGGGTGCCCGAAGGTCTCGCTGATCAGCTCCGTCGTCATCACCTCCGCCACCGGCCCGGCCGCGACGCACTCGCCGCCGCGCAGCAGCAGGGCGTGGGTGGTGCTCTCCGGCAGCTCCTCCAGGTGGTGGGTGACCAGCACGCTGGCCAGCTCCGGATGCTGGTGGCGCAGCAGGTCCAGACTGTCCAGCAGCAGTTCGCGGGCGGTCAGGTCCAGCCCGGTGGCGGGCTCGTCGAGCAGCAGTAGCCGGGGGCTGGGCATCAGCGCACGGGCGATCAGGGCCCGGCCGCGCTCGCCCTGGGACAGCGTCGTCCACGCGGCGTCGGCCATCGCGCGCATCCCGAGCGTGTCGATCAGCCGCTCGGCCCGCTCCAGCGCCTCCGGGGCCGGCTTGCGGTGGAACTCCGGCTCGATGGTGTTGGTGTGCCCGGTGAGCACCACCTCGCGCACGGTCAGCGGTGAACGCAGCGGGTGGCGCGGGTTGACGTGCCCGAGGTGGGCGCGCAGCTCGCGGACGTCCACCCGGCCGAGCCGGCGGCCGAGCACGTCCACCTCGCCGCGGGTGGGGTGGGAGACCGCGCCGAGCAGCGCGAGCAGGGTGGACTTGCCCGCGCCGTTCGGACCGAGCAGCGCCCAGTGCTCGCCCGGCCGGATCTCCAGGGTGATCCCGCGCAGCAGGTGGCGGCCGTCGCGCACGACGTCCACGTCCCGGGTGCGCAGCAGCGGCCCGGCGAAGTCGGGGGCGGATGAATTCATGGGACTCCGATCGCGGCGCCGGGCAGGGTGCGGGCGGGGCGCCGCACCGGACGGGCCGGCGCCGTCCGTCCGCGTGCAGAGTACAACCGTCGGCCGTGGACGGGCCCGGACGTCCGAGGGGTGGACGCGCCAGAACCCTGTTGTCCGGAGGGAGTTGGGAGGAGGATCGTGCCTCCGAGGGGAAGCGGGGACGAGGGGGACGAGGATGACCGGGGAGCGGGTCGACACCCTGCACGCGCTGGTCGAACGGCAGGCCCGGCTGGCGCCCGAGGCGGTGGCCGTGCGCTGCGGCCGGCGGGAGCTGAGCTACGGGGAGCTGGACGCGCGGGCCGGGCGGCTGGCCGCGGTGCTGGCGGAGCGGGGCCTGGCCCCGGGCGGCCGGGCGGCGGTCGCGCTCGGCCGGGGCACCGAGGTGTACGTGGCGCTGCTGGCCGTGCTGAAGGCGGGCGCGGCGTTCGTGCCGCTGGAACCGGCCGCGCCGGACGCACTGCTGCGGCACGTGCTCGCGGACGCCGCACCGGACCTGGTGGTCACCGAGGAGTGCCACCGGGTACGGCTGGCGGACGCCGGCGGGGCCCGGCTGGTCTGCGTCGACACGGCCGCCCCCGCGACGGCCCCGTTCGCGCCGCCCGAGACCGGCCCCGGGGACCTCGCCTGCGTCTTCTACACCTCCGGTTCCACCGGCCTGCCCGTCGGCGCGCTGGTCGAGCACCGCAACCTGCTGGCCGCGTACGAGGGCTGGCGTGAGGTGTACGAGCTGACCGCCGAGGACCGGATCCTGCAGACGGCGAGCCTGGAGTTCGACGTCTTCACCGCCGACTGGGTGCGTGCGCTCTGTACCGGCGCCACCCTGGTGGTCACCCCGTTCAACCTCACCCTGGACCGCGCCGCCGACCTCGGGGCACTGCCCGCCCTGGTGGCCGCGGAGCGGATCACCGTCCTGGAGCTGAACGTCCGCACCGCGCGCCGGCTGACCGCCCTGCTGGCCGAGGCCGGCGGCGCGGGGGCCGGCGCGGGCCTGCCCGGGGTACGGCTGCTCACCGTCGGCGCCGAGAAGTGGTACCTGGACGAGCAGTTGGGCCTGCAACGCCTGCTCGGCGCGGGCACCCGGGTGCTGAACGTCTACGGGCTGGCCGAGGCCACCGTGGACAGCACCTACTTCGACGCGCGGGGCACCGCCGCCGCCGAGGGCGCCGAACGGGTCTCGCTGGTCGGCCGGCCCTTTCCCGGCACCCGGGTGTACGTGCTCGGCCCGAACCGCACCCCCGCCAAGCAGGGCATGACGGGCGAGATCGCGATCGCCGGCGCCGGCCTGACCCGCGGCTACCTCAACCGGCCCACGGACACCGCCCGCCGCTTCATCCGGGCGGACTTCGACCCGGACGGCCGGGTGCTGCTGACCGGCGACCTCGGGGTGCTGCGCGCGGACGGCGTGCTGGAGTTCACCGCCCGGGCCGCGGCCGTGGTCGGACCGCTCGGCACGAGACGGCCGACAAGCGTGCTGGCGCGGGTCCGGGCGGCGGTCCGCGCGGAGGGCGTGCTGCGCGGGCACCCGGCGGTGCGGGAGGCGGCCGTCGTCGAGGTGGAGACGGTGCCGGGCAAACCGCAGCTGGTCGGCTACGCGGTGACCGAGCCGGGTACGGACGGCGCCGACGGCTGGTCGCTCTCCCAGTACCTGAGGACCGCGCTCAGGGGCCAGTCGGTGCCCGCCGCCGTCGTCCCGGTACCCGAACTGCCGCGCACCCGGGCCGGCAAGCTGAACCGCGCGGCCCTGCCGCTGCCGGCCCCGCCGGGACACGCCGCCCGGCGCTCCGCCAAGGCCGGTGGCGGCCGGAACGGCGGCAAGACCGGGGGCGGCGTCCGGAGCGGCGGCAAGGCGGGCGGCGGTTCCGGGAACTCGGACTTCGGGAGCGGCTGCGGCGCGGTCTTCTGCGTGCTGATCTTCGCCGCGAGCGCGTGGGCGATGACCGATGTGCTCTTCCCCGGCTCGACCGATCTCACCGGCGTCCCCTCCCCGTACAGCGGCTGGTTCCGGCTGCTCTATCTGTGCGAGAACCTGGCGTTCGGCGCCGGGCTCGTCTGGTTCGGTGCCGGCTTCGAGGCCGTCCTGCGGCAGGGCAGGCCGGTCCGGCTCTCGGCGCTGGCCCACCTGGCGATCACCTGGCTGCTGGTCAACTGGTGGCCGCAGGACAACCTGTACCGGCTCACCAAGGCCACGGACTGGCCGCGCGAGACCGTGATGGTGTTCGCGTTCAACGTCTCGCTGATGCTCGCGGCGCTGGTGCTGATCCGGTTCATGCTCTGGCGGCCTCCGGCCGGAGGGGGCGAAAGGAAGGGCCGGCATCTCTGAGCGCCTCGAACATCACCTGAGCGCCTCGAACATCCCGGTCAGCCCCCGGTTCGCGGCCTCGACCAGCGCCTCGGCCGCGTCCAGTGCCTCGGCGTCCGGCCCGGCGAGGGCGAGGCCGACGACGGGCTCCGGGTCGTGGCACGCGGTCGGGATCAGCGGCAGCAGGGTGACGCCGAGCCGGGCGCAGCGCGGGCGCAGCCGTTCCAGGTGGTCGTGCAGCGCGGCCGGGGCGAGCCGGGCGCCGAGCGGCATCCCGTCCAGGGTGCGCACCAGGTGGCCGGGGCCGCGCACCCGGTCGAGGCGGGCGGCCAGCACGAAGGCGACGGCCGGACCGGTGAGCCGCAGGTTGATCTCGGTGGGGGCGAGCCGGCGCTCCCGGTCGGTGACGAAGTCGACGTCGTACCAGCCGCGGTAGCCCTCGGCGGCCAGCCGCTCCCCCACCGCCAGGGCGAACCGGCGGGCGGTGTCGGCGGCGGCGTGCGGCACCGTGCCGGGGCCGACGGTGACGCCCTGGTAGCGGGTGCCGGCCACGTCCATGGCACCGGCGCCGACCGGGTGGACGGTGCCGTCCGGTCCGACCAGGGCGTCGTAGGTGAGGTCGCGCAGCCGGGCCGCCGGGCCCGGGTCGACGTACTCCTCCAGCAGCAACGCGCCTTCGGGGGGCAGGACTTCGGTACGCACCAGGTGCCGCAGCAGCGCCCTGCCGCCGCCCGCCGCGAACAGTTCGGCGGACTCCACCACCACGGTGCCGTAGCCGCCGACGCCGTACGGGCTCTTCAGTACGGTGGTCTGTCCCCGGACGGCGCGGGCGGTGAGCCGACGGGCGGCCCGGCGGCGGCCCTCCGGACGCTCCTGGCGCGGCAGCCGGATGCCGGGGTGCCCGGGGGCGAGGGCGGCGAACAGGTCGTGCGCGGCGGCCTTGGACTCGTAGCGGCGCACGGCGGCCAGCTCGGGCCCCTCGCCATGCGCGGCGTTCCGCCCCCAACTCACCACCGGGCGGCCGGAGTCGGCGATCCGGGCGGCCAGGGCGGGGCGGGCGGCGAGCGCCTCGGCCACCGTCCGGTCCGGCGCCACACCGCTGTGCACCTCGACCGGGCCCCAGGCCAACTCCCGGGCCAGCCAGTCGGTCCACTCAGGGGCGACCTCGGCGGGCAGGACCAGCAGGGCCGGTTCGGGGCTGTAGCAGACGGCCAGGCAGGCGTAGTGGTGCGCCTGCCGCAGCCGACGCAGGCGCTGGGCCTCGTCCATGCCGGGTGCGAAGAACTGCGCGTTGAAGTCCGCGACGTCGCCCACGTGGACCGCCGCCCGGCCACCGGTCCAGGCCCCCACCCATCCGTCCATGGGGCGGAAGCCTAGGGCTTCAGAGCGCCAACAGCCCCGCGTCGGTGGGGCGCAGGCCGCAGGCGTCGAGGTAGAAGGGGCGCAGGTGGGGCTCGTAGTCGACGTGCAGCCAGGTACAGCCGGCCGCGCGGGCGCCGTCGGCGGCCTCGGCGACCAGCCGGGTGGCGATGCCCTGCCGCCGGGCGTCCGGGGCGACCACGGTGTCGAGCAGGAAGGCGTGGGCGCCGCCGTCCCAGGCGAGGTTGACGAAGCCGACCAGGGCGTCGTCGGCGGTGCGCCGGGCGGTGACCCAGCCGAGGCTGTGCCGCTCCAGGCGGGCGATCCGGTCGCCCGACTCCCCGGGGTGGCCGAAGCCTTCGGCGTGCAGGGTGTCGAGTTCGGGGTCGGTGAGCGGGCCGCGCCACAGGTAGTCGATCGTCACGACGGCACTGTAGACCCCTTGTTAAGTTCTGATCATTTTTTATCGACCAAGGACACGACTTGGCAAAGTTATGACCTTTCCTCTAGCTGAATCTGACTGACCCCGGTCAATCTCTGACGCAGCTCCTTTCCCTGCACAGCTACCCCCACTGGAGTCAGAGTGACCCCCACGCCTTCCTCCCGCCGTGCCCGCGTGGCCGGAGCCGTCGCGGTCGTCGCCGCCCTCGCCGGCGCCACCGTCCCGGCCGCCACGGCCTCCGCCGCCACCGCCCCGCGCGAGGCCGCGATATCCCAGGCCCGCGCCAACGTCACCCACAACGCGGGGGTGTTCGGCTTCGGCGCCGGCCAGGACCTCGTGCTCAAGGACGTCGTGCTGGACGCCGACGGCGCCTCGCACGTCCGCTTCGACCGCACCTTCCAGGGCCTGCCGGTGGTCGGCGGCGACCTGGTCGTCCACCAGGACGCCAAGGGCAGGCTCAAGGACTCCTCCCGCGCGGCCGCCCACGACGCCGCCGTGAAGTCGACCGTCCCGAAGGTGACCGCGCAGTCCGGCGCGGCCGGCGCGCTCGCCGCCGCCCCGGGCGTCCAGGACGCCGTCAGCACCCCCGAGCTGGTCGTCTGGGCCGCCGACGGCACGCCCCGGCTGGCCTGGCGCACCACCGTCGCGGGCACCGGCGCGCACGGCGAGCCGGCCGGCAAGGTCGTCGTCACCGACGCCACCACCGGCGAGCAGATCGAGTCCTACGATGCCGAGCACCAGGCGACCGGCACCGGGAACTCCGAGTACACCGGCAGGATCAGCATCGACACCACCGCCAAGTCCGGCGGCGGCTACACCCTGACCGACCCGGTCCGCGGCCACGTCACCAAGGACGCCAACAACCTCTCCGCGAGTTCGATCAAGGCGACCTCCGGCACCGCGTTCAACAGCACCACCAACGTCTGGGGCGACGGGAAGAAGTTCTCCACCGACCGCTCCACCGCCGCCGTCGACGCCCACGCCAACACCGCCTGGACGTACGACTATTACAAGAACGTCCACGGCCGCAGCGGCATCAAGAACGACGGCAAAGGCGCCACCGTCTTCGTCCACGTCGGCACCAACTGGGACAACGCCCAGTGGTCCGACAGCTGCTTCTGCATGATGACCGGCGACGGCAACGGCAGCAGCGACCCGGAGCAGGTCGACCTCGACACCATGGGCCACGAGATGACCCACGGCGTCACCAGCGCCACCGCCAACCTGCGCTACAGCGGCGAGTCCGGCGGCCTCAACGAGTCCACCAGCGACATCTTCGGCACCATGGTCGAGTGGTACGCCAACAACAGCGTCGACACCGGCGACTACCTGTTCAGCGACCAGTCCACCCCGCCGTGGCTGCGCCGCTTCGACAAGCCCTCGCTGGACGGCTCCTCGGCCGACTGCTGGAGCAGCAGCGTCGGCAAGCTCGACGTGCACTACTCCTCGGGCGTCGGCAACCACTGGTTCTACCTGGCCAGCGAGGGCAGCGGCAGCAAGACCATCAACGGCGTCACCTACAACAGCGCGACCTGCAACGGCTCCACGGTGGCCGGCATCGGCCACGACAAGATCGCCAAGATCTGGTACCGCGCGCTGACCGTCTACATGACCTCCACCACCAACTACAAGGGCGCCCGCGCCGCCTCCCTGAACGCCGCCCGCGACCTGTACGGCGCCGCCAGCACCGAGTACAACGCGGTCGCGGCGGCCTGGAGCGGGGTCAACGTCAGCTGACTTCCTAGTAGTTGAACCCCACGTGGCAGTGGTCGTGGTGGGTGTCGTCGGTGAAGAACCGGTTGCCGGCGCCCGGGATCGCCACCGGCCCGCCCACGTTGTACGCACCGGCGGCGGCCGCGTCCCGCATGAAGGACTCGACCAGCTGCCGGGACGTACCCGGGTCGACCACGGCCAGCCCGTCGATCCGCCAGACGTCGAAGGCCCGGCCCAGTGGATGGTCGCTGGGCCGGGTCGTCCCGAAGACGTCCAGCGGGTGGCCGGTCCGCACCACGCTCACCGAGAGCGTGTACGGGCCGGCCAGCCGCAGCATCGCCTCCAGCACGCTGTCGTGCACGGTGCCGCTGCGCAGGTCTGCGGCGGCCTCGGGCGGCAGCTCGACCCGGGGCTCGGCCAGCACCCGGGCCACCGCGGGCGGCGGTGCGGCGGCCGCCGGGCCCGCCACTCCCGGGTGCAGCTCGGTGACCGTCCAGCGCGGCTCGGCCCGGCTCAGCCGGACGTCCACCGTGGTGCCGCCCTCGGCCACCGAACCGTCCGGACCGCGCGTCCACTGACGGCAGACCACGAGCACGCTCGCCGAGTCGTCGAGGATGCCTCCGTACTGGGCGACGATCACCTCCAGGCTCGCCTCGGCCGCCGCCGGGGCGAGCGGACCCGCGGCGTCGGCCAGCGCGGGCGGCAGGCCGAGCGCCGCCACCCGGGCACGGGCCGCCTCCGTGCCCTGCCCGCCGGGCGGCCAGGCGCCGAGCGCGGCGACCAGCTCGACGGCGCGGCGCTTGACGTCGGGCTGGATCTCGCCGGGGCCGGGCTGCCAGAGGGGCGGCCGGGGCAGCGGGGTCGGTGTCCGCGCGGGCGTTCCGGCACTACTCGTGGCGGCGGGCGTCGTGGCGGCCGGGCCGGTGGTCGCGGCCCGCGGCCCGCTCCCGCTCGTGCACCCCGCCGCACCCAGCACCAGCGCCGCCGCGCCCGCCCGCAGCACCCCGCGCCGGCCCGCGGCCCGGCCGCCGTCTCCACCCGTCATGCCGTCAGTATGCGGCGGAGGACCCCCTGGCGCAGGAGGCGTCAGCCCAGCCGACGGATCGGTTCGCCCGCCAGGAACGCCGCGATGTCCTCCACCGCCTCCTCGTAGTAGCGCCGGTAGTTGTCCTGCGACACGTACCCCAGGTGCGGGGTGGCCAGCAGCCGGGGAGCGGTGCGCATCGGGTGGTCGGCGGGCAGCGGTTCGATGTCGAAGACGTCGACGCCCGCACCCGCGATCCGGCCGCCGATGAGCGCGGTGAGCAGCGCGTCCTGGTCGACGATCGCCGCCCGGGAGGTGTTGACCAGGTACGCCCCGGGCTTCATCAGGTCCAGCTCGGCCGCGCCGATCAGCCCCCGGGTGCCCGGGTCGAGGGCGAGGTGGATCGAGACGAAGTCGCTCTCGCGGAGCAGCTCCTCCTTGTCGGCGGCGCGCCGCACGCCCGCCCCGGCGGCCCGCTCGTCGGTCAGGCTCCGGCTCCAGGCCACCACGTCCATGCCGAAGGCCAGGCCGACCCGGGCCACCCGGCCGCCGATCCGGCCGAGGCCGAGCAGCCCGAGCGTCCGGCCGTGCAGGTCGGCGCCGACGGTGCTCTGCCAGGGGCCGCCCTCGCGCAGCGCGGTGTTCTCCTGGACGATGCCGCGGGCCAGTCCGAGCAGCAGCGCCCACGTCAGCTCGACCGGCGGGGTGCCCGAGCTGGCGGTGCCGCAGACCGTCACCCCGTGCGCCTGCGCGGCCGCGAGGTCGATCGCCGCGTTGCGCATCCCGGAGGCGACCAGCAGCCGGAGCCGCGGCAGCCGGGCGAACAGCGAGGCCGGGAAGGGCACCCGCTCGCGCAGGGTGACCACGATGTCGAACCCGGCGAGCGCGGCGGCCAGCTCCTCCTCCGAGCCGAAGTGCTCGCGGAAGGCCGTCACCGAGACCCGGCCCGCCACCGGGGACCAGTCGGCGCTGCTGGTGGCGACGCCCTGGTAGTCGTCCAGGACGGCGCAGCTGAGGATCGGAGGCGTCATGCCCGCACTCTCGCAGAAGCCTCCGCCACCCGGCGCCCCGGGTCGGGTCCGGGGCGGTGGCGGTGCCGGACCGACCTGCGGAGGGAGATACGTCGGCACCACCTGAGAAAACCAGCGGCGCCGGACAGCAGACCCTGTTCCGGGGTCTGCTGTCCGGCCGAAGGAATTGCAGTCGCCGCTATCCGCTCAGCACTTCCCATTCCTGGCGGTCGATGGTGTGACACCTCCAGGACAGGACCTCGGTGTTGTAATCCAGGCAGTACTTGGTCCCGTCGTACAGAATGTAGAGCTTGACGATGTTCCCTGGATTGAGCGACCCCTCGACGTGGAGGTCGGCATTGAGATTCCCACAGTACCCCCCTTCGACCTCCGAGCCCTCCAGCGTATAGATGTTCAGACAGGACTTGTAGTCCATGTTGTACAGGTCGACAGGATTGTTCCCCGGCCAGCGGAGTTCGAAGCGTTGATCCGAATATCCCACACAGGGGTAAGCACCGACGTGCTTCCCGAAAGCCGCATGGAAGGACAGGCACTTATGGGCCGTTCGGGTGACATGCATTTCAGAGCCACCTGAAGCGGTGAAGTCATCGTCGTGGGCACTGGTTATTCCTGGCCCCGTCGGCGCACCCCTACAACCGCACGGCTGATCAGAATCATTTATCCAGGGGAATCACCATAAAGTTCGTCACCGAACACCGGACCACCGTCCGGCTAGCGCATTTCCGGGGCCGCAGGCCGTAGCCCTCCTCGGTCCGCACGATCCGGGGCGGCCCAACCGGCCAGCTCCGCCGGGCGGTTGGTGATGATCCCGTCCACGCCCGCCGCCGTGAGGGCCTTCCAGCGGGCGGGCAGGTCGACCGTCCAGACGTTGACCGCCACCCCGGCGGCGTGCAGTTCCCCGACCGCGCCGGGGCGGGCGGAGAGCGCGTCGTCCGAGGGGTGGTAGGCGGCCAGGCCGAGGCCCCGGGCGGTGGCGACCGGGTCGGCGTCCAGGGTGGAGCGGAGCAGCGCGAGGGGCAGTTCGGGGGCCAGTTCGCGGGTGTGGCGCAGGGCGTCGACCTCGAAGCTCTGGACCATGACCCGGTCGGCCATGCCGTGGTCGCGCACCTCCCGGACGATCCGGGCGACCTCGTCGCGGCTGTGCGGCCCCTTGATCTCCAGCAGCAGCCGGCCACCGCGGGTGCGCAGGTCCTCCAGCTGGGCGGCCAGGGTCGGCAGCCGGGTGCCCGCGTAGGCCGGGGCGAACCAGGAGCCGGCGTCCAGCGCGTCCAGTTGGGCGGCGGTCAGCTCGCGGATCCGGCCGGTGCCGTCAGTGGTGCGGTCCACGGTGTCGTCGTGCAGCACGTACGGGACGCCGTCACTGCTGGGCTGGACGTCGTTCTCGACCCACTCGGCGCCAGCCCGGCGGGCCACCTCGTCCGACACCAGGGTGTTCTCCGGCGCGGCGGAGGAGGCGCCGCGGTGCGCGTACACGGTCGGCGGTGCACCGGCCGGGCGGAGCCGGGTGTCGGCGGCGGGTGCGGCGGCGGGTGCGGCGGCCGACCGCACCGGTGCCCCGGCGAGCGCGACGGCGCCGACGGCGGCCCCGAGCAGCGCGGCGACGAGAACGGTCCGACGGCGCCGCTGCCGGAGGTGCCGGGGGTGCCGGGGGCCTTGCCGGGGACCTCGATTGGGTGTCATGTCCCGCACATTACGGCCGTCCGGCACCTGCGGCCCGACGACACCGGCATCCGGGGCGACACGCCGGCGCGCGGAGCAACACCCGCTCACCCTCCGCCGGCGGCGCCGCGCGCACAGCACCGACCGCCCGGCCCGGTGGGCGCCGACCAGGCGGGCGTCCCGCACAGCCGTCAGGTACTGGGACACCGCGGACGCCGACAACCCGGTGCGCCGGGCGAGCTCGGTCGTGGAGACCGGGCCGCCAGCTCCGTCAGAAGCCGGGTGCGGGAGCGACCGAGGACGGCCGCCACAGCCTCGGCGCCGGCCGCCGGGGCGGTGGCCCACAGGGTGCCGGTGCCGCGCGCCGGACAGGCGAGCTGCAGCGGGTCCGGCGGGGCCGGACGGGTGCGGAGCGCCGGGCCGGTGAAGACGGACGGCACCAGCGGGAGGCCCGCCCCGGCCGTGGGTCCCGGCAGCGGGCGGGTGCGGTGGCGCAGCCGCAGAGCGCCCTCCGTCCAGCGAAGCCCGGCGTGCAGGTCGTTCAGCACCTGCGCCGCGCCGCGCTCGGCCGCCAAGCCCCACCCCCGTGGATTCACGCATGGTCGAATCGTTGGCGCTCAGGCCGGTGCAGCAGTGATCATCATGGGCATGACTTCGAGCGCAGTTGCCAACACCCCCGTCACCCCCGTCACGGCCGCCGCCTCCGGTACGTGGAAGCTCGGCGACCGCACCGTCCACCGGATCGGCTTCGGCACCATGCGTCTGCCCCAGACCGGCCCGGCACTCGTCCCGCACGCCGTCCCCCGCGACCGCGAGCAGGCGCTGCGGGTGCTGCGCCGCGCGGTCGAGCTGGGCGTCAACCACATCGACACCGCCGCCTTCTACTTCTCGCCGCTGCGCTCCGCCAACGAGCTGATCAACCGGGCGCTCGCGCCGTACCCCGACGATCTGGTGATCGCCACCAAGGTCGGCCCCGGCCGCGGCCTCGACGGCGAGTGGGCCGAGCACGCCCGCACCCCCGAGCGGCTGCGCGCCCAGGTCGAGCAGAACCTGCGTCAGCTCGGCCGCGACCACCTCGACCTGGTGAACCTGCGCGTCCTCGGCACCGACTCGGTCGCCGAACGCTTCGGCGCGCTGGCCGAGTTGTGCCGGGCCGGGCTGATCCGCCGACTGGGGCTGTCCAACGTCCACCCGCACCAGCTCGCCGAGGCGCAGACCATCGCGCCGGTGGTCTGCGTGCAGAACCCGTACGGCATCGGAGCCACCCCGGCGCAGGACGAGGTGCTGCGGATCTGCGGGGAGCAGGGCATCGCCTTCGTCCCCTTCTACGCGATCGCCGGGGCCGGGCGGGAGGGCGGCGCCGGCGAGGCCGAGCCCGCCCAGGTCCGGGCGGTGGCCGAGGCGCGCGGGGTGAGCACCGCGCAGGTGCGGCTGGCCTGGACCCTGCACCGCGGCCCGCACGTGCTGGCCATCCCGGGCACCGGCGACGTGGCGCACCTGGAGGACAACATCGCCGCCGGGGCACTGCGACTGTCGGCCGAGGAGCTGGCGCTGCTGGACGAGGCCCACGCGGGCTGAGGCAGAACCGGGCACGGCCCGAGCCGGAACGGGGCACCGCCCGAGCCGGAACCGGGCACGGCCCACGGCGCGTCACTCCGGGGCGAATCGATCTTCGTCCACCGTGAGGGGCCCCGAACATGACCGACCGCGCCACCCGCTATCTCTACCTGGCCCGCCACGGCGAGGCCGCGTCCGAAGGCGACGGCAGCGGGCTCACAGCCGCCGGACGCCGACAGGCCGCCCTGCTGGGCCGGCGGCTGGCCGGCCGTCCGGTCTCGGTGCTGCACCACGGCCCGCTGCCCCGGGCCGCCGAGACCGCGCGGCTGGTCGCGGAACAACTGACCGGCGTGCGGCCGCAGCAGTGCGAGGAGGCCGGGGACTTCGTGCCGCACGTGCCCGAGCGGGACGAACTCCCCGATGACAGCGCCGAGTTCCTGCTGAACTTCCTCTTGTCCACCACGGCGCAGGAGCGGGAGCAGGGCGCCGCGCTGGCGCGGCGGGCCGTCGAGCGGTTCACCGGGCCGGTGCCGGGCCGCGAGGAGCGGCACGAGCTGGTCGTCACCCACGCCTTCCTGGTCGGCTGGCTGGTCCGGCACGCCCTGGACGCCCCGGCCTGGCGCTGGCTCGGCGTCAACGCCGCCAACGCGGCGCTGACCGTCCTGCGCTACGCGCCCGGCCGGCCGCCCGCCGTGCTGCTGCTGAACGACCAGGGCCACCTGCCTCAGGAGCTGCACTGGACCGGCTACCCTCCCCAACTCCGCTTCTGACAAGGGCCCGAGCGCCTCTCCGAGGGACCCCCGAAGGATCACCGGACGACCCTCGGAGGACCGCCGGAGCAGCCCCGACGGCCCGTCGACAAAAATATGCAGACCGGTCTACTATCGCCGCATGGGAGTCAAGGGCGAGGAGACCCGGGCCCGGCTGATCGCCGGCACCAGGGAACTGATCGAGGCGCAGGGCTACTTCGGGACCGGACTCAACCGGATCGTGGCCGCCACCGGCGCCCCGCGCGGCTCGCTCTACTTCCACTTCCCCGGCGGCAAGGACCAGTTGGTGGCCGCCGCACTCACCCAGGCCGGCCAGGAGGTCGAGGCGCTGCTCACGACGCTGGCCGGCGAGGGCGCCGACACCGCCACCCTCGCCGAGCAGCTGATCGAGGCCTTCGCCGAGCGCCTGGAGCGCTCGGACTACACCAGCGGCTGCCCGATCGCCACCGTCGCCCTGGAGGTGGCCGGCACCAACGAGACCCTGCGGACGGTCTGCGCCGGGCTGTACGCGGGCTGGCAGCAGGTCCTGGCCGACCGCCTGGAGCGCGAAGGCTTCGGCCCGGCGCAGGCCGGGGCCGCCGCCGGGCAGGCGCTCGCCCTGCTGGAGGGGGCCGTCCTGCTCGCCTCCGTCCGGCGCAGCCGCGAGCCACTGGACCACGCCCGGCACGCCGTCCGGCACTTGCTCGGCAGCCGGTAGACGGAGCGCGGGCGGCGGGCCGTTCCGCGCCGCCGCCCGCCCGCGCCCGAAAAATATGCAGACCGGTCTACTGATTCTGGATCCCTGGAGTTCACCGTGACGCCCGCCCCACCGCCCCGCACCCTCGTCCTCGGCGCCACCGGCTTCCTCGGCCGCTGGCTCGTCCTCGAACTCCTCGGCCGCGGCGAGCCGGTGGCCGCCGCCGTCCGCGACACCGCCGGCGCGGACACCCTGCGCCGGTGGCTGCACGACCACGGCGCGGACGGCACCGCGCCGACCACCGTCACCGCCGACCTCACCCGCCCCGGCCTCGGGCTCTCCCCCGAGGACGACGCCCGGCTCGGCGAGGTCCGCGACGTCCACAACCTCGCCGCCCGCTACGCCTTCGGCCTCACCCGCGCCCAGGCCGAACCCGCCAACGTCCACGGCGCGCTGCACGCCCTGCACTGGTCCGCCACCCGGCCCGGGCTGCGCCGCCTGGTCCACCTCTCCGGCTACCGCGTCGGCCGCGACCCGCGGCCGCGGTACCCCCTCGACCCCTCCGCCACCGCCACCCTCTACACCCGCCTCGGCGCGTACGAGGCCTCCAAGCACCTCGGCGACGCCGCCGTCCGGGTCACCGCACCCCGCCTCGGCGTCCCGCTCACCACCGTCAACCCCAGCAGCGTCATCGGCCACTCCCGGACCGGCGAGGCCGGCCAGTACCTGGGCCCGGCCCAGCTCGTCCGCCAACTCCACCGCGGGCGCCTCCCCCTGCTGCCCGGCACCCGGCGCACCTTCCTCCCCGTCGTCACCGTCGACCACCTGGCCCGCTTCCTCGCCGCCGTGCCCGAGCACGACCACGACCCGCTCGCGGCCCACACCGTCCTCGACCCCACCACCCCCTGCCTCCCCGAGCTGATCACCCTCCTCGCCCGCCACCTCGGCGTCCGCCCGCCCCGCGCCCTGATCCCCGTCCCCCTGGTCCGCCGCCTCCCCCGCGTCCTCACCGGCGCCGACCCGGAGACCCTCACCTTCCTCTCCGAGGACCGCTACGACACCGGCTCCGCCGATCGCCTCGCCGCCGACGCCGGCCTCACCCACCCGCCCCTCGCCCCGGCCCTGACCCGCTGGGCCACCCGCCTGGTCGAGGAGGGATTCGGCGCACCGTGACGCCGGCGTGGGAAGTCGGCCCGGCCGACTTCCCACGCGCCACGCGCCAGGCGTGTGACGTGCGGCAGTCGCCGTTGTCGGTCATCACCCGCTGGACGGCGGTTCCGGCCCGGGCCGAGCAGCCGTTCGCCCGGTGCCGGAACGCGGTGGCGGTCTCCTCGCGTTCGTCGGCCAGGGTCTCGCCGCGGGCGATCCGATAGTGAATCAGGACCGGTGAAAGGTGGCCGGGTTCAGGCCGAGCAGGTAGGCGATGCGGGCCGGTCCGATCCGGGCCTCCGCCGTACACCGCCCGCCCGAAATCCGCTTGCCGTGGTGCGGAGAATCGGGGGCGTGGCCATCACCAGAGCGCGGACCGTCGAGCTCGTCGCATCACCGCTGACCGAACTGCCGCCGGGGCACCGCGAGTTGGTGGTCCACGCGGTCGTGGAGCACAGCCTCGGGTGGATCATCTCCTGCGACTCGCCCGAGTTCGTCCGCACCGGCGACTGACAGCACGCGCTCATCGGCGGCGCGCCCTACCTGGTGGACCTGCACGACTGGGCGGCGCTCTACCTCCGGCAGGTCAAGGGCATCCGGCCGCCCGACCCCCTGGCGGCGGAGGTGCGCACGCTCGCGCGGGCGGACGGCGCGGTCGTCGCGATGGCGCACCTGCGCCGCCGGGCGCCGCGGCTGAGCATCCGGCAGGCGAAGGCGTACCTGCCGGCCGTACGGGAGGGGGCCGGGCCGCCCGAGTCGTTGGCGGACCTCACCGAGGAGAAGGTCGTCTGCCCTCCGTCGCCCATCGACACCGTACGGCCGGGACACGTCTGACCGGCTACGCCTCCCGCTCGAAGAGCAGCAGCGTCCAGTGGACCTCGCCCCGGCCGTGCAGGTCCGCGCGGGTGGCGCGGTGGAGGAGGCGCAGCCCGCAGTCGGCGGCGAGGGTGACGGTGGTCTCGTCCGGGAGGTCGAACATGTGGCGGCCCGGCGGGACGGGGCCGTGGCGGACGGTGAGGGCGAGCCGGCCCGCGGGGGCGAGGAGGCGGGTGAGGGCGGCCATCGCGGGTGGGCGCTCGGCGGGGGCGAGGTGCATCCAGACGGCGGTGAGCAGGACGAGGTCGTAGCACGCGCCCTCGGCGACGAGCGCGGGCAGTTCGGGCAGCGCGTCGGCGACCCAGCGCACGTCCGAGCCGGCGTGCAACCGCTCTCCGACGGCCCGGAGTTCAGGGGTCGGCTCGGCCGCGACCACCCGGTGGCCGAGGGCGGCGAGGGCGGCGGCGTCGCGGCCGGTGCCGGCGCCGACGTCCAGGACGGACGCGGGCGGGGCCGGGTACAGGTGGCGCAGCTCGCGGTGCACCTCGGTGAAGCTCACGCTCTCGTACTGGACGGCGAGTTGCTCGGCCGCCGCGCCGTACCCGGCGGTCCCCGCGGGCGTGTTCACTCCGCCTCCCGGACGGCCACCGCGTCCCCGGCCGCGGCCGCGCGGGCGAAGAAGTCCCGCAGGTCGTGGACGACGAGCGTCGCCCAGACCTCGGACCACGGCGTCGGGTAGCCGAGGTGCACGGCCGTACGGGCGAGCACGCTGTTCTGCTGTCGGACGAGTTCGCCGAGCGCCGAGTCGCGCAGGAACGCGGAGGCCGCCACGACCTGTTCGGGGCGCAGCACGGGCACGGCACCGTCCGGCAGTGCGCCGTCCGGCTGGCGCCGTCCGCCGCCGTAGACGGGCAGTCGGGCGGCCGGGTCGGGATGCAGGCCGTTCTCGGTGAGCGCGAGTTCCATCAGGACGGCGGTGCGCCGCACGCCGAGGGCGAGGCCGGCGGCGGCCAGCCGGTCGTACCGGACGTCGCGGTCGCGGGGCACGAGTTCGCCGAGTTGCTCCGGCGAGCAGGTGCCCACGGCCCGGCCCGGCAGGCGATGCCAGAAGTGATCCACTCTCACCCGCTCAGCGTAACGAAGGAACGGGGCCGTCACTCCTGCACCGAGCGGTTCGGGTCGCACCGCACCGCGCCACATCCGTTCAGGCCGGGACATACCGGACCGCCCGGAACCCGCCCGGCTCGCCCGGACCGTGCGTTCGGGCGGTGCGTTCGGGCGGTGCGTTCAGGCTTCGCCCGGGTGCCAGGCGGGCCACTCCCAGGGACGGTCGGCCCAGTGGACCCGTTGCGGGTCGTGCGGGTCGAGGTCCGGGAAGAGCTGGTGGACGCGCGGCTCGAACTCCTCCTGCGCGAGCGGTTCCCAGCCGTGGCCCTCGAAGTGGATGAGGCGGTAGCGGCTGTCGGTCCGGAACTCGGCCACTTCGACCAGGGGTTTGGACGTGCTGTTGGTCTCCATGTCCCCCAGCATGTGGCGCGGTGGCAATCAACGCCCGTCCAGACCCCTCTTCCGGGTCATGTCCCGGCGTCGGCGCGCTCGTTGAGCACGGAAAGGTTCTGAGGGGGGCCGCTGGAAGGACGAGCACATGACTGGGCAGCCCACCGGAGGGCAGTGGCAGTGGCCGCAGAACGCTTGGCAGCCGCCGCCGGTCCCGACGAATCCGCTACCGCCGTGGTCCACCGCCACGCCGCCGCCGAGGCGTCTGTCACGCAGGGCCTGGACGGCCGCGATGGTCGGGACGGGCGCCGTGCTGGCCTCCGTCCTGGTGATGTGCGGGCCGGGGGCGGGTGACGAGCTGAGCGTGGCGGCGCTGCCGGAGGCCTCGCCCTCCGCCTCGGACCCGGCGGCGCAGTTGCTGCCGGTCTCCCCGTCACCGGCCACGCCGGCACCGTCCCCGCTGCCGCCGCCCACCCCGAGCGCGGTGATCGCGGTGGGCGGGCCGGGTACGACGGCGGCCGGGCCCGGGGCCGGTGCGACGACCGACGCCGCGCACGCCTCGGCGAGCGCGCGCCCCAAGCCGGGGCACAGCCCGCACGCCCCGGCTCCGGCCCGCGGCCCGTCGGCCGCGCCCACCTCGGCGGGTGCCGGGGCGGGCGGGGGCCGGAGCAGCATCTGCGACCAGGCCGAGCGGGCGGGCCACTGGCCGGCCGGGTCGGAGTCGGCCCGGCTCTGCCACAGCATCTACGGCTGAATCCACGGCTGAGCCGAGGGCGGCCCCGGAGTCATGGACGCGGCCGAACCGGTCGGGCCGGTCGGCACAACCGAACCGGTCGGAGCAAACCGAACCGGTCGGGCCGGCCTACCCGGTGGGGCCGGTCGGCGCGGTCGATCCGGTCGGCGCGGCAGAACCGGCCGGTGCGCCCGGGGCTCCCGCCGTCCCCAGCAGTCCCTTGTCCAGCCGGGGTGCCAGTACCCGCGCCAGGGTGTCGGTGATGTGCCCGGTGTCCCGGTACAGCACCACGCCCTCCAGCACCGCCGGGCAGGAGGGCCCGGCGCCGGGGCAGAGCAGCGGACCGAGGTCGAGGGTCCGCACCCCGTACCGGGCGGCGAGCCCGCCGTCCAGCACCGGGTCGGGCTCGAAGGCGGTGTCGCGCGGGAAGAAGCAGGCGTCCGAGCGCCCGTCGGAGGCGGCCAGGCAGGTCGGGATGTCCTTGCCGGGCATCGGGGTGTCGCCGAGGTAGGCGAGCGGGGCGCCGAGCGCGGTGAGCCGGTCCAGGGTGCGGGTCCAGCCCTCGGCGCGCTCCTCCTGGCTGCCGTACCGGTTGAGCCCCGCCATCAGGACCAGGCGCGGCTTGGGGCCGGAGGTCAGCCGGGTGAGGGTGTTCTCGCGCCAGCGGTCGCACTCGTCGAAGGTGCGGCCGAGGACGTTGTTGCGCACGGTGAGGGTGGCCAGCGGGCAGCCGGGCTTGACCAGGACCTCCAGGGCCCAGTGCCGCTGCTCGGCCAGGGCGAGGCCGGCGGAGATCCACTGCCCGGCGTGGGAGTCGCCGAGCAGCACGATCCGGTCGGGGCTGTCCTCGGCGCCGAAGAGGCAGCGCGGGCTGCTGTCGGCGTTGAGCGGGATCTCGCAGCCCTTGCCGGGCGGGAAGTCCTCCCGGGCGCGGGCCAGCGACGGCGTCAGGGTGAGCACCCGGGCGCCGGGGGCGAGCAGGCTCGGGCCGTCGGCGGCTCCGGCGGGGGCTGCCACGGGCCCGGCGGCGGGGTCGCCGAGTGCGCGCACGGTGCCGCCGCCGAGGGTGAGCGCGGCGATCAGCGGGATGACCAGGGCGCTGGCGCCGACCGCGAGCCCGCGCCGGGGGGCGGGGCTGCTGCCGTAGCGCAGCGGCTGTTCGACCAGCCGCAGGGTGAGCCAGGCGGGCAGCGCGGCGGCGGCGGTGAGCGCGAGCAGGGTGCTCCAGGGCAGCGGACCGTAGCGGGCCTGGGCGATGGTCAGCACCGGCCAGTGCCAGAGGTACCAGGCGTACGAGAGTCGTCCGGCGGCGCGCAGCGGGCGGGTGGCGAGCAGCCGTCCGGCGTCGGCGGCGCCGGGGGTGCCGTGCCCGGCGAGCAGGACGGCGGCGGTGCCGAGGACGGGCAGCAGCGCGGCGGTGCCGGGGAAGGGGGTGTTGCGGTCGTACAGGAACACCGGCGTGAGCACGGCGGCGAGGCCGAGCCAACCGAGCACCCGCAGCGTCCGCACCACCGGGCGCCGCTCGGCGCGGGCGGCCAGCGCCGGGCCCGCCAGCGCCGCGCAGGCGCCGGCCGCGAACTCCCAGAGCCGGCTGCCGGTGGAGAAGTAGGCGAGCGGCGCGGAGGTGGCCGTCCAGCGCAGGCAGAGCGCGAGCGAGACCCCGCCGACGGCCACCGTGGCGAGGGTGATCGCCAGGGTGCGGCGGCGCCCGTGGAGGTAGCGGGCGAGGCCGAGCAGCAGCACGCCCCAGAGCAGGTAGAACTGGTTCTCCACGCCCAGCGACCAGAAGTGCTGCAGCGGGCTGGGGTCGCGTTCGGCGGCCAGGTAGTCGGTCTGCTCGCCGACGAAGCGCCAGTTGGCGAACTGGCCGGCGGAGGCGATCAGGTCGCGGGCGAGGTCGGTGCCGCGCAGCGGGTCGAGCAGGGCGCCGCCGGCGACGGCGGTGGCGACCAGCACGGTGGCGGCGGCGGGCAGGATGCGCCGGGCGCGGCGGGCGGCGAAGTCCCACAGGCCGAGCGGGCGTCCGACGAGCAGGCCGGTGATCAGGAAGCCGGAGACGACGAAGAAGACGTCGACGCCGACGAAGCCGCCGGTCAGGCCCGGGACGGCGGAGTGGAAGGCGAGGACGGAGAGCACGGCGACGCCGCGCAGCCCCTCGATGTCGGGGCGGAAGGCGCTGCGCCGGCGGGTCTGCCCGCTCTCGGCGACGGCGGCGCCCTGCGGGGCGGCGGGTTCCCGGCCCACCCGGACGACGCCGGGCAGCAGGTCGGTGGGTGTGTCGGTCGCGGCGGGCGCGGCCGGCGGCGACGAGGCCGGGGAGGACGACGGGGCCGAGGCGGATGAGGAGGACGAGGCTGAGGACGATGGTACGGCCGTTGACACGGCGGTGCTCCTTGCAGGGCTGGCAGCGGTTTGTCGGGCCCGCCGGGCCGATGGGGCGGCCGGGCGGTGTCCGCGCCGGTGGGGCGACGCGCAAGGAAACTCGGTGGGACAGAGGCGATGTGACGGTGAGTCAGAAAATCAGCGGGTCGGCCCAGCCGGAGGCCAGCAGCCCGCACAGCAGCAGTACGGCGGTGACGGCGACGGCCTCGGCCCGTCCGAACCCGAGGTCGGAGCGGCCCGGTGCGGGCGCGGCGACCTCGCCGACGGCGGCTCCCTTGCCGCCACCGGTGCCGTTGAGCAGCGGCCGCAGTTCCCGGATCAGCGGGATCATGGTGTACGCGGTGAGTGCGAGCAGCCCGGCGAGCGCCCAGTACGGCCGCCAGCCGTGCAGCAGCGCGGCCCGGACCAGTCCGGCGGCGCCCGCGAGGACGACGAACCCGAGCCAGCCGACCCCGATCCGGGCGACGGCACGGGCGAGCGAGCTGCCGCCGGACACGGCGCCGGTGGGCACCCAGTCGGCGGAGCGGCGGCGCAGCGCGTGCACGATGGCGACCACGTGGCAGAGCCCGCCGAGGAGTTGGACCCGGGTGACCTCGAAGCGCCAGCGGGTGCGGGACATCGCGGGCAGCAGCACCAGGGCGACCCAGATCGGCGGCAGGAACGGCAGCACCTGCCAGGGCTGGATCTCCTCGGGCCGGAAGAACAGCATGATCAGGGCGGGCAGCGGCACGGCGAAGACGTTCACGGCGCTGGTGACGTAGCCGAGGATGCCGTTCCAGAAGCAGAGCCGGGCGGACCGCGGGAGCGGCCCCTTGCGGAAGTCCGGGTCGCGGACCAGGGCCAGGGAGCCGAGGCACCAGCGATACTGCTGGCTGATGAAGGCGGGCAGGCCGGTGGGCGACATGCCCTTGGCGACCAGCGCGGGGACGTAGCGGGTGGCCCATCCGGCGCGGGCGAGGGCGAGGCCGGTGTAGAGGTCCTCGCTGTGGTCGATCTCGGCGAAGCCGCCGATCCGCTTCAGCGCGGCGCGGCGGTAGAGGGCGTTGGTGCCGCAGCAGACGGTGCCGTCCTGCGCGTCCCGGGAGGGCTGGATCCAGCGGTAGAAGATCTCCTGGGTGGCTCCCGCGGCGCGTTCGAGCCAGGACATGTCGGCGTCCGTGTCGAAGCACTGCGGGCTCTGCACGATGCCGACCTCGGGGTTGTCGAGGTAGGGCACCAGGTGGTGCAGGAAGTCGGGGCGGGGGCAGAAGTCGGCGTCCAGGACGGCGACGATCTCGCCGGTGCCCTCGGCCAGGCCGTGGTTGAGGTTGCCGGCCTTCTTGAACCGGCCCCGGTCGGGCCGGGCGTGGTACTGGAAGCCGTAGGACTCGGCGAGTCGGCGCACCTCGGGGCGGCCGGCGTCGTCGAGGACCAGCACGGTCAGCTCGCCGGGCCACCGGACGGCCGCGGTGTGCCGGTAGGCGTTGTCGAGGACGGCCAGTGGTTCACCGGCGGTCGGCAGCAGCAGGTCGACGCTCGGGGCGCGGTCGGGGTTCCAGGCGCGCAGCAGCAGGTCGTGGGAGTCGCGGGTGAAGCGCCGGGCGCGCTGGCCGTCGGTGAGCGAGAGCAGCCAGGTGGCCGCGTTGAGCACGGTGAGCACCAGGAAGGGCCAGAGCAGCGGCTTGCTGAGGGCGAACAGGCCGAGCGTGGCGGTGGCTCCCGCGTAGGACAGGGTGGCGCAGAGCAGCACCCAGCGGCGCTGCGGGCCGAAGTACCAGTAGAGCTCCTCGTCGTCGGGCGGGCTGGGCAGGCGGTGGTCGTCCGGGTCCGCGGGTGTCCGGCGCGGACCGGTGTCGGATGCGGGCATGGCGGTGCCATGGAGTACGGGCATGCGGAAATGGCCCCCCTGGGCAGCGGACGGAGCGTGGCCGTTCGCGCTCAGCTTCTCACATTGGCCTAGACCAATAATGAACGAGGTATGACATCTCCGCATCGCCCCAGCTCAGTGACTTGACCATGCGTCACCTGCGGAGATCCGGTCCAGCGGAACTGAACCGGACCCCGAGGCAGAGCCGTTCCGGGGGTCGTCAACTCCCCGGCCGGTCACGGCTCCAGCACCGCCACAACCGTCAACTTCCGTACACGGACGTCCATTCCGTCAGGAATCCGCCTTCAAGTCCTTGACGAGGTGGGCGAACCGGAGGTCCGGCCGGAGCGGGATGCCGAAGCGCTCGTCGCCGTACGGGAACGGGCTGAACTCCCCGGTGCGCCGGTAGCCGCGCCGCTCGTACCAGGCGATCAGGTCGGCGCGCTGCTCGATCACCGTCATCTCCATCGCGCCGACGCCCCACCGCTCGACGGCCAGCCGCTCCGCCTCGGCCAGCACGGCCCGGCCGATCCCGCCGCCCTGGAGACCCGGGCGCACCGAGAACATCCCGAAGTACGCCCGCTCGCCGCGCTGTTCCAGCTGGCAGCAGGCGAGCAGCTCGCCGTCCCGCTCGGCCAGCAGCACCAGGCCCTCGGGGTGGCCCACGGCCTCCGTGACGGCCTCCGGGTTGGTGCGCCGGCCGTCCAGCAGGTCCGCCTCGGTGGTCCACCCGGCCCGACTGGAGTCGCCCCGGTAGGCGGACTCGACCAGGGCGACCAGCGCCGGGACGTCGGCGGGCGTGGCGGGCCGGAACACGGGCTCCCCGTCGGGCCGGGCGGAATCGGTGGCGGTCTCGGTCATGGCTGGTCCTCTCCTCACGTGCGGGGCCGCCCGTGGTGGCCGGCCCGCGGGCATCGTGCCACAGCGCGCCGGGCGCACCCGGAGCCGCCCCGGAGCCCCCCTCCGGCGCCGTCCGCAGCCCGCTCCCCTCCCCACCCCCGGCCGACCGGACCGGCAGAACCGGCAACGCCGGTTGCCGGTCGCGGTGTTCCGGCACATCTGACGTGCGTTCACTATGTGAAAAAAGATGCCTGGTGGCGGTGCCAGGTACATGGCTACTCTGCGGTACGGCCGGTCAGGCCCCGGCCGAACCGGGTCATTTCGACCCTCCCCATGCTCGGACCAGAGGAGTGCCCATGCCCCGCTCTTCCCGCTCCGCCCGCACCACCGGCACCGACAGACCGGCCCGCCGCCGTCTGCCCGCGCTCGCCGCCCTCGCCGCCGCGACCGCCCTGGTCGCCGGCGTGGCCGCCCCCGCGTACGCGGCCGAACCCACCCCTGTCGCCCCCGTCGCCGAGGGCCGCCCCGGCTTCCACCCCGAGCAGGACTTCGCGGGCTCCACCGTCGCCGCCCGCGAGGGCCGCAGCGCCGCCGCCCCGTTCGCCTCCCTCGCCGCCACCCAGACCCCGGGGCTGGACGTCTCCAGCTACCAGGGCAACGTCAACTGGTCCTCGGTGGCCGCCAACGGCGCCAAGTTCGCCTACGTCAAGGCCACCGAGGGCACCGGCTACACCAACCCGTCCTTCGCCCAGCAGTACAACGGCTCCTACAACGCCGGGCTGGTCCGCGGCGCCTACCACTTCGCGCTGCCGAACGCCTCCTCCGGCGCCACCCAGGCCACCTACTTCGTCAGCCACGGCGGCGGCTGGTCCGCCGACGGCAAGACCCTGCCGCCCGCGCTGGACATCGAGTACAACCCCTACGGCGCCACCTGCTACGGCCTCAGCCAGAGCGCCATGGTCAGCTGGATCCGGGACTTCAGCAACACCGTGCACTCCCGCACCGGCCGCTACCCCACCATCTACACCACCACCAACTGGTGGACCCAGTGCACCGGCAACAACGGCGGCTTCGGCACCACCAACCCGCTCTGGATAGCCCGCTACGCCTCCTCCGTCGGCACCCTGCCGAACGGCTGGGGCTACCAGACCTTCTGGCAGTTCGCCGACTCCGGCACCTTCCCCGGTGACCAGAACTACTTCAACGGCGCGGCCGACCGCCTCCGCGCCCTCGCCCTGGGCTGACGGCCGACGGCTGACGGCTGACGGCTTGACGGCTTGACGGCCGACGGCTGACGGCTTAACGGCCGACACACCCGCGCCGGTGCGGGGCGCCGCAGCGCGTCCCGCACCGGCCGGTGTCGGACCGACGGGGTTCACAGGGCCTTGAGGCCGTCCAGCAGCTGCTGGCCGCCCGGGCTGCCGAGGCCGGTGCACGGGTCCCAGCCGGGCCCCGAGGGGTACGCCCCGTTGCTGCCGACGGTGATGTCCCGCAGGACGCCGGTCGCGAAGTGCGCGTACAGCAGCGGGTTGAGGAAGCCGACCCGGTGGCCGAGCCCCTGGTTGATCCGGGCCAGCAGGGCGGCCCACATCGGGGCCGACGCGCTGGTGCCGCCGACCAGGTCGACGTGCACGCCGTCCACGTTCGGGACGACCACGCCGGTGTTCCGGGAGGCGACCGCGGACACGTCGGGCACACCCCGGCCCTGCACGTGCGGCGGGTTCGCGGCGACCGGCATCGCGAGGCCGACCTGGTACGGGGGCACCGGGAACATCCTGCTGATGCCGCCCCCGGTCCGCGCCCCCGGTCCGTCGTCCCAGACGATCTCCTTGTCGACCCCGCCGCCCTGGACCACCAGGTGGGTGCCGCCGACGCCGAGCACGTGCGGGCTGGACGCGGGGAAGTCGGCGTGGGCCCGCTCGCCGAAGTGGACGTCCCGGGAGCCGTCGTCGCCCGAGGCGCAGCAGATGCTGATGTCCTTGGTGCCGGCGTTGATGAAGACGCCGTCGACGTTGGCGACGCCCGCGGGGGTCCAACGCGGGCCCCCGTCCTCGGTGTTGCCGTAGCTGCTGGAGATCACCGTGGGCCGGTTGACGGTGTCGGTCGCGATCTGGTTGATCAGATCGGTCCAGCCCTGTTCGGTGAACTTGCTGAAGTAGACGACGATCTTCGCCCCGGGTGCGAGGGAGCCGACCACCGCGAGGTCGAGCATGATCTCGTCGGTGCTGTCGAACGGGTCCGCGGTGGCGTCGCCCGGGCCCGGGTCGTTGCCGGGGGATCCGACGTTCTGGATCACCACGTTGGTGATGTCCGGCACGGGCAGCCCCAGTGCGGTGAAGTACGTGCTCAACGCGTCCGACGAGTAGCCGCCGGAGGGCACACCGGGCGACGTCTCGCCGTTGAAGGCGAGGACGGCGATGCACTGGCCGGTGCCGTCGAGACCGGCCGGGTAGGTGTACGGCTTCGCGAGCTGGTGCGGGAAGAAGACGCCCGTCGGCAGAGCCGGTACGGCCTTCGCCGTGATCGGGAGGCTGACGTCCGTCCGGTGGATCAGCAGGTTGGCGCCGATCGGCCGGTCGTCCAGGCCGAACACGCCGGTGATGACGCCGCTCAGCTCCTCGGGGACGTGGACGGCGCCCTCGCGGCCGCGGTAGACGCGGGGGTTGTCGCGGGCGTCCTGGTAGCGGTAGCGGGCCAGGGTGACCCGGAAGGCGTCCGCGACGTCCCCGGTGGTGCCGGTCAGCTGGACGCTGCGGGCCAGCGGGTTCTCGTTGGAGACGGCGAGGCGGTGCTCGGCGGCGAAGGTCTCGACGGCCTTCAGGTCGGTGTCGCGCCAGCGGTGGACGGCGGCGTACTCGTCGTCGGTGGGGACGGTCCGGCGGGTCGGCGGCTGGAGCGCCAGCTCGTACAGGTCCGGCCGCGGGGGCGCGTCGGGGTCGCGCCGCAGGTAGACGGTGACGGTCAGGGGTGCCCGTGGGTCGGCCGGTCCGATGACCCGCGCTCCGTCGAGCGGAACGCGGGAGCTGTCCGGCAGCGCCACATAGTGGTTGGTCGACATGATCGCTCCAGCGGTCGGGTCAGCGCCGGGAGCCTCGCGACTCTTGGTCGCGTGCTTTCGACTGTCCGTGTACGGCACACGCTTATGTCGTACACGTACAGCGTCCTCCCGGCCCCCGGCACCGTCAAGGGGACGCAGGGGGGACGCGAAGTGGACGCGAACAGGAACGCGACAGGACGCCGACGGGCGCCACCCCCGGCCGGAGCCGGAGGCGGCGCCACGGGCTGCCCGGACTCAGCCGTCGATGCGGTGCTGGCTCCAGAAGGAGGTCAGGTCCACGGTGGTGGCGGCCTGGGCCGCGGCCTTGAACTCCGCGGTGGTGGAGACGCCGTTCCAGTGCGCCTGCGCGTAGTTCCGCAGCAGCGCGGTCATCGCGGTGTCGCCGATCGTCCGGCGCAGGTCGTGCAGGGCGCACTTGCCGTAGCCGTAGACGACCGTGGAGTACCGCGAGGAGTTGGCGTCCCAGTACGCCATCGAGTTGGTGATCTTCTCCGCCGAGGAGGCCCAGGAGACGCTGTTCCAGCAGCCGTTGCCGGTCTTGCCGAGGGCGAGGTCGGTGGCGTAGTCGGTGAAGGCCTCGTCCAGCCAGGGGGCGTTGTACTCGTCGTCGCCCACGATGCCGTACCACCACTGGTGGCCGATCTCGTGGGTGAGCGCCGTGGTGCTGACCAGGTCGAGGACGAAGCCCGGGTACTCCATGCCGCCGAACCAGAAGTTGTTGTCGATCACCGCGTCCAGTTCGCCGTACGGGTAGGCGCCGAAGCGCTGGGCGTGGGCGTCGACCGCCGAGGTCGCGGTGGAGAGCATCGACTTGGAGTCGGCCGCGCTGATGCCCGCCACCGAGTAGACGTTGACCTTCACCCCGGCCGCCGAGGTGCCGGAGATCCTGGTGAACGGTCCGGCGCCCCAGGCGAAGTCGCGCACCTTGCTCGCGGTCGCCTTGGTGACGGTCCGGCCGGTCGTGCCGGGGGTGTCCACCGAGGTGCCGGTCGCGGGGACCAGCAGGCCGGTCGGATGGTCCAGGGTGACGGTGAAGTCCGAGGCCATCGAGTAGAAGGACTCGCCGTTGTTGGTGTACGGGTCGAGGTGCCAGCCGGCCGCGTCCCGTATCGCCAGGACGGGCAGGGCGTTGCCGAGGAAGTTGTACGCGCCGTCGTGGCCGAAGCGGTCCGCGCCGCTCGGCACGGTGATGCCGAGGTCGAAGCCGACGGTGCCGCTCTGGCCCTGGGCGAGCGGGGCCGGCAGGGTGATCTTGAGCGCGGTGCAGTTCACCGTGAGCGGGGAGGGCGTGCCGCCGGTCACGTTGGTGACCGTGATCGGGGTGCTGGGGCAGCTGCCGTGGGCGTTGTCCCACAGCCGCAGGTACACCTCGTTCAGCGCGGTGGGCGAGGCGTTGCTGAAGGTCACGCTCTCGTGCCCGGTCCAACTGCCACCGGAGGCGTCGCTGGTGAGGTCGACGGTGTACGCCGGCGCGGCCGGGGTGCGGGTCGGGTCGCCGGGCTGGGGGGTGGTCCCGCCGCCGGAGACGTCCAGGGTGACGTCGTCCAGCACGAAGCTGGTCTGCAGGCTGGCGTCCTCGACGCCGGTGAAGGCGAGCGTCGCGGTCTGGCCGGCGAAGGCGGAGACGTCGACGGTCTTGTGCACGTACCCGCTCAGGGCGTCCAGGTTGGAGTACGTGGCCACCGTGGTGGAGCCGAGTTTGACGGTCAGCTTGTCGTAGGCCGTGCCGGCGGTCGTCTCGGCGGTGTCGACGTGCAGCCAGAAGCCGAGCGTCGCGGTGCCGCACCCGGCGGGGAGGGTGACGGACTGCGAGAGGGTGTCGGTGTGGCTGGAGCCGTAGCCGTCGAGCCAGGCGTAGGAGCTGCCGGAGTGCGCGCTCTGGCCGCTGTCGGCGGTGATCGCGCCGCTCGGCGCCGTCCAGGGCGAACTGCCGGACTCGAAGCCGCCGTTGGCCACGACCTGGGCGGGTGTGCAGTCCGCGGCGCTCGCCACGGTGGGGGTGGCGAGCGCCGCGAGGCCGGTCGCCGCGAACAGCGCGGCGCCGGTCAGGGCAGGCAGGAGTCTTTTCATCGGAGCCTCTCGTGGGGATCGGGCCGGGAGCAGCAGAGTGACAGCAAACCCGCGCCTTTGAAAGGCTCATGACATGAGACGCATACGCCTCACCCGGCGGCCGGCCCCTCGGGGGACCGGCCCGCCGGGGACCACCTCGGCGAACGACCGGCCCGGCGCCCTACCGGACCACCGGCAGCACCGCCGCCGCGCCGCGGCCGGTCGCCGCCTCGATGAAGTCCACCGGGTCGGCGACCCGCGCCAGCAGCGCACGGGTGAAGTCCAGCGCCCCCTCGGCGGGCGGCGGGCCGCCGACGGCCGCGATCAGGTCGAGCAGGTGGACGGTCGCCTCCATCAGCGCCACCTCGCCGAGCGCGCCGACCGTCACGCTGCCGAGCAGCGGGTGCGCCACCGCGGCGCCCGGCGGAAGGTCCGCGAGGCCGTCCAGCGCGGCCGGCCCCTCGACGCCGAACCGGGCGATCAGCACGGCGGGTTCGGCCACCTGGGCGACCTGTTTCGCCGCCTCGGCGACCTGGTCGGCGGCAGTGTGGGCGATGCCGCCGGGCCGGTTGTAGACACGCAGGATGCCGGCCCCGTCCACCACCTCGGGCCACCCGTCCAGGACGGCCGCGCGCAGCCCGGTGAACATCTCCGGCACCGGTGCCACGTGCGCGTACAACTCCCGTACGGTCCACCCGGGCAGCCGGGTGGGCCGCTCCCAGTCCTCGGCGGCCAGGGCCGCGCCCCGCTCCGCCCAGGACACCCAGGCCTCCGCCAACAGCGCGCGCACCGGGTCGTTCTGACTGCTCATCGGCTCTCCTCAGGACGGTGATCACGGGGTCTCCCCACGCTATCCCGGGCTCCCGGGGGCGCGAGCCCCGGGGCGGCGGCCCGCACCCCGCCCCACCCGCCACCGCCCGCCCGGCACCACTCCCCCACCGACCGCCACCCACCGACCGCCACCCACCTCCCGACGACGCACCGCACCCGGCTCGGCCGTCCTGGTCACCGAGCCGCCGCCCGATGCCCCGCCCCATGCCTGGTCACCGCCACTCACCGGACTCCGCGGGGCCGGTCCGCCGCCGCCGCGTCGGCCACCCTCCGCAACCGACCCCGCCGCCCCGGTCGCCGTGCCCGCCGTCCCCGTCGCTCCACCGCCGGTCGGCTGACCAGCGGGATCGGCGAATCGACCGGCAAATCCCGTCGACCCGTTTACGCCCGATTCCTACCTTGTATCCTGGTTCTGTATCCGCTGAGTGACATCCACCGAAAACGCCGAACCCCAGCCCAGGCAGCGGGCCCCGCGCCACGGCCGGTCCGCCGAACCGTCCGAACGGCCCGGGCGCGACCGGGAACGCTGCCACCGACCCGGAGGAGTGCGGAGATGGCCGAGCAGGACGCCCCCGAGAAGCGGGGCCGGCTGAGCCGCCCGCTGGTGCTGGGCGCCGCCGTGGCCCTGGTCGACCGCGAGGGCCTGGGCGCGCTGACCATGCGCAGGCTCGCGGCCGAGCTCGGCGTGGAGTCGATGGCCCTGTACCGCTACACCCCGGGCAAGGAGGCCCTGATCGACGGCCTGGTCGAGGCCTACTTCGACGAGATCAACGCCCGGCTGCGGGCCGACTCCACCGGCGGTTCCCACCCGGACGGCTGGCGCGCCGAACTGCGCCGGATCGCCCGGGCGTTCGCCGCCACCGCGCACGCCCACCCCGAGATCCTGCCGCTGGTCGCGACCCGCCCGCTGGCCGTCCCGGTGGCCCGCCGCCCGGTCTCGGTACTGGACCTCACCGAGCACATCCTGGCCGTGCTCGGCCGGGCCGGCTTCGACGACGCCGGCGCGCTGACCGTCTACCGCACCTTCGTCGCCTGGAACCTCGGCTGCCTGCTGGTGGACAAGCGCCAGGTGGTCGACAATCCGAGCGAGCCGGACCCGGCCCTGCGGCTCGGCCTGCACCGGCTGCCCGCCGCCGACTACCCCAGGCTGCGCGCCCTGGTGCCCCGGTTCGCCGACTTCGACCACGAGGCCGAGATGCTGAGCGGCCTGGACAGCCTGCTCGACGGGGTGCCCGAGCCGCCCCTTGACGACTTCTACCGTGACGGCGGATCCTGAGGATACGAGGTACACGTCGGACATATCCGCTCCTATCGGCGCCGCCGCGCCGCCCGGCACCACCGCGGCAGTCCGCTGACGGCGCCCGGAAGAAGTCCCCATGTCCTCCGCACCCCACACGTCACCCCCTGATGACATCCTGCGCCTCCGCGTCACCGCCAAGGACCCGGAGACCCTGCGCGCGCTGCTGCGCGACACCCGCCCCGACGTCGGCGGACGCCCGCACGTCGAGGAGGACGGCCGCATCGGCATCGACGTCTACGTCCCGGCCGACCGGATCCCGGCCCTCGAACGCGAGGGCGTCACGGTCACCATGACCGGCAACGCCAGCGAGGCCGGGCGCGCCGCCCAGGCCGAGGTCGGCAGCGGCGACCGCTTCGCCCCCGCCGACGCCGTCCCGCACGGCCTGGCCGCCAAGCTCTCCGGCTGACCCGGGAGGCCCCCCATGCCGTACCTGAACGTCACCGAGGTCGAGTCCGCCGTGACCAGCCTGGCCACCGCCTTCCCCGACCTGACCCAACTCGTCACCCTGCCCGAGCCCTCGTTCGAGGGCCGCACCGCCCACGCCCTGCTGATCGGCGAACCCGCGGCGGCCCCCAAGCCGTGCGTCATGATGATCGGGGGTGTCCACGCCCGTGAATGGGGCAGCTGCGAGATCCTCGTCCACCTCGCCGCCGACCTGCTGGAAGCCCACCGGGACGGCACCGGCCTCGGCTACGGCGGCACCGCCTTCACCGCCGGTCAGGTCAGCGGCCTGCTCCAGCGGCTCGACCTGGTGCTCTACCCGCTGGTCAACCCCGACGGCCGGCACTACAGCCAGACCGTCAGGCCCATGTGGCGCAAGAACCGCAACCCGGCGAACGCCGGCGGCAACCCGGCCCCGGACTGCGTCGGCGTCGACCTCAACCGCAACTACGACTTCCTCTTCGACTTCGTCACCGCCTTCGCCCCGGGTGCCAACCCCCAGGTGTCGAACGACCCGTGCGACCAGCAGGTCTACGCCGGCCCGAGCCCGTTCTCCGAGCCGGAGACCCGCAACGTCCAGTGGCTGCTGGACCAGCTCCCGCTGACCCGGTGGTTCGTCGACGTGCACAGCTACTCGCAGGACATGCTCTACAACTGGGGCGACGACGAGAACCAGTCGGTCGACCCCGACATGAACTTCCGCAACTCCGACTACGACGGCAAGCGCGGCCTGCCCGGCGACCTCACGTACGCCGAGTACATCCCCAAGGACGACGAGGACACCGCCGTGCTGCTCGCCGAGGCGTTCTGCAAGGGCGTCAACGGCGTGCGCGGCCTGTCATACAAGCCGATGAGCGGCTTCCACCTGTACCCGACCAGCGGAACCAGCGACGACTACGTCTACTCCCGCAACTTCGCCGACCCGGACCAGGGTAAGGTGCTCGGCTTCACCGTCGAGTGGGGCACCGAGTTCCACCCGCGGTGGGCGGAGATGGAACAGATCATCCGCGACGTGGACGCCGGGCTGGTGCAGCTCTGCCTGGCCACCACCTGAACACCCCCCGAACCACCGTGCCCGACAGCGGGGCGCCCGCCACGACCCTTCGTGGCGGGCGCCCCGGGCGCGCGCTCGGGCGGCCCGGTGGAACGCTCAGGCGGCCCGGTGGAAGAAGAACGGGTCGATGGACGGCGGCACCCGGGTCACGCCGTCGGTGCTGAGCAGTTGGTGGACGGTGAAGTTGGCGTTGCGCTGGTACGTCACGCCCACCGGGAAGTTGGCCCGGTCCGGCGTGTTGTTGCCGGCGAAGACGCCGTAGAAGTCCTTCCCGACCGCGAGCATCCGGATGTAGTCACCGAGGAAGGGCAGTCCCGCGGCACGGGGCACGTTCGCGGGTGCCTGGTGCAGGACGTCGGACTCCGGCGCGGTGGTCCAGTTGTCGGCGGTGACCTCCAGGACCGTCGTCCACTGATTGCCGGCGAACCGCTGGTAGACCAAGCCCACCAGACCGTCCTCGTTGACGGCCAGCGACGGGTTCTTGGCGTCGGTGACGTCGTCGCGCACCTTCCGCCAGGTCTGGCCGCGGTCCTGCGAGTGCCGGACGTGCAGGGTGTTGTCGACACCGCCCGGGCCGCCCACACGGTCGCACCAGGCGATCCAGACGCGGTCGGCGTCGGTCGGGTCCACCGCGATCGTGAGGTCGCCGCCGAGCCGTTCCTGCCCCATGGTCGAGTTGAACGCGACGAAGCGGTCGGTCGCTACCCGCTGCCCGGGGACGCTGTCGGTGGCGTCCTTGAGGTCCTGGAACGGGTGGGCGCCGACGCCCCCGTCGTCGTCCCGGCTCACCACGACGTCGAAGGTGACGTTGGTGATCGGGTCGCCCTGGTCATTGGTCCGCCAGCTCTCGAACGCCGCGTAGACGGTGCCGTCGGGGTGCACGGCGAGGCGCACCGGCGGCCCGTCCTGACTCGCCGGATCACGCTGCTCGATCACCGTGGGCACGAATCCGGCCGGTGCGGGCGCCGTCCGCGCGTCGCCCGAGACGTCCACGACGGCGGTCCGCGGGCCCGGACCGTTGTTGCCGACGTAGACCCGGTCCCGGTCGGCGCCGCCGGCCGTCACGGTGTCGGCGATGACCCACGGCTGGTCCTCCTGGTCCCGGCTCACCAGGATTTCCATGGGCGCGGTCGAGGCGATGCCCGGCGTTCGAAGGATCTGCATCCGGGTGATCGGCCTGGGCCGGTGCAGTGCGGCCAGGCCGTTCAGTATGCCCGCGTACAGGGCACCGCCCCGGGCCGCGAAGGCCACCGTGATGTCGGCGGTACCGAGATCCGGCGCGGCGCCGGGGACGATGGTGTGCAGCACCCAGCTGTCGCCGCCGTCCGTGGACACGTAGACCGGGGCGAGCGGACCGCCCATCGGGTCGGGGGTGAAGGCGGTCGCGACCATCTCGGTGGGCGTCTCGGGGTTGACCGCGAGAAACGGCTCGGAGTCCTGGGTCGCGGTGCCGCTCAGCGCCTTCGGGGTGATGTTGACGACCTTGAGGGTGGGCATGTCGGCTCACCTCCGTTCGCGCAGCACGGCGAGCGTGTGCACGGGCTGGTAGTCCTCGGGGTGGATCAGTTCGTACGGGGCGAGCTCGCGCTGGTCGTCCTGGGTGGCGTGCAGGAGCCACAGCCCCTCCTGGCCGGCCTTGGGCTTGGGCACCCGGTAGTAGTGGGCGTCGCGGCTGTTGGGGTACAGCACGGCGAGGGTCGCGTCGTTCACCCGGCCGCTCTCGACCTGGGTGACGGCGATCGCCGCCCGCCACCAGTCCGGCGAGTGCTCGGACCGGCGGTCGGCGCGGTCGGCACCGCCGGCCCGTTCCAGGCCGATCACCGTGCCGACGACCACGGCGTCCGCCTCCGCGGCGTGCGCGGCCAGATCCTGGTGGCGGATCTCCCGCTGCACCGAGCTGAACGGCTGTTCGTCGGCCGTGGTGGCGGCGAGCGACACGTGGTGCTGGACGGCCTCGGCGGGCAGCCGGCCCACCTCGGTGACGCCCAGGCCCTCCCCGTACACCATGCCCTGGGTGAAGAACGCGGCCTGCTCGCCGACGCCCATCGGACCCGCGTCGGGCGACAGTTGGACGGTGACCTCATTCCCCGCGAGCTGCCGGAACGCTTCCGGCGCGTGCAGCACCTGGTCCACCCTGACCACGGCCGTCCGGTCGTTCCTGGCCTCGGCCGGAACGGCCGCGAGCGAGGTGCCGCCGACCCGGGTGACCGTGCCGACGAAGCTCAGCGGCGCCCGCCGGACGAGTTCGGTGAGCTCCTCGTGCGCGACGGGTGGCATGTCAGTCATGACGGTCCTCCTCTCCGCTCACCGCACCGCGCGGGCCGAGGAAGGGTGCGCCCGACGCCACTCGATCCGCGCGCCGAGCAGGCAGGCGGCGGTGACGGCGGCCGCCAGTGCGACCACGAGCCACTCCGCCGCACCGCTGCCGGCGTCCGGGTCGATGCCGAGGAGCGTCTCGATCCACTGCGGCCACACCAGGGTGAGCAGGAACAGCAGTCCGGACAGTCCGCCGAGGGCCGTCTCCAGCCAGAAGCGGGGCCGGACCGGATTCGTTTGCCGGAAGGGCATCAGTGCGCCTCCCCTTCTCCAACCGCCCGGGCCGCGCCGCGACGCGGCGCGCGCCGTTCCCGTGCCGCCGCGCGTGGCGGCGGCACGACCCGGCCGGGCCGGCCCGGGTCGGGGTCTGCTCCCTTCGGCACCGCCGGTCGGGGGCGGGATCGCCGCGGGAGGTGATCTGCTTCGATCCGCAGCGTCGGAGCTGCGGTGGGAGTGCGGCCGGGAGGGGATCGCGGGTCGTCCGCATCCCGTCCCTGCGCTGTACGCCTACGAGGCACACGTACTTCGTATACGAGTCTGCTCGCACTCCGTGAGCAGGTCAAGGGCGGACCGGGCCGCCTCCCGCGTCAGACCCGGGCGCCGAGCATCCGCAGCACCAACTCGCCGTAGCGGCGCCCGAGTTCCTCCGGCGTCTCGGTCGAGTTGTCGGTGTACCAGCGGGAGACGTCGATGCCCAGCGAGGTGACCGCGCGAGCCGCCGTGCGCACCTCCGCCACCTGGAAGTCCCCCGCCGCCACACCGGCCCCGATCAGCGTGCTGACCTCGCGCTCGATGTCCAGGCGCAGCGCCGCGACCACCGCGTAGGCGTCCTCGGGCAGCGCGTGCAGCTCGTAGTTGACCACCCGGCCGACCGTCCGGGCCCGGGCGTGCCAGGCGGTGAACTGCTCGACCAGCCGCCGCATCCGTTCGGCCGGGCCGCCCTCGCCGGCCGCCGCGTTCCGGACCAGGGTCAGCGTGGCGGCGTGCCCGGCCCGGCTGATCTCGGCCAGCAGCGCGGCCTTCGACTGGTAGTGGATGTACAGCGCCGCCGGGCTCATCCCCGCCGCGGTGGCGATGTCCCGGGTCGTGGTGGCGTGGAAGCCGCGCTCCGCGAACGACTCGACGGCGGCCTGGAGCAGCCGGTACGCCGCTTCGGGGCGGGCGTCGGCGCCGGGCAGGGTCGGCCAGAGGTCGGCGAGCGGGGTGCTGGTCATGGCGTCATCCTCCCAGAGAACTCGTACACGCTTTCCCTCCGACCGCCCGCCCGGCCCGACCGTCGACCATCATCCGGCCCGACCGTCGGCCACCGCTCGGGCCGGGGGTGGGCGGCCGGCGGAGTGTTGACAGGCTCCCGCACCGACAGCATGCTGAGCAAGCGCTTAGTCAGCTGCTGGCAGAGATCCTCGCACGAAAGGCAGGACGCTCCGTGGTGCACTCCTTCAAGGGCCGGGTGGCCGTCGTCACCGGGTCGAGCCGGGGCATCGGCCTCGGCATCGCCCGCGAGCTGGTCGACCGCGGGGCCAAGGTCTGCCTCACCGCCCGCAACCCGGAACCGCTCGCCGAGGCCGTCCGCGACCTGGGCGGCCCGGACAACGCGATCGCCGTCGCGGGCAAGGCCGACGACCCGGCGCACCAGGAGGAGGCCGTCACCCGCACCCTGGAGGCCTTCGGGCGGCTCGACCACCTGGTCAACAACACCGGCATCAACCCGGTGTACGGGCCGGTCCTGGACACCGACGAGGCCGCCGCCGCCAAGATCCTCGCCGTCAACGTGCTCGCCCCGCTGGCCTGGACCCGCCGCGCGCACGCCGCCTGGATGGGCGAGCACGGCGGCTCCGTCGTCAACGTCGCCTCCATCGCCGGCATCCGCTCCTCGCTCGGGATCGGCATGTACGGCGTCAGCAAGGCCGCGCTGATCCGGCTCACCACCGAACTCGCCGCCGAACTGGGCCCGCAGGGCATCCGGGTCAACGCCGTCGCCCCCGCCGTGGTCAAGACCAAATTCGCCGAGGCCCTGTACGAGGGCCGCGAGGAGAAGGTCGCCAGGGCCTACCCGCTCGGCCGCCTCGGCGTCCCCGAGGACATCGCCGGCGCCGTCGCCTTCCTGCTCTCCCCGGACGCCGGCTGGATCACCGGCCAGACCCTGGTCGTGGACGGCGGGGTCACCCTCGGCGGTGGAATGTGACCCCCGGGGACGTCGACGACCCGACAGCCGGCAGCGGGACGTCCGACAACCGGGCGTTCGACGGCCGGGGCGTGGTGGTGACCGGCGGCGGCCGGGGCATCGGCGCCGCGCTGGCCCGGGCCTTCGCCGCGGCCGGCGCCCGGGTGGCGGTCAACGACCTGGACGCCGGGGCCGCCCACGCCGTCGCGAAGGAGTGCGCGGGCACCGCACTGCCCGGGGACGCCGCCTCCGCCGAGGGGATCGCCGACCTGGTCGGCCGGGCCCGCGCCGAACTCGGCGAGATCGACGTGTGGTGCGCCAACGCGGGCGTCGCCCCGGTGGGCGGCGCGGACGCGCCCGCCGCGGCCTGGACGAGCGCCTGGGAGGTCAACGTCATGGCCCACGTCCGGGCCGCCGAACTGCTGCTCCCCCGCTGGCTGGAGCGCGGCGAGGGCCGGTTCCTGGCCACCGTCTCCGCCGCCGGGCTGCTCACCATGCTGGGCTCGGCCCCGTACTCGGTGACCAAGCACGGCGCGCTGGCCTTCGCCGAGTGGCTCTCCGCGACCTACCGCCACCGGGGCCTGCGGGTGCACGCGCTCTGCCCGCAGGGCGTGCGCACCGACCTGCTCGCCTCCACCGGCGCGGTCGGCGAGGCGCTGCTGGCCCCGACCGCGCTCGACCCGGCGGACGTCGCCGGGGCGGCCCTGGACGGGATGCGCGCGGAGCGCTTCCTGCTCCTGCCGCACCCCGAGGTCGCCGACTACTGCCGCGCCCGGGCCACCGCGCCGGACCGCTGGCTCACCGGGATGAACCGGCTCCAGCAGGGGCTGGAGAGGAGTGAACTGCTGTGAGGGCGTGGCAGGTTGACGAGCTCGGCGAGCCCGCCGAGGTGATGCGGCTGGTCGAGGACGTCGCGCGGCCGGTACCCGGCCCGGGGCAGCTGCTGGTGCGGGTACGGGCGGCGGCCGTCAACTTCCCGGACGCGCTGATGGTGCGCGGGCAGTACCAGGTCCGCCCGCCGCTGCCGTTCACGCCCGGCGTGGAACTGTGCGGCGAGGTGGTGGACGGCGCCCGGCGGGGCGAGCGGCTGATCGGCAACCCGGTGCTGCCGCACGGCGCCTTCGCCGAGTACGCGCTGCTGGACGCCGCCGCCGCGTTCCCGGCGCCCGAGGTGCTGGACGACGCCGAGGCCGCCGCCCTGCACATCGGCTACCAGACCGCCTGGTTCGCGCTGCACCGCCGGGCCCGGCTGCGGGCCGGCGAGACCCTGCTGGTGCACGCGGCCGCCGGCGGCGTCGGCAGCGCGGCGGTCCAGCTCGGCCGGGCCGCCGGGGCACGGGTGATCGCCGTGGTCGGCGGGCCGTCGAAGGCCGAGGCGGCGCGGGCGCTCGGCGCCGACCTGGTGGTGGACCGCCGGGAGCGGGACTTCGTCGCCGCCGTCAAGGAGGCCACCGGCGGACGCGGCGCGGACGTGGTCTTCGACCCGGTCGGCGGCGAGGCCTACGCCGGCTCCACCCGGTGCATCGCCTTCGAGGGCCGGATCGTGGTCGTCGGCTTCGCCGCCGGGCAGATCCCCGCCCCGGCGCTCAACCACGCCCTGGTGAAGAACTACTCGATCCTGGGCCTGCACTGGGGCCTCTACAACACCCACGACCCGCGCGCCGTCCGCACCGCCCACGACGAGCTCGGCAGGCTCGCCGAGCAGGGCGCCGTCCGCCCCCTGGTGAGCGCCCGGGTGCCGCTGGCCGCCGCCCCGGACGCCGTCCGGCTCGTCGCCGCCGGGCACAGCACCGGCCGGATCGCCGTCCTCGGCGACTGACCCGCCGCGCGGCTCGGACCGCGACACGGGGCGAGGCCACAGCCCGTCGGCTGTGGCCTCGCCCCGATCGACGTCGGCGCGCTCCTAGCTGTTGCCCCCGCTGCTACCGCCGCCGTTGTTGCCCCCGCCGTTGTTGCCCCCGCCGTTGTTGCCCCCGCCGCCCCCGCCGCCCGCCGGGTTGAGCAGGCCGACGATGTCGATGGAGTTGCCGCAGACGTTGGCCTGGAGGTTGACGGGGATCTGGATCAGGTTGCCGGACAGCACGCCCGGCGATCCCGCGGCGATGCCGTCGGCATCGGCGTCACCGTCCGCATTGACGCACGCGCCCGAGGGCAGGGTGTATCCGGACTCGCCGTGTCCGGCCCCCTCGTCGTGGCCCGCGGCCGCGGGGCCCGTGGAGAGGACGGCCAGCGCGACCGTGAGGCCGCCGGCGAGCAGGTACTTGCTGGTGTTGGTCATGGCGGAAGGGGTAGCCGGTCGGCCCGGACGTCACGGGGCAGCCCCGCCCGCGCGGTCACCCGGTTGCAGGCCCGATCTACCACCGATGCAGGAGTCCCACCCCGATCGGACCAGAACCGGACGGTCCCCGCTGTCCGAACCGGGTGGGGCCGGCGCCCCGGGAGCACGGCCCGCCCGCGGGACGTCGGCCGGAGAGGTGACGTACGGCAACCGAACAGGTGCCTTTCGGGCGTTTCACGATGCCGCGCGGCGCCGCCCGGGGCGATAACCGACCTTGCATGTCCGCTGCCGAGGCGGCAGGCGTGCGGCGACATGGTGCGTAGACGTTCGACCGGGTCGGCCCGGGTGCCTCCGACGAACGGATGCGCGGCTCGCGTTTCACACCGTCAAAGCCTTCCCACCCGCCGCGCCAGGTTTCGGGCGCCGGTGCTCAAGTCGACCTGGGAGTACCCGCATGAGAGTCCGCACAACCCGGCCGCCGCACGACTCGGGGGAGTCCGGACCGCCTTCGGGGGCGCCGAGGGCCCGGCGGGTCCTCCGCCGGACCCTGATGGCGTTGACGACCGCGGCAGCCGTGGCGACCGTGTCCGTCACCGGCTTCCCCCTGGCCGGGAAGGCCTCGGCGCAGTCGCCCTCGCTGTCGCTCTCCCAGTCGGTCTCCCCGACGACCGTCAACACGGTCGGCGAGAACGCGACCTTCTCCTTCGCGGTCACGAACAACGGTGACGAGCCGCTCACCGGAGTCACGGTCGCCACCACGTCCTTCAGCGGCACCGCGGGCCCGCTGGTGGTCTCCTGCCAGGGGACCGACCTCGCCCCCGGCTCCGCGATGACCTGCACCGCCCCGTACACCGTGACCCAGGCGGACATCGACGCGGGCGGCGTCACGAGCATCGGCACCGCCACCGGTCGGACGTCCACCGGATCCACGGTCACCGCGCCCGGCGCCACCGCCACCCTGGCCGCCGTCCAGAGCGCCGCGATCTCCCTGCAGAAGGCCGGGACACCGTCCGGAGGCAACGGTGGCGGGAACAACGGTGGCGGGAACAACGGCGGGGGCAACAACGGCGGCGGGAACAGCCGGCGCTCGACCTCCGTCACCACCCTGACGGTCGGCGAGACGATCGCCTACACGTACGACGTGACGAACACCGGGAACGTCACGCTGACGGGGGTGTCGGTGTCGGACACCTCCTTCTCCGGCACGGGCACCCCGCCCGTGATCTCCTGCCCGGCGACCACGCTGCCGCCGGGCATGTCGATGACCTGCACCGGCTCGTACACGGTGACGCAGGCCGACGTCACCGCCGGGTCGATCACCAACACCGCCACCGCGACCGGCACCCCGCCGACCGGCCCCCCGGTCACCTCAGGGCCCGCCACAGCGACGGTGACCTCGCCGCAGAACCAGGCCGGCCTGGTCCTCGACAAGATCGCCGTCACCGCCGGCGGGGGCAGCAGCGGCGGCAACAGCCGGCGCAACACCCTGATGACCACCATCGCCGTCGGCGAGACCCTCATCTACTACTTCACGGTGACCAACACCGGGAACGTCGACCTGACGGACATCAGCGTCACCGACACCTCGTTCTCCGGCACGGGCACCCCGCCCGTGATCACCTGCCCGTCGGCCATCCTGCCCGTCGGCACGAGTTTCACCTGCTCGGCCACCTACACCGTCACCCAGGCCGACGTCACCGCCGGCACGATCACCAACACCGCCACCGCGGCCGGCACCCCGCCCTACGGGCCCCCGGTCACCTCACCGCCCGCCACCGCCACCGTGACCGGTCCTCCGGCCTCGCTCACCCTCGACAAGACCGTGTCCGCCGGCGGCGGCGGTGGGAACAACGGCGGGGGCAACAACGGCGGGGGCAACAACGGCGGGGGCAACAACGGCGGCGGCAACGCCCGGCGCAACACCGTGGTCGCGACCCTCACCCCCGGCCAGGTCCTCGACTACTCCTACGTGGTCACCAACACCGGCAACGTCACCCTGACGAGCCTGTCGGTGACGGACACCTCCTTCTCCGGCAAGGGCACCCCGCCCGTGATCACCTGCCCGTCGACGACCCTGGAGCCGGGAGCGTCGATCACCTGCACGGCCACGTACACCGTCACCCAGGCCGACATCGACGCCGGGACGATCACCAACACCGCCACCGCGACCGGCACCCCGCCCTCCGGGCCCCCGGTCACCTCGCCCCCCGCCACCGCCACCGTGACGCTGACCCAGTCCCCGGCCCTCACCCTCGCCAAGTCCGCGTCCCCGGCCACGGTGACCGCCGCCGGCCAGACCGTCACCTACACCCTGGTGGCCACCAACAGCGGCAACGTCACCCTCACCGGCATCACCGTCGCCGACACCGCGTTCTCCGGCTCCGGCACCGCCCCGACCCTCACCTGCCCCGCCGGGCCGCTGGCGCCCGGCGGGTCGACGACCTGCACGGGCACCTACACCGTCACCGCGGCCGACCTGCGCCAGGGGCACATCGACAACACCGCGGTGGCCACCGCCACCGGGCCCGGCTCCACCACGGTCACGTCGGGCCCCGCCACGGCGCGGGTCACGGCCACGCCGCCCCAGTCGGCCCCGTCCCCCTCCCCCTCGCCGTCCCCCTCGCACATTCCTTCTCCGTCGCCCTCGCACCACCCCTCCGGCCACCCCTCCGGCCAGCCCCACCCGCCGCACGGCCAACTGCCCGAGACCGGTGCCGGAAACCTGACCCTCATCGGCACGGCGGGTGCGCTCCTGCTCGCCGCGGGCGTCCCCGTGCTCCTCACCGCCAACCGCAGACGCCGCCCGCAGGCCGGCAGCGCGGACCAGGGCACCCAGCCCATGGAGTGACACAGCGACGCCGCACGACCCACGGCACCGGCCCGCGCGGAGCGCGCGGGCCGGTGCCGTGGGTCGGGGCTCGCACAACCGGCGGTCACCCGCGCCGAGGTCACCGCCCCTCGGCGATGACCTCCAGGGCCGGGCGGGGCTCGCGGCCGAGCAGTGCCGCGAGATCGCCCGGCCCGCCCGGGCCGGCGAGGAAGCCGTGGGCGATCGCCGAGTAGGTGCCGACCACCATCGGCACCTGGAAGTCCCGCGCGTCCGAGGCCGCCGCCGCGGCCCGGGCCTCGGTCAGCCGTCCCGGGCGGTACTCGGCGCCGAGCGCCTCGGCCACCTCCGCGCCGCCCACCGCCCGCTCCCCCACCAGCTCGTAGGTGCGGCCCGCGTGCCCGGCGGGCGCCAGGGCGACGTTCACCGCCACCTCCGCGAGGTCCGCCCGGGCCACCGCCGCGAGCTTCCCGTCCCCGAGCGGAGCGCCGATCACCCCGTCCGGGCCGGGCGCGGTGATCGCCCCCAGCAACTCGGCGTACAGGCCGTTGCGCAGCACCGTCCAGCGCAGGGTGGCGGACGCGCGCAGCCGCCGCTCCGTCCAGCGGTGCGCGAGGGCGTAGGGCAGGTGGTCGCCGTCGCCGGAGAGGCTGGTGTAGACGAGGTGCTCGACGCCCGCCTGCTCCGCCGCCTCGATCGCGGCGCCGTGCCGGGCGATCACCACGTCGTCCTCGGCGGCGCCGGCCGAGATCAGCAGCAGGGTCCGCACCCCGGCGAAGGCCTCCGCCAGGGTGTCCGGCCGGTCGAAGTCCACCAGCCGGGCCGGGACGCCGTGCGGCACCTCCCCGGGCGTGCGCGAGCCGGCGACGACGCCCTCCCGGCCGGCGAGCCGCGCCAGGACGAGAGCGCCCAGGCCTCCGTTGACTCCGGTGACGAGCAGCATGGGGTTCCTCCAGGGGTGATCGGTCGTCGGCTGCACGACCATCCTCGATAGCCTGGGCGTCCGGCGTAAGGAGGCACATTCATGTCAGCAGGGCACACCGCGGTAACCACGTCCCGTCCGGTGGTCTGGTGCGAGGACGGCGTGGACTGCGGGATCCGCGACCTGCTGGACCGCCTGGGCGACAAGTGGTCGGTCCTCACCGTCGTCGAACTCGCCCAGGGTGTAAGGCGGTTCCGCGAACTGCAGCGCGCCCTGCCGGGCATCTCGCAGCGGATGCTCACCCTGACCGTGCGTCGCCTGGAGCGCGACGGACTGGTCTCGCGGACCGTCCACCCGACCGTCCCGCCGCAGGTGGAGTACGAGCTGACGCGGCTCGGGCACAGCCTGACCCACCTGGTGCGGGCGATGGCGGACTGGTCGTACGGCCACCACGACGCGATCGTCGACTCCCGGCGGCGGTGGGACGAGGCCAACCCCGGCTCGGAGATCCGCTAGGAGTCGGGTCTCACCCGGTGACCTCGACGGTGACTTCGTAGCCGCGCTGCTCGGGCGGGCAGTTGAGGGCCTCGCCGCAGCTGGTGCGGGTCGCGGTGAGGCGGGCGGTGCCGGGGGCGCGGGCGGTGAAGGAGGCGGTGACGGTGCCGCAGCCGCCGCCGGGGCGGCAGGACGGGGACGGGGCGGTGGCCGGGGAGCCTGCCGGGGTGAGGACGTCGGGGGCGGAACTGGTCGCGGCGGACCAGTAGGTGCTGTGGAGGGCGAGCGTGACGGTCGTGCCGACGGTGGCCTTCAGGGTGGTGCGGTCGGCGTGCTCGTCCACCGTGACCGTCGCCGGGCTCGGCGCGGTCGACGCGGCGGCGGGCGTCGACGGGCCCGTTCCGGTGGAGGCGCAGCCGGCCAGGGTGAGCAGGGCGGCGGCGAGTACCGGGGCGGCGGATCTTCTCGGGTTCACGGTGGTTCCTCCTGCTGGTGTTCCGGGGGTACCGGTTCGACGCCCCGGCGGCCGGTTCGGATCCCGCCGGACGGCGCTCGGACCGGAAACGGCACCGGGGCGGGCGCTGGGCCCACCCCGGTGCGTTCGGCGCGGCGATGGTCAGGAGACGGTCACGTCGTCGTAGTAGGTGTAGGTCGGGTCACCCGGGTAGTTGTCGTCGTGGTTGCTCAGGGTGAGGGTGTAGGAGTGGCCCGGGGTGACGGTCGCCGTCCTGTTGGTCCAGGTACCGGTGGTGGTGCAGGTCTTGGCCAGGACCGTGGTGGTGGTGCCGGTGGTGTTGTCCTTCAGGGTGGCGGTGGCCCAGTCGTAGGTGACGGTGTCGTCACAGGTGTTGCTGTACCAGAAGGACAGCTTGCTGGTGCCGGTCGGCGCGGTGAAGGTCTGGGCGATCGAGGAGTCCCCGGTCGGGCCGGTGGAGCCGACCATGGCGCCGTAGCCGCCGCTGTGGGCGGCGGAGGCGGTGGCGGAGGTGCTGCCGGCGGTGGTCCAGCCGGTCAGGCTGCCGGTCTCCAGTCCGCCGTTGGTGACGGCGTTGCCGCCGCCCCCGCCGGTGGACTCGGTCCAGGTGAAGGTGGTGCTGCCGGCGGCGCCGGTGGTGTCGGTGGCGGTGACCGTGACGCTGGAGGTGCCGGCGGCGGTCGGGGTGCCGGAGATCAGGCCGGTCGAGGGGTTGATCGACAGGCCGGCCGGCAGGCCGGTGGCCGAGTAGCCCAGCGTCTGGCCGGTGGCCGAGTCGGTGGCGTTGATCTGCAGGCTGACCGCGGTGCCGACGGTGCCGCTCTGGTTGCCCGGGTTGGTGACGGTGACCGTGTTGCCGTGGGTCAGGATGGCGTGCGAGATCGCGCAGGAGTTGGTGTCGTTGGACCAGCTGGCCTGCTCGGCGTAGCTGCCGAATGCCCCGAAGGAGATGTTGGCGGCGCCGCCGGTGCTGCCGGGCTGGATCCAGGCGCACTCGTCGGAGTTCTCCTGGCCGTTGTAGCTGCTGCCGGAGACGTGGTTGGTCCAGCCTCCGGCCGGGTTCTGGTCGGACATCATCTCGTGCCACTCGTGGCCGAGGGTCATCGTCCAGCCGTCCAGCGTGCCGGGCGAGTTGACGAAGCCGACGCCGCAGTTGGAGCCCGCGTCGATGTTGTACGGCTGGTTGGAGAAGGCGATGTCGCCGTAGGGCGAGCTCGCCGCACCGCCGGTGAGGGTGGTGTCACCGTTCCAGTCGTGCCAGGCGCAGTACCCGGTGGTCGGGTTCTGGTAGTCGTCCGGGTTGGTGCCGTGCGGCGACAGGACGATGTAGTACGCGTCCCGGTTGGCGGCGGCGGTGGTGTTGCCGAAGTGTCCGGCGGCCTTGACGGCCTCCTGGGCGAGCTGGTTGCCGCTGGCCTGGCTCGGCGAGGCGGCCCCGTTGTCGTACCAGACGCCGGACAGGACGCCGCCGCTCTGGTACGGGATGAAGTTGGCGTTGGACGGGCAGCTCACGGCACCGGTGGCGACGGTGGGGCCGTCGCACCACTGGGTCAGGTCGGCCGACCAGGTCTCGCCGTTGGTGCCGATGCCCTTGAACATCTGCTGGGTGGCACCGGCGGCACCGGCCGAGTCGTTGGAGAACTTCGCGTTGCCGCTGGCGTCGGTGGTCTGGGTGCCCCACTGGTTGCCGTAGAACACCAGGTAGACCTTGGAGTGCCCGCTCTGCACGCCGATGCCGTCGACGCCGCCGCCGTACGACAGCGTCTGCTGACCGGTCGCCGCGGCCTGGTCATGGGCGGCGAGCCACTTCTTGTAGTTCTCGTGCTGGGACATGCCGGGGACCGCGCCGTGCCGGTAGGGGTGGCCGTTCTGCGGGCTCCAGGGGTTGAACTCGTTGGTGGTGCTGCCCTGCGAGCCGGAGATGTCCTGCGCGGAGGCCGGACCGGCCGCGCCGGCCAAGCCGGCGGCGGCGAGCGCGAGCGACGCTATTCCGGTGAGCGCCGCGTACCTCGCGCGTCCGGTCCTGGGGGAGTGACCCATGGGTGAGGGTGCCTCTCTTCTGCCGATCGTCCGCGGCCTCGGGGACCGGGAACGATCCCTTTGTGGGGGAAGGGCCGGCGGCGGATTCCGTCGGGTCGGGTTCCGGTCGAATTCATTCGCACACCCGGAATTGACTGCCCGTCGGCCTTTTGCCGCCTGCGTGGCAAGAAGGAAAGCAGAGCTGATGAACACCGGTCAACGGCGCTGGGTAAGGAACGATTAAGAAGCGCGTCCAAGCAGGTCAAGCAACGTTGATGAAAGGGGATCAACGCGCGTAGTCATTCACTGAATACGACAGGAAATGCCGTTTCGAAATCCGTGAGCGGCCGTGCGGCGAGGCCCCCTGACGGCAATTCGGCGCCGTGCGGAACCTTCCCCCCTCGGCGCGTCCGGAAGGGGGCGGCGCGGGGAATCCGCCCGCCGCCCCGGCCCGCTACCGCTCGTACGCCACCTCGGGGAAGCGGGCCGAGGGCCCGTCCAGCAGGTGGTCGTCCTGGCCGCGCAGCCAGCGGTCGAAGAAGGACGCCACGTAGGAGCGGGTGGCGAGTTCGGCGCGGCCGGGGCGGATGTCGCCGACGTCCTTGCGCAGCTGCTCGGCGCTGAGCACGCCCTGGCGGGCGAGCTGCGGCAGCAGCGGCTGGGCGTCGGTGTACGAGCCGTGGCGGGAGCCGGTGAGGGTGACGTCGGCGTGCCAGCCGGTGCTGTGCTGCCACAGGGCGTTCCAGCCGGGCTGGTCGCGGTAGCCGCCGGAGTCCTCGCCGCCGGTGCCCATCAGCAGGAACGGCCGGTTCAGGCCGTCCTCGGCGACGCTGGGCAGGAGGACGCCGGTGTGGCCGTCGGGTCCGGGGAAGTGCATCTGCCCGTCCATGTTGATCCCGGCCGCGATCCGCGGGTCGTCGTGCATGGTCTGGAGCGCGGTGAAGCCGCCCGCCGACTGGCCGACCATGCCGATCCGGCCGAGGTCGAGGGCCCCGGCCACCCCGGCGGGCAGGCCCGGACGCCCGCCCAGGCCGGCGAGCCGGTCCAGGACGAAGCGGGTGTCGGCGACCCGGGTGTCCATCGCCTTGCGCAGCACCGCGCCGATGTCCAGGCCGGGCCGACCGAGCATGCCGGGGAGCACCGAGGTGGCCAGGTCGCCGCCGGGGAAGGCGACTTCGGAGGCCTCGTAGGTGTGGTCGACGGTGACCACCACGTAGCCGCGCGAGGCGAGGTCCTCGACCAGCGCCGTCCCCCAGGTGCGCGGGTCGCCGAGGCCGGGCGAGTACAGCACGACCGGGCGCGGGCCGCCGGGCAGTGCCGGGGCGTCCTTGCGCGCGTGGGTGCGGATGGCCGACCAGTCGGTGCGGCCGGGCTCGGTGCCGTAGTTGAGCAGGCCGACGCCGTCCGGGCCGTCGAAGTGCCGACCGGCGGCGGGCTCCATGTACGGGGCCCGCTCGTCGCCGGAGGCCGGGTGGGAGGTCGGGTACCAGAGGCTGATCATCAGCTCGCGCCGCTGCCCGGGGTGCCAGGGGTCCTCCCGTCCGGTGTCGGTGAGGTGCAGCGCGGTGGTCCCGATCGGGTACGGCCCGCTGGGCTCGGGCAGCCAGGCCCGGGCCTGCCGCCCGGGGCTCGCGTCCCCCGGCCCGACCGCTCCCACGGCCGTACCGATCGTGCCCACCGCCGTTGCCGCCGCCAGCACCACCGCCGCCACGGCCCGTCCCGGAATGCCCATGATGTCCTCCGTGCTCCGATCGATCGAACACGCAGGACACTACGGTCGGGAACGGGCCGCGGCCGTCATACCAGAGGGCCAACACGTCCCTGAATACCCGGGTATGACACCCCTACGGGTCAGCGCCGGTACTTGCGCAGTTCCCTCCGGGCCAGCGAGCGCTTGTGCACCTCGTCGGGGCCGTCCGCCAGCCGCAGGGTGCGGTTGCCGGCCCAGAGCTGGGCGAGCGGGGTGTCCTGGCTGACGCCGGCGGCGCCGTGGGCCTGGACGGCCTTGTCGAGGATCCACTCGACGGTGCGCGGGGTGGCGATCTTGATCGCCTGGATCTCGGTGTGCGCACCGCGGTTGCCGACGGTGTCCATCAGCCAGGCGGTCTTCAGCACCAGCAGCCGCAACTGCTCGATCCGCACCCGGGACTCGGCGATCCAGTCCTGCACCACGCCCTGCTCGGCCAGCGGCTTCCCGAACGCCACCCGCTCGTCGGCCCGGCGGCACATCAGTTCCAGCGCCCGCTCGGCGATGCCGATGGCGCGCATGCAGTGGTGGATGCGGCCGGGGCCGAGCCGGGCCTGGGCGATGGCGAAGCCCGTACCCTCCTCGCCGATCAGGTTCTCCACCGGGACGCGGACGTCCTCGAACAGCACCTCGGCGTGGCCGCCGTGGTCGGCGTCGTCGTACCCGAAGACCGTCATGCCGCGCCGCACGGTCACGCCCGGGGTGTCGCGCGGGACGAGCACCATGCTCTGCTGCCGGTGGGGTTCGGCCGCCGGGTCGGTCCTGCCCATCACGATGAGGATCCGGCAATCGGGGTTCATCGCCCCGGTGATGTACCACTTGCGGCCGTTGACGACGTACTCCTCGCCGTCCCGCTCGATCCGGGTGGCGATGTTGGTGGCGTCCGAGGAGGCCACCTCGGGCTCGGTCATCGCGAAGGCCGAGCGGATCGCGCCGTCCAGCAGCGGGCGCAGCCAGCGCTCGCGCTGCTCGGCACTGCCGAACTGGGCGAGCAGCTCCATGTTGCCGGTGTCGGGCGCCGCGCAGTTGAGCGCGGGCGGGGCCAACTGGATGCTGCGGCCGGTGATTTCGGCGAGCGGGGCGTACTGGAGGTTGGTCAGGCCGGCGCCGGGCTCGCCGGGGAGGAAGAGATTCCAGAGCCCCTGCTTGCGGGCCTCGGTCTGGAGGTCGGCGACGACCGGGGGGACGGCCCACCGGTCGCGGGCCGGGTCGGCGAGTCGGGCCGCGAGCTGGGCGGCGAGGACGGGCTCGGCGGGGTGCACGTGCTCGTCCATGAAGGCGAGCAGCTGCTCGCGGAGCTCGTTCGTCCGGGCGTCGTAGGCGAAGTCCATCGGGTTCTCAGCTCTCCTTGAGGGTGCTCAGGCCGTACCGGGCGAGGATCGGGGCCATCTCGCCGGCGCGCTCGAAGCCGGCGCCCAGGGTGCGGCCCTGCCGGAAGCGGAAGTGGATGCCCTCGGCGACGGCGGCGAGCTTGAACGAGGCGAAGGCGACGTACCAGTCGAGGTCCTCCGCCCGGCGCCCGGTCGCGTCGGCGTAGGAGGAGACGATCTCGTCGGGCTTCGGGAAGCCGGGGGCGGTCATGGCGGAGGGGATGATGCCGCCGCCGACGCCGGCGAGTTCGGTGTACATCACCAGCAGGCCGACGTCGGTGAGCGGGTCGCCGAGGGTGGACATCTCCCAGTCCAGGACGGCGGCGATGGTGTCGTCCGCGTCGACCAGGACGTTGTCGAGCCGGTAGTCGCCGTGCACCAGCGCGGGCGCGGGCGAGACCGGCAGCCGCTCGGCGAGCCCGGCGCGCAGGCGGTCGAGGTCGGGCAGGTCGCGGCTGCGGGAGGCTTCCAACTGCTTCGACCAGCGGCGCAGCTGGCGCTCCAGGTAGCCCTCCGGGCGGCCGAAGTCGGCGAGGCCGACGGCGGCCGGGTCGATCCCGTGCAGGGTGGCGAGGGTGTCGACCAGCCTGCGCCCGAGCGCGTGCACCCGCTGTTCGCCGAGGGCGGCCAGCGGGGCGGCGTCCCGGTGGGCGGTGCCGGGGACGTACTCCATCAGGTACCAGGGGGCGCCGAGGGTGTCGGTGTCCGGATCGAGCAGCAGGGTGCGGGGGACGGGGACCCCGGTGTCGCGCAGCGCGGTCATCACCCGGTACTCGCGGCCCATGTCGTGCGCGGTGGCGAGGACGTGCCCGAGCGGCGGGCGCCGGAGGACCGCGCGGAAGGCGCCGTCGCTCAGCACGTACGTGAGGTTCGAGCGGCCCCCTTCGATGAGGTCGGCCCGCAGCGGCCCCCGGCCCCGGCCCTGGAGGATGCCGGGCAGCTCGCGGTCCAGGTGGGCCCGGAGGCGGGCCAGGTCCAGGCCTGGCGGGTCGACGGGGGTCTCGGCCATCGGGCGGCTCCTCGGGGAAGCGGATCATTGACTAAGCGCTTGCTTAGCATTCAACCGCAGGAGGCCCCCTGTCAATGCCGCGAACCCCCGCGCCGCACGGCTCCGGGGTCCGATCGGCGCGGGGGCCGCCGGCGAGGCCTGCTCATCACGCATCCGCCGTGCGACACAAGGGAGTTGCTCGCCGGCCCCTCCGCCACCGCGGTCGCACCGGCCCCGCCTCGACAGAGGTCGATCAAAAGTGTTCTGATGATCACTTCCATCGATCGTCTTCTGAACACCGCCTGATCGAAGATCAGAGAAATGGGGTCCGGTGAGGACTGCTCGCGGCTCGGCCATCCTGCTGGCGATGGGGGTCCTCGGGACCTCCGCCCTGGCGACGGGATGCTCCGGCACGCAGAGCAGACCCACGGCCGCCACCGGCACCACCCCGTCCAGCCCCGCCCCGAGCGCCACGACCGACACCCCCGCCCCGCCACCACCCGCCCCCACCCCCACTCCCACCTGGGACGGCCAGGTCAAGGTGCTCGGCGACGGCTCCACCTCCTACACCGGCCCGCAGCCCAAGCAGCCCACGCCCGAGAAGCTCAAGCCCGGCGAGAAGCCGCCGCAGTTCGTCGTCTTCTCCTGGGACGGCGCGCTGGAGGGCGACGATCGCATGTTCTCCCGCTTCCGCAAACTCGGCGTCGAGAACAACGCCCAGATGACCTTCTTCCTGAGCGGCCTCTACACCCTCCCCAAGTCCAAGAGCACGCTCTACAAGCCACCGCAGCACAAGCCCGGCGACGCCTCCATCGACTACGCCACCGACCCCCACATCAAGGACACCCTGGAACAGCTGCGCCTCGCCTGGCAGGACGGCAACGAGATCGGCACCCACTTCAACGGGCACTTCTGCAACGCCAAGGGCGGCGGCGAGTGGAGCACCGAGGAGTGGAAGAGCGAGCTGGACCAGGCCGTCTCCTTCGTCACCAACTGGAAGACCAACACCGGCTTCAAGGACGTCCCGCCCCTCCCCTTCGACTACACCAAGGAACTGGTCGGCGGCCGCGCCCCCTGCCTGGAGGGCCAGAAGAACCTGCTGCCGGCCGAGAAGGCGGCGGGCTTCCGCTACGACGCCAGCTCCCCGGGCGAGTTCCAGGTCTGGCCGGTGAAGAAGGAGGGCATCTGGAACTTCCCGCTGCAGATGCTCCCCTACCCCGGCAGGTCGACCCAGAGCCTCTCGATGGACTTCAACTTCCTGGCCAACCAGTCCGGGAACACCACCAACGGCGACCCCAAGAAGTACGACACCTGGGAGAAGGAGACCCGCGAGAGCTACCTGGCCGGCTTCGAACGCGTCTACAACGGCAGCCGCGCCCCGCTCTTCATCGGCAACCACTTCGAGTCCTGGAACGGCGGCATCTACATGCAGGCCATCGAGGACGTGATGAAGAACGTCTGCAAGCGCGAGGGCGTCCGCTGCGTCTCCTTCCGCCAGGTCGCCGACTGGCTCGACGCCCAGGACCCGAAGGTCCTCGACCAGCTCCGCCAACTCGACCCCGCCCAGCCGGCCGAATGGTCCCGCCTGGTCAAGTGACCGGACGGGACCGCTCCCCGGGGTCGGCCCGGCCGCCGGGCTGCCGGTAGGAAGAGGCGCACCCCCGCCGTTCGGGGCGTGGGGGCGCCGGCCGGGTGCGTGTCAGCTTCGCCGGATGGGGCGGCGTGGGCGGCCGCCGGGAGCTGATCGCACGGATCATGCTCGGCGCGGGGCACGGCCGACCCGCGCCCCGTGGACGGCGCGAGGGCGCCCTCCCGGTCGCCGCGGGGCGGCCGGGAGGGCGCCCTGTCGGACGCGCGGGCGGGGCGGAGGCGTCAGCCCCAGTTGCCCACCAGCGGGACGTCGCCCGGGTTGCCGAACTTCTTGCTGTAGATCACCAGGTCGGAGTTCTCGGCGGCCCCGTAGAAGCTCTGGTCGCCGGGCCGGTAGACGCCGATGGTCTCCTTGCCGGTGCCGTCCCAGTCGCCCTTGACCGGGATGTCGCCGGGGTTGCCGAACCTGACGCCCGGGCGCGGGTGCTCCGTCCGGTTGGAGTCGTTCAGGTAGAAGGTCTGGGTCTGCGGGTCGTAGACGCCGACGGTGGTGGTGCCGTTGCCGTCCCAGTCGCCGACCAGCGGCTTCCAGCCCTCGTTGCCCAGCTTGATCCGGTACGTGATGGTGGAGTTGTCGTCGGACAGGTAGAAGTACTGGTCGCTGGGCCGGTAGACGCCGACCGTGGTCCGTCCCTGTCCGCTCCAGTCGCCGACCAGCGGGATGTCGCCGGGGACCCCGAACGGGAAGGTGGCGGCCACGGTGGCGTTGTCGTTCGACAGCTGGAAGGTCGAGGTGTCGGGGTGGTAGACGCCGATGGTGTCGGTGCCGGGACCGTTCCAGTGGCCGGTCAGCGGGACGGCGTCGCCGCCGGCGCCGAACCCGGTCCGGCCGGTGTACCGGCCGTTGTGGGCGGCCTCGGCGAAGCCGGCGTCCGACGGCCGGTACACGCCCACCGAGGCGGGTGCCGGCGTGGGCGTGGCGTTGACCACCGCGCTGCCGATCCGCTGCTGCGCCGCGACGGTCAGCGGCACCTTGGTCGGCTGGTCCGGGCCGAGCCAGCGGAAGTTCTGCAGGTAGACGACCCGGGGGTCCTGCGCGGCGATCGCGCGGTACTCGGCGTTGTACGCCGCGATGTCCGCGTCGGTCCTGCCGGAGTAGCAGCCGTCGGCGACGCCCTGCTCGTTGGTGGACTCCGGGAAGAGCATCAGGTGCTGGTCGGGCGAGGAGAGGAAGGTCTTCAGGTTCGCCAGCCGCCACTGGATCTCGCCGCGGCCCACGCAGTAGTAGTCGAAGCCGACGATGTCGACCTCGGGCGGGATCGGCGCGCCCTGCTCGGCGTTCCAGCGGTCGAGGCTCATGATCAGCGTCTTGTCCGGGAACGCGGCCCTGATCTGCTGGGCCTGCGTCTTGACCTGGTCCTCGTGCAGGCCGTGGGAGTAGGCCTCGTCCGTCATGTCGACGGCGGCGATCTTGTCGATGTTCGGTCCGATGCGCTGCACCAGATCGAGCAGGTTCTGCGCGGCGTTCGGGTTCGGGGTGACCTGCCAGTCACCCGGCGAGCGCGGGATCACCGTCTCCTGGTTGAGGTCGATCACGCAGGAGGCCGGCAGGCACTGGTCCAGGAACTCCAGGCGGGGGTCCTGGTCGCGCAGGTAGTTGTTGAAGTTGGTCCACTGCGCCACCTCCGGCGCGTGGTTGGCGCCGTAGTTCGGCTCGTTCGGGTCCCGGATGTCGAAGAACCCGTAGTAGCCGAGCCCGCCCAGCATGGAGACCCGCAGGTCGTCCACCGTGGTGACCCGGCCGGCCGCCGAGTGGTGGGCGCCGAGCGAGACGTAGCCGTCGCGGGGCAGCTGGGCGGCGGTGCGGCCGGAGAAGACCGTCGCGCCGTTGACCCGCACGGTCGCCTGCTGCTTGTCGCCGGTCCTCAGCGCGACCGACACCTCGTAGGAGCCCGCCGCCGGGACGGCGGTCAGGGCGGTCGGCGTGCCGCCCTGGAAGAGCGTCAGCCCGCCGTCGGCCTGGACGCGCAGGCCGAGCGCGACGTCCTCGGCGTCCACGGCGCCCGTGCCGCCCGAGGCGTTGCTGACGGCGAGGGAGGCCCAGTCCTGGCCGGTGGTGGCGCCGACGACCGGGGTCAGGACGGCGTGCACCGTGTAGGCGCCGCTCTGGACGTCCGAGGTGGCCGGCTTGTTCAGGCGCACCGCCGAGGTGCCCTTGGGGAACGACAGCACGTTCGGCTGGGCCGGGCTGTTGACCTGCACCGAGCCCGCCGGCGGGTCGAGGGCCAGGCCCTTGACGCCGGAGACGGCGGTGTAGTCGGCGGAGATCAGGCTCGGCTGGCGGGCGCTGAGGTCCTGGTTGAGCCCGAAGTCGGCGGTGGCGTTGGGCGCGCCGTCGAAGGTGTCGACGAGCGGCTTGGCGCTGCGGGTGGCGCTGGTGTCGATCCGGCTGACGTTCAGGCCGTGGCCGGCGCCGTCGCCGAAGGTGGTGACGCGGTTCGGGTCGGAGAGGTAGGCGCCGAGGTAGAGGAACTCGCTGCCCGGCCAGCGGGTCACCCCGGCCGGCGCGGAGACGGTGAACGGGGTGCCGTTCACCGTCAGGGTGACGGCCCGGTCGGCGCCGGTGGAGACGGTGAGCGCGACGGCGTACTGCGCCGTGGGTGCCACCGAACCGGTCCAGAAGGGCGTCTCGCCGCCCCCGCCGTGGAAGAGGGCGAGCTCGCCGCGCGAGTTGACGGTCAGGCCGAGGTCGACGTCGCCGCCGGTGACGTAGCCGTTGCCGCGGTGGCTGCGGCTCAGCACGATCGAGCCCCAGTCCTTGCTGGTGGTGTCGCCGACGACCGGGTCGATCACCGTCGAGACGGTGTAGTGGCCGGTGCCGTCCGCGACGGCCGGCGCGCCCAGCATGACCGCGGAGACGCCCTTGGCGAACAGCAGCTTGTTCGGGTGGTCCGGGTGGCTGGTCTGGACGAACCACTGGTCGGGCGCGACCGAGGTGTCCCAGCGGCCGGAGACCCGGGTGTAGGAGATCCCGTGCTGCTTCTCCGGGGGCGACTGCCGGGCGTCGATCCCGACGTTCAGCCCGTACATCGGGTCGGTGTCCTGGGACGGGTCCAGCCGGAAGGTGTCCGCGAAGGCGCGCGTGGTGTCGAGGTCCACCGGCGTCGGCCCGGACCCGTCACCGGCCGGTGCGGCACCGGCCGGTGCGGCGCCGGCCGTGGTGGCGCCTGCCGTGGTGGCGCCTGCCGTGGTGGGGGCGAGGCCCGCGGGCAGCAGCGCCAGCGCGAGCGCCGAGGCGCCGGCCAGCAGCCTCCGGCGCAGGCGTTGAGTGAGTATCACCGAGTCTTCGTCTTCCGGTCGTCGAATCGGCGGCGCGGGCGTGCGTCGCCGAAGGGAGCGGACACGGCTGTTTCGTACCAGCTCGGCGCACTTCCCCCCGGGCTGGGATCATAGGGGGTGGATACGAACGGCCGTACCACAACCCCGCTCCGGCGGGCGGTCGTTCGCCCCCGACGTCACGGGAGGACGGCGACGGCCGGCGGCAGGTGGCCGACGGGCAGGCGGGGGTCGGCGCGCAGCCAGTGCGGGCCCGTGGTCCAGCCGAGGAGCACCCGGCCCGCCCCCTCGTCCGCCGAGCCCCCGGCGGCGGCCCGGCGCAGGCCGGTCAGGGCCGGGGCGAGGCGGGCGGCGACGTGCGCGGGGTGGCGGGCGGCCTCCGCGTCCAGGCCGGCGATGGTCCGGGCCCGCTCCTCCGGTGCGCACAGCGAGAGGTGGAAGACCATCTGCCGCCACGCGTACGCCGCGTCCTTGATCGCGGCGAGCGGGCGCGGGTCGCCGTGGACGCGAGCCGTCCGGCGGCAGACGGTGGTGAAGGCGCGGCGGGCGAGGTCGTCCCAGCCGGGGCTCGGGCGGATGCCGACACGGTCCACCAGGACGGCGAGGTTGTGGGTGGTGAGGATCTGGGCCTGCTCGACGACCTTGCCGTTGGCGGCGACCGACCGGGCCGGGCCCGGCCCGGCGCGCCCCGTGCACAGCTCGGCGAACCGCGCCGGCCCCGCGTCCGCCGTCGCGTCCGCCGTCGCGAGCCCGCGCAGCGCCGCGTAGTCGATGCCGTAGTAGCGCTCGTACAGCGTGCCGCCGAGCACTTCCGCGGCGACACCCGCCGCCGCGAGGAACTTCGGCGTGAACCTGCCGACGAAGATGTCCGCCGCCAACTCCTCCACCAGCGGCACGTCGAGCCCCGACTGGCGGGCGAGCACCGCGAGTTCGCGGACGAGCGCGTTGGGCAGCAGCGTGCCGGGGAACGCCTGGACGGCCAGTTCGCCGAGCCGGCGCAGGGCGGTGAGCGCGGGCCCGCGGCCGTCCTCGTCGGAGCGGTGCGCCGCCACCGCCCGTACCCAGGGCAGTTCCTCGACCCGCACCTGTGCGGCGAGGTTCAGCAGGAGCAGCGAGCGGCGGTTGCGGAACGCCCGGTAGTTCGCGGCGGCGAGGGTGCGCAGCGCCGCGTCCGGACAGGCCTCGACGCCGGTGGCGGCGACGAGTTGCGGGACGAGTTCGGCCAGGACTTCGGCCGAGGGCACGACGCCGCGCTCCACCAGGGTGCCGATCGGGGCGCTCAGGGTGGCTTCCACGGGGTGGCGGACCGGCGCGGGAACCGGGGTGCCCGCGAGCAGTCCGGTCTCCGCCGCCTCGGCGGCGGTGACGTCGGCGACCAGCGGTCCGACCTCGGCGGCGCCCGTCTCCTGGGGCTGTACGGCGAGCCGGCGCAGCACGAGCTGGGCGAGGTCGTGGTACGAGGGCCGCGCCGCCTGGACGGCCTGGCGGGCGCGCAGTTCGGTGTGCGCGGCCGATCCCGGCCGGCCGCGTCGGCGCACCATGGAGTCCACCGCGTGCCGCAGCAGTCCCAGCCGGCGGGCGTCCAGCGGCCGGCCGGCGACGGCCTCCTCCAGGGCGCCACGCAGGATGCCGAGGTTCTCCTTCGGGTCGCGGTGCTTGGTGCAGCGGGTGTGGGCCGCGGCGAGTTCCCCGTACTGGCGCAGCAGCAGCGCGCCGCGCTCCCGCCAGCGGCCGTCGGGTACGCCCGCCGGTATCCGTCCGGCGTCACCGGCGGCCTCCGGGTCGGTGGTCTCCAGCTCGACGGCCTCCGGGTCGACGGCCTCCACGCCGGTGGCCCCCGGGTCGACGGTCTCCAGCCAGTGGGCGAGCAGCCGGTCGCCGAAGGGCTGCCAGACGGCGAGGGCCTCGCGCTGCGCCTCCACGGCGGCGTTCGGCCGGCGGCCGACGAGGGAGTCGACGGCGTCGCCGATGGTGTGCCGGTGCACCGCCTCGGGGTCAGGTGCGGGCAGCGCGGAGGGCCGGGGAGTGAAGCGCAGCCGGGAGGCGAACGGTTCGAGGGTGTCGACGAGGTCGAGCGCGGCGGCCGTGTCCCCGGCCCGGACCAGCCAGGCGACCGTCAGCAGCGCCGCCTCCTCGGGCACCGCGACCTCGTAGCGGCCGCTGTCGAGCAGCTCGTTCAGCCGGGCCAGGCCGGGCTCGGTGAGGCAGTGGGCGAAGAGGGCCCGGCGGTCGGCCGGCACCCCGGCGAGGGCCGCGGCCTCGCGCTCGTACGGCTGGAGCGGCCCCTCGGCGCTCGCGGCGGAGGTGGCGAAGCCGCCGCGGACGACCTCGGGCGTCACCCAGGCGGGCAGCCCCGGGAGCGGGGTGCGCGAGCCGACGGCCGACCGCCCGGCAGCGGCACCGGCGAGCACGGCGCGCCAGCGGTCGGCGCGGGCCGCGGCACGGCGGCGGGTCTCTCCGTCGGAGTGGGTCAGCGCGGTGAGCAGCGCCCGGGCCAACTGGTGCTGCGGGTACGGCACGGACACCCCGGCCCCGGTGGAGTGCTGCTGATCAGCGTCGTCGTCCATAAGCCGACGTGGCAGGTTCCGCCCCTGCGCCCTCCGGGTCTCAAGCCCGGTGCTCTCCTGCTGAGCTACACGCCGTCGGGCGTGACACTAGACGTTCGGCCCGCGCGGACACAACGCGCTTTCCGTCACCGCTCCTGCACCCGCAACGGGCGCACCTGCGGCCGCCGCCGGAACGGCCGTGCTCCCGAACGGCCGTGCTCCCGAACCTCGTCGGCATGGGGCTGCAGTCCGCCCAGGACACCGCGCAGAGCGCCGGGTTCTTCCTCCTGACCCTCACGACGCGCTCGGTCGCGACCGCAACCAGATCCTGGACCGCAACTGGAAGGTCTGCGCGCAGAACCCGGCCCCGGGCAGCCACCCCACCGGCACAGAAATCGACATGGGGGCGGTGAAGCCGGAGGAGAACTGCCCCGCCCAGGACCAGGGCGCCAACGGGCCCGCCGAGGCCGGATCCACCATGCCCGATTTCAAGGGCAAGGCCGTCTCGGTGGTACGGGATTCGCTGCCGGGCAACACGTCCCTCGGCACCAAGGACGCCGGCCCGAGGAACCGCGCCGTCCTGGTGCAGTCGAACTGGCAGGTGTGCGGCCGGGATCCGGCTCCGGGCGCCGCCCTCACCGGTCAGCCGGTCAGTGTGACGGCCGTGAAGTTCGGCGAGACCTGCCCGTGGCGGCCGGGCCCACCGGAATGCGATCGATCGTTTTCGGTCAGGTACAGAAATCCACCGATGAGGATCTATCAGCGGCCCGATCACCGCCACTAGGGTGCGGCGCATCCCCGTTGTTACGCCCTCCCGCGCCGTGCCCACGGCGGGGAGACGACCGATCGGAACGGTGTCGCCGTGACCAGGATCCTCCGCAAGCTGATGACCCGCACGGGACGGGCCGCCGCCACGGTCGCCGTCCTCGCGACCGCGCTCACCGGCACGACGGCCGCCGGCACGGCCTCCGCGGCCGGCGGCTGGAGCTGCTCCGGGGCGCCCGTCCCGGCCGGCTACGTCATCACCATGTACAACGCCGGCGGCTGCGACAACCACGGCTCGTGGTACCAGCAGCCCGCCCAGAACCGGCTGTGGACCTGCTCCGGCTCGCCCATCGTCTCCGGCTACGTGCTGACGAACTACGACGTCAAGGGCTGCAGCGGCGTCGGCGCCTGGTTCCACGAGCAGGTCCGCAACGGCATCTGGACCTGCCCGTACTCGCCGATCCCGGCCGGCTACCGCAGCACCACCTACGACGCCCGCGGCTGCAGCGGCCTCGGCGCCTGGCTCACCGTCAAGATCTGAGCACACCCGTACGGCGGCGCCCCCTCCACCGCGAGGGGGCGCCGCCGTACGAACCCGTCGGCAGCCGAGGAGTCCGCCTGCTCCGGCCTGCACCAGCCGGTGCAGGCCGGAGCAGGCCGGAGCAGGCCGGAGCAGGCCGGAGCAGGCCGAACACGCCTTCAGGTCCAGGGGGCGACGCAGTCTCCGGCGGCAACGCGGCACAGCCTCGACCGTCAGGCGGCGAAGGCGGCGAGGAGCTTGTCGGTGAGGCGGTCGAGGTAGTCGGGGGCGGTCGCCGTGTGGACGACCGCGAGGCGCCAGTACAGCGGGCCGGCGAGGAAGTCGAGTGCGAGCTCGCGGTCCACATCGGCGGGGAGTTCGCCGCGGTCGACCGCCCGTTCCAGCAGGCCGGTGGCCTTGCTGCGGCGGGTGTCGCGGACGGCGGTCATCAGCACCTGCGCCAGCTCCTGGAGCACCGGCCCGCCGGGTGTCCGGCGCGCGGGCTGCTCGGAGGGGCCGGGGGTCGCGGGCCGGGGCGCCCAGCGGCTCGCCTTCCGCCCGGACTGGGAGGCCGTGGTGACCCCGGTGGTCGACTACGCGCTGACCCGCCCCGAGATCGCCGCCGACGGGCTGGTCCTGTTCGGCTACAGCCTCGGCGGCTACCTGGCCGCACGCGCCGCCGCCCACGAACACCGCCCGGCCGCCCTGGTGCTGGACGACGGCCTGTACAGCTTCGGGGAGGCCCACGACCGGTTCATGCCGCCGTTCCTGCGCGAGTGGATCGAGGCCGGCCGGGACGACCTCGTGGAGCCGGTCATGGCTCTGCTCATGCAGGCGAGCACCCAGTTGCGCTGGGCCCTGCGCAACGGGGTGTGGACGTTCGGCGCCGCATCGGTGGCGGACTACATCCGCCGCACCGCCGACTACACCCTCGACGGCGTCGCCCAGCTCATCGACTGCCCCACCCTCGTCCTGGACGCCGAGAACGACCAGTTCTTCCGCGGCCAGCCCCAGCGGGTCCAGGCCGCGCTGACCTGCCCCCACACGCTCGTCACCCTGACCGAGGCCGAGGGCGCGGGCGCACACTGCCACATGGGCGCCATGTTCCGCTTCCACCAGACGGTCTTCGACTGGCTGGACACCACCCTGGCGCGGGCAGCCGGGCCCGCGAGCTGACGGGCGCGCCCACCGGCCGACCACTCCGCGCCGACCCGGCCCGCCCCGCCCCGCGCCGACCAACCGACCGACCCGACCACGCCCGCGGGACACCCCCGCGGATGCGCCTCCGGCCGGGTCCGTCCCCTGCGCGAACCCGACCGGCCGCCCGTGCGGCGCGTACGGGACGGGCGCGTCGACCAGGCCTGCGGCCGGATACGGGTGCGTCTGTCCTGTGCGTGGAGATCGATCGTAGGCAGCCGGGCCTTACCGATCGCTTACCGATCCCCGGCCGCTCGCCATCGCCACCCCGCGCCACCCCGCACCGCCTACCGGATGTCGCTCAGCTCCCGCGCCTCCTCCAGCACCCGCGCGGCCGACTCCGGCAGCCCGGCCGCCTGGTACGCCCGGCCGAGCGCGCGCAGCGCCTCCGCCAGGAAGGAGCGCCAGCCGCGGGCCCGCCACACCAGCACCGACTCCTCCAGATGCGCGACCGCCGAGGCGTGGTCCCCCGCCGCCAGGTCCAGTTCCCCCAGGATGCCGAGGGCCTGGGCGAGGTGGTGCCCCAGGTCGAACCGGCGGGCGATGGCCAGTGCGGCCTCCGCCGTCTCCCGGGCGCGGCCGTCGCCGGTGGCCGCGTACAGCATGGCCAGGTAGAGCAGCGAGAACGCCTCCACGTAGCGGTCCTTGAGGCAGCGGGCCATGGCGAGCGAGTGGAGGAGCAGCTCGCCGGCCCGCTCCACCTGGCCGGCCCGGCCGTGGGCGGCTCCGAGGAACTGGATGGCGGTCGCCTCGAAGCGGGTGTTGCCGATCAGCCGGGCCAGCCGCAGCGTCTCGGTGAGGTGCTCGATCGTGCGGTCGAGGTCCGTCTCCCCGTGGGCGATGGCGATGATCTGGTGTGCCCGGGCCTCGCCGCCCGGGTGGTCGTGGGCGGTGGCGAGGTCCAGGGCGCGGTGGCCGGCCTCCAGGGCCTCCTGTTCGCGGCCCTGGGCCACCAGGCTCCAGGCCGTCAGGACGAGGGCGTCGGCGGTCCCGCGTTCCTCCCCGACCTGCTCGAACAACCCCTGCAGGTGCCGGGCGCGGGCCTCCAGCGCGACCATCGTCTCGGTGCCGTCCTTCAGGTCGACGGTCGTCCCGGAGTCGTCGGCCGGGGTGGTCCAGGTCGTCACCTCGATCAGGCCGCGGGTGAGCACGGCCGCGCCCAGGGCGTCGCCGGTGGTCCGGCAGGCCTGGAGGACCGTCAGGTGGGTGGTGCGCCAGTCGTCGTACAGGCCCCGCACGTCGCAGTACTTCTCCTGGCAGGCGGCGAGGTCCCACGCCACCGGCACCATGCGCAGCGCGGCGGCCTGCCGGGCGCTCGCGTTCAGGGCCGGCTGCTCGGCGTCGAACCAGGCCATCGGGTCGTCCAGCAGTGCCGCCGCGACGCCGGACGGCATCGGGTGGCGGGGTGCGGTGCCGTGGATCGGCGCGAAGCACGGCCCGGGCACCTGGTCGGCCGCCTGCTCGGCCAGCCAGAGCCAGGCGCCGAAGGCCCGTTCGAGCGCGGCGGTACGCGCGGCCGGTTCGTCCGCGGCCTCGGCGTGCTCGCGCGCGTACAGCCGGACGAGGTCGTGGAAGCGGTAGCGCAGATGCGGCTCCGTGCCGGTCTCCTGCAGGAGTTGGGCGTCGATCAGCTCCTCCAGCTGCCACTCGGCCTGCTCCGGCGGGATGCCGGCCATCGCCGCCGCGGCCCACGGCGCGAAGTCGGGCGCGTCGAGCAGTCCGAGCAGCCGGAACGTGCGGCGGGTCGGCTCCGACAGCCGGGCGTAGCCGACGGCGAAGCCCGCCCGTACGGCCAGGTTCCCCGCGGCCAGCTCGTCGAGCCGTCGCCGTTCGTCGCGCAGCAGGTGGGCGAGCCGGGCCAGGGTCCGGCGCGGCCGGGCGGCGAGGCGGGCCCCGGCGATGCGGACCGCCAGCGGCATGCCGCCGCACAGCTCGACGATCTGGGCGGCGGCCACCGGTTCGGCGGCGACCCGCTCGTCCCCGAGGATGCGGCGCAGCAGCGTCCCGGCGTGGGGGGCGTCGAGTTCGTGCAGGTCGACGAGCCGGGAGCCGGGCAGGGCGGTGAGCGCGGCGCGGCTGGTGACGAGGACGGCCGGTCGGGCACCGGGCCGGTTGCCGGACCCGTCGCCCGGCCGGTCGTCCGCAGCCGCCGGTGTGCCCGGGAGCAGCGGGACGATCTGCTGCTCCCCCGCGGCGTTGTCGAGGAGGACGAGCGTGCGGCGGCCTGCGAGCAGGGTGCGGTACAGCGCGGAACGCTCCTCCAGGGAGGCCGGGACCTCCCGGGGGTCGGCGCCGAGGGCGCGCAGGAAGGCGGCCAGGACGCCGGCCGGGTCGGCGGGCGTCTCGTCGGCCCCGCGCAGGTCCGCGTAGAGCCTGCCGTCCGGGTAGTCGACGGCGGCGAGGTGGGCGGTGTGGACGGCCAGCGCGGTCTTGCCGATGCCGCCCATGCCCGCGATCACCGGCACCCGGCCGGCCGCCAGGGCGTCCAGCACGATCCGCACCTGCTCGTCGCGTCCGGTGAAGTCCGGGACGTCCCGGGGGAGTTGGGATGGCACGCGGGCGGGCCCGGGGTCCGGCCGGGCGCCCTCCCGGTCCTGCGCCAGCAGCGCCAGGAAGACGTTCCGCACCTGCTCGCCCGGCTCGATCCCGAGCTCCTCGGACAGCCGCCGGCGCAGTGCCTGGAAGCGGCGCAGCGCCTCGGCCGCCCGGCCGTCCGCCGCCAGCAGCTCCAGCAGGGCGGCCTGCAGGGGCTCGTCGAACGGGTACTCCTCGGCGAGCGCCGTCAGGGCGGGGACGGCGGTCCGGGACGCTCCGGCGGCCGTCGCGGCCCGGGCCAGCGCCAGGGCGGTGGCACGCACTTCGTGCTCCACGGTCGTGACCAGCGGGTCCTCGCGGTTCACCCGTTCCAGCCCGGCCAGCACCGGGCCGCGCCGCAGGCCGATCGCCCCGGCCGGGTCCCCGTCGGCGGCGAGCCTGCGGAACCGTCCGAGGTCCACCGCGTCCGGCCCGGTCACCAGCCGGTAGCCCTGCCCGTCGGACTCCAGCGCCACCGCCTCGTCCCCGAACCGCCCGAGCCAGGTGCGCAGCCGCGACATCCCGGTGTGCACCGCGCCCCGGCCGACCCGGTCCGACTGCTCCGCCCACACGAGGTCCAGCAGCCGCCCCACGGGCAGCCGTTCCCCCTCCGCGAGCAGCAGGGCCCCCAGCAGCCCCCGCAGCACGGTGGCCCGCGGCAGCGCCTGCGGCACGGCGTCCACATCGACCGTCAGGGGCCCCAGCAGCCCGAACGTCATCTTCATCCGCTTCAGTCCCTCAATGCTCACGACCGCACCGAGGCCCGCCCCGCCGCCCGATCGGGTGGCGCCCACCGACCTCGGCACGACCCTGACACTAGTCCGGGCACTGATCAACAGCGGCCACCGGCCCTGCGGTCCGCCGCCCGGCACCGCACCTCGGCGGTACCGCACCTCGGCGGTACCGCAGCTCGTCAGTACCGCAGCTCGTCAGTACCGCACCTCGTCAGTACCGCACCTCGTCAGTACCGCAGCTCGTCAGTACCGCACCTCGACGGTCGCTCCGGCGGCTCGCAGCTCGGCCGCCACGGCCTCGGCGAGGTCCGACGTCACGTCGTCGAGGACAACCGCGGGCAGCCGACCGAGCAGGGCCTTGCCGTGCCACAGGCTGAGCCCGGTCCGACGCCTGACGGCCTTCGCGACCTCCAGCACGCGCGGCCCCGCATCGGTCACCACGACGCGGATGGGCCCCCCGTCACAGACCAACTCGACGTACCCGTCCGCCGCCACCGCTCCCCCGCCCCCAGCCGTTGTCCGGAGAATGGACACTGCCGCGACGCCCGGTCGACCGGAATTCGCCCGGTCCGCGGGCCGGCCCGACCGGACGTCGGCTGCGGGGACCGTACAGCACGGTCCCCGCGGCGGCCCGGCCTACTGCCCGGTGGCCGTCTTCATGTAGGCGGTCCAGATCCGGGCCGGCACGGTGGCGTCGGAGGTGTCCGGGGTGGCGCCGCCCAGGCCTTCGAGGGAGAGGAGCTTCATGTCCTTCAGGTCCGCGCGGAACACGGTGACCGCCGTCGACAGCTGCCCGTTGTAGCCGACGAACCAGCCCGCCGTGCGGTCCGCGGTGGTGCCGGGTTTGGCGGCCAGGTTCGGGCCGGCCTCCGCCGCCGGCTTGGCGGCCCCGTCGCGGACGGAGCCCTTGAGTGCCGCGTCCACCTCGCCCGCGACCGCCGGGGTGAGTGCCTGGGTGACGGCGGGCAGGCGCAGGGGGAGCTGGACGCCGTTGCGGGAGATCCTGAGCACCGAGTACGGGTCGGTGTGGGAGCCGCCGGCCGCGAAGGCGGCGTACGCGTCGGCGGTGCGCAGGGCACTGGGGGTGGAGTTGCCGACGCCGAGGGCCGGTACGAGTTCACCGAGGCTGTTGGGGAGCAGGCCGAGGTCGGTGGCGGTCTTCTGCACCTTGTCCAGGCCGACGTCCATGCCGAGCTGCATCAGCGGCCCGTTGACGGACTGTTCGACCGCGTTCCGCAGGGTGACGCTGCCCCAGTTCCGCTTGCCGTCGTTGGCGGTCTTGACGATCTTCCCGTCCCGTCCCCAGTACGGCCCTTCCGGGGTCATCACGTTCACCCCGTCGTCGCCGTTGTAGGTGGTGGTGGGCGCGACCGGGGTGCGGTCGCCGCCGCGCCGGCGCTGCACTCCCTCGCCGAGCCCGGCGGCGTACACCACCGGCGTGAAGGCCGAACCGATCGGCACCGTCGTGGTGTTGGCGTTGTTGAAGCCCTGCTTCAGGTAGTCGGGGCCGCCGTAGAGCGCGACGACCCGGCCGTCCGGGGCCAGCGAGGCGGCGCCGACCTTCAGGAGCTTGTCGGACTCCCGGTTGTCCGGGTCGATCCCCGCGGTGCCCTGCTGGACGGCGGCGACCAGGGCGTCGACCTTCGGCTTCTCGAAGGTGGTGCGGATCTGGTAGCCGCCGAGGTCGAACTGGGCCGGGGTGATGTCGCTGTGGCTCTCCACGTAGGCGCGGGCCGTGTCCACCAGGTACCCGATCTGGCCGCTCAGCCCCGCCGACTTCGGCTGCGGCTTGGGCTCGGGGAACACCGTGTACCGGGCGCGCTCGGCGGCGGACAGCTTGCCCACCTCCACCATCCGGTCCAGGATCCAGGACCAGCGCTCCTCGGCCCGTTCCCGGTTCGCCGCGCTGATCGCCGGGTCGTACTGCCCGGCGCCCTTCAACAGGGCGGCCAGAAAGGCGCCTTCGCTCGGGTCGAGTTGGGAGACGTCCTTGCCGTAGTAGGCGGCCGCGGCGCGCTCGATGCCGTAACTGCCGCGCCCGAACCAGCTGGTGTTCAGGTAGCCGGCCAGGATGTCCTGCTTGCTCATCCGGTCGTCCAGCTTGATCGCGATGGCGATCTCGCTGAGTTTGCGGGACATGTCCTGACGCTGGTTCAGGTAGATGTTCTTGACGTACTGCTGGGTGATGGTGGAGCCGCCCTGGGTGTCGCCGCCGGTGACCATCTGGACGACGGCACGGCCGATGCCGGTCACGGAGATGCCGGGGTCGGTGTAGAAGGTCTCGTTCTCGGCGGCCAGCACCGCCCACTGCACCGGCTCCGGCACCTGGGCGAGCGGCACCTCCTGCCGGTTGGTCGGGCCGATCCGCGCCATCTCGGTGCCGTCCGCCCAGTAGTAGACGTTGTTCTGCTGGGTGGCGAAGGAGTTGAGGTCCGCCGGGACGGCGGTGTTCGTGTAGAACCAGGCCAGGCAGCCCGTCAGCGCCGCCGCCCCGGTCCCGGCCACCAGCATTTGCTGCCGCCAGGAGGGGAGCCAGCGGCGGACTCCGCGCCGTCCGCGGCGCGGGTAGTCGATCCGCAGGAACCGGCGCAGGGGCGAACGCGGGGAGGCGCCCGGGTCCGGGGACCGGCACGGGTCCGTTGACCGGCTCGGGGACGGGCCCGGGGAGTGGTCCGGGGACGGACCCGGGGACGGGCGCCTCCCCCGGAGCGGGCGCCACGCCCGTAACGGCCTCCGACGCGGTGGGAAGCGCCACCGTCGCCGCCCGGGCTTCTCCTCTTCGGCGGCGCTGTCTTGCTGGGCACGCACAGTCCGGTCTCCGATTCGCTCGTGGGCGTGATCCTCCGTACACATAGACGCGGTGGGAACATCAGTACGTATGCCTCGCCTTGGTGTGATCATGGTCATACTCGGTGCGGTGAACCGGGGCGCCCGGGCCACGGACGGCGGGCGGACGGCAGGGGGACGGACGGCCGACGGCCGACCCGCGCGGGCACCGGTCCGCGACAGCCCCGGCGTACCGCCAGAATGACGCCATGAGGATGATCCAGACCGCCCTCGGCGCGATGCTGCTCCTGCTGATCGTCGGCAGCATCCTGCGCACGCTGGTCGTTCCGCGCGGGCTCTACTCGTCGCTGGTGATGCGGCTCTGGCGGATGCTGCGCGGGCTGCTGCGGCTGGTCGCCGGACCGGGCCGCGGCTACCACGCGCAGGACCGGGCGCTCACCTGGCTGGCGCCGCTGGTGCTGCTGGGCATGCTCGGGGTGTGGCTCAGCTGCATGCTCACCGCCTACACCCTGCTGCTGCACGGCACCTCGGAGCTCAGCTGGTCGGTGGCCGTGCGCGAGGCCGGGTCCAGTCTGTTCACCCTCGGCTTCGCCAGCGGCGACCGGCTGCACCTCTCCGCGATCGACTTCCTGGCCGCCGCCAGCGGCCCGCTGGTGATCGCCCTCCAGATCTCCTACCTGCCGACCCTCTACGCCGCCTACCAGCGCCGCGAGACCGAGGTGACGCTGCTGCAGTCCCGGGCCGGCGAGCCCGCCTGGGGCCCCGAGCTGCTGGCCCGCCAGTCCCTGGTGGACACCGAGACCGCGCTCCCCCAGCTCTACCGGGACTGGGAGCGGCTGGCCGCCGACATCGGCGAGAGCCACTCCAACTACCCGGTGCTGCTCTCCTTCCGCTCCCCGCAGCCCAACCGCAGCTGGGTGGTCGGACTGATCGCCGTGATGGACGCCGCCGCCCTGCACCTGGCGCTCTGCCCGCGTTCGGCCCCGCCCGAGGCCCGGCTGGTGCTCCGGGCCGGCTTCACCGCGCTGCGCGACATCGCCCGCTCGCTGCGGATCGACTTCGACACGGACCCGGACCCGGACATTCCGATCCGGCTGACGTACGCCGAGTACCTGGGCGCCGTCGCGATGATCACCGCGGCCGGTTTCCCGCGTGAGCGCCCGGTTGAGGAGGCCTGGGCGCACTTCCACGGCTGGCGGGTCAACTACGAGGCCCTGGCGTACGAACTGGCCCGCCGCAGCGACGCCGTCCCGGCGCTGTGGACCGGCCCGCGCGACTTCCGCGCCCCGGTCATCCCGCCGGCCCGCCCCGCCGACCGCCGGCCGTCCTCGGCCCCGCCGCCGGCCGGGCCGTCGCTGCCGCCGGTGCCGCCGGTGCCGCCGGTGCCGCCGGTCTGAGCGGTCCACTGCGCGCCGGCGCCCACGGCATCGGCCTGACCATCGACGTCCCGGACGAAGCGCTGATGGCCCTCTCCCTGGACGCCGACCACCCGCTGCCCGCAGGCACCGTCCGCTACGCCGCGCCGTTCGGCATCCGACGGACGACGCCGGGCGGGGCACCCACGTGCCCCGCCCGGCGCCTTTCCGAACCATCGGTCCCTACCCGACGTCCGTCCGAACCGCCGGTCCCCGCCCGGTCCTCGCCCGGGCCCGGCCGCGTCGACCGCTCAGACCTCCACCGGGCCGCCGCTCGCCAGCGAACGCTCGGCGCCGACCAGGATCTCCACCACCCGCAGCCCGAAGTCCGCCCCGCAGGGGTGCGGCTCGCCGGAGGCGGCCGAGGCCCGCAGCGCGTCCAGCGCCCGGTGCAGGGCCGCGACCGGGCCCTCGCCGCGCGGGGGCAGCTGCACCACGCCGTGCTCACCGCGCAGCTCCATGCCCGTCCCGCCCGCCGCGAGCGGCGCGGTCAGGCTGAGCGCGAGCGTGCTGGAGGCTCCGCCGGCGTGCCGCACCACCAGGTGCACGGTGTCCAGCGGGCCGGCCGCCGCCGTCACCTGGGTCGCGTCGCCCAGCACCGGCAGCAGCACGGACAGCGCGTGCGGGCCGACGTCCCACAGCGCACCCTTCTCCACCCGCCACGGCGAGGCCGCGTACGGGCTGGTGCTGCCGGGCGCGAACACCGAGCCGAGCCAGTCCGAGCGGCCGGTGAACCAGCCGCCCAGCTCCGCCTGCCGCTCGATCCACGGGATCTGCTCGCCGCCGAAGCGCACGGTGAAGAAGACCACCGAGGCGACCTTGTGCTCGCGCACCGCCTCGGCCACGGCCCGGGCGTCCGGCACGGTCAGCGCGACCGGCTTGTCCAGCAGCAGGTGGCAGCCGGCCTCGGCGGCCCGTACCGCGAGACCCGCCTGCACGGTCGGGGGCAGCGCGATGGAGACCGCGTCCACCTCGGCCAGCAGCCGGTCGAGGTCCGCGTACCCGGGCACGCCGTGCGCGGCGCCCAGCGCCTCGGCCGCCTCCGGTCGGCGGCCCCAGACGCCGGTGAACTCCAGCCCGGGGTGCTCGGCCAGGACGGGCGCGTGCACCCGCTCCGCCCAGGGGCCGGTCCCCAGCAGTCCGATCCGCACGATGTCTCCGTTCTCCGGTCAGCGCGGGTGAGCGCGCGTGGTACAGGTGGGCGTAAGTGGTGAAGGTGGGCGCGCATGAGCGCCGGTGGTACGGGTGGGCCCGCGTACGCCCTGGCGGCGCGGGTCTCGGCCCTGGACTTTCAGCCCCGGACTTTCAGCCCCGGACGCGGGCCAGGGTGAAGCCGTCGTAGCCCTTGCTGCCGACCGTCTGCACCGAGGTCGCGGTGACGCTCGGCTCGGCCGCGATCAGGTCGTGCAGCGCCCGGGTGCCGACCACCGCCGGGTCGGTGCCGGCCGGGTCGGCGACCGCGCCGCCGCGCACCACGTTGTCGACGATGATCAGCGAGCCCGGCCGGGTCAGTTGGAGCGCCCGGCGGAAGTACTCCGGGTTGCTCGGCTTGTCGGCGTCGATGAAGACCAGGTCGAAGGGGTCCGCGCCCTGCTCCACCAGTTCGGCCAGCGAGTCCGCGGCCCGGCCCACCCGCACCTCGGCGACCCCCGCCAGCCCGGCGGCCGCCAGGTTGCCCCGGGCGACCTCGGCATGCCGGGGGTCCAGCTCCAGGGTGATCAGGGTGCCGTCCGCGGGCAGCGCCCGGGCCAGCCAGATGGCGCTGTAGCCGCCGAGCGTGCCGACCTCCAGGATCCGCTTCGCGCCCAGGGTCAGCGCCAGCAGGTGCAGCAGCTTGCCCTGGTTGGGGGCCACCGCGATGTTCGGCAGCCCGGCCGCGCGGGCGGCGGCCGTGGCCTGCTCCAGCACCGGGTCGTGTCCGACCAGCCGCTCGGAGAAGTAGGCGTCCACGGCGTCCCAGGTCGGCTGCGAAGACATCGGGCCCTCCGGAGTGCAAGATCGGCAGTACCCGACCGATGCTACTCCGAGGGCCCGAGGGCACCACGACGGTGGTGGTGGACGACCGGTCCGGGACCGGTCGGACGATCGACCGGGACCCTGCCGGGGGCCGGCCGGGGGGCCGGCCGGCGGGGTGGTCAGTCGGCGACCGGCTCCTTCGCCGCGGCGGCGGCCTTGGCCGCCTCCTCCGCCTCGATCCTGGCGTGCGTCTTGGCGGCGCGGCGCTTCATGATCCAGGCCGACAGCAGGCCGATCACCAGCGCCGCCCCCAGGCCCGCCCACGAGAACCGGGCCAGCCAGGGCTCGATGCTCTTGCCGACCTTGTAGACCAGCAGCGTCGTACCGCCGGCCCAGACCACGCCGCCCAGCACGTTGGCGATCAGGAACTTCCAGTACGGCATCTTCAGCGCGCCCGCGAGCGGACCGGCGAAGATGCGCAGCAGGGCGATGAAGCGGCCGAAGAAGACCGCCCACATGCCCCACTTCTGGAACGAGCGCTCGGCGGTGGCCAGGTGGGAGGGCCCGAAGTGCTTGGGGAACTTGCGTCCCAGCTTCTCGAAGAGCGGCTTGCCCCCCTTGCGCCCGATCGAGTAGCCGATCGAGTCGCCGATGATCGCGCCGGCGATCGCGCAGATGGCGACGCCCCACGGGCTCACCACACCCTTGACCGCCATGAGGGACGCCGTGACCAGGGCGATCTCGCCGGGCAGCGGAATGCCCAGCGACTCCAGCCCGATGATCAGACCGACAACGGCGTACACCGCCGTCGGCGGAATCCCCTCGATCCAGGCGTCGATGTGCAAGGCCAGTCCCTCCGTGGCAGGACGGGACGGGCCGCCCTCCCCCTGGAGCAGCGTGCCCGTCCCGGCAATTCGTCCGATGGCGGCACCCAGGCCGCTCCCCCAGAGCGAGCCTAACGTGCCGGGCGGCCTGTCCCCCCGGCCGATCACCCGTGGTTACGACGTGCGCCCCGACACCATGGTTCCAGGTTGACCAGCGTTTCTTCAAGATTGGGCAAAACGCAGGGCGATCACGGACGGGCGCTGCTTGATCCGGCGCACGAGCGGCAGCAGGGTGCTCAGCGGCGGGCGTCCGCCCTCCGGGTACACCTCCCGCACGTCGACGACCCCCGGGTGCGCGGTGGCCAGCAGACCGCACTCGTCCGCGTCCATCCCGAACGGCATCGGCGGCGCCTGGTAGTACCGGTCCCGCAGCTTGCCCTCGACGGCCCGCCGGCTGAACCAGCGCGGCACCGCGTCCAGCACCATGGCCCCGCCGGGGAAACGCTCGGCGCAGGCCGCGATCAGGCCGCGGACCTCCTGCGGCCGCAGGTACATCAGCACCCCCTCGGCGCTGATCAGCACCCCGTTCGCCGGGTCCACCCCGTCCATCCAGCCCGGGTCGGTGGCCGAGTGGGCGACGATCCGGTGCCGCTCGTCCGGCGGCAGCAGCTGCCGACGCAGCGCGGCGGTCTCCGCCAGGTCCACCGACAGCCAGTTCGCCCGGCCGTTGTCGACCCGCCAGGCCTGGGTCTCCAGGCCGTCCCCGAGCCCGACCACGGTGCCGCGCGGGCAGCGGGTCAGGAAGTCGGACACCTCGCGGTCGAAGCAGGCCGCCCGCAGCGCCTGGAGCTGGCTCACCAAGGCGTTCTCCCCGAACCGCGTCGCGAACGGGTAGTCGATCCGGCCCACCAGCTCGACCGCCTTCGGGTCCGGCAGCACGGTGTCCGGCCGCCGCGCCTCCACCGCCCGGTGCCACAGCGTCCACAGCGCCGTCTCCGACACCTGTCCCAGCTCCGGCCGCACCCCGCCACTCATCGCTCGCTCCTTCGGACCTGGTCCCGTCGCGTCTCCGCCGTGGTCCCGCCACGTTCCGGCCGGTGTTCCGGCCGCGTTCCCGTCATGGGCATGAACCCGCCGATTCTGACACCCCGTCCGTCCCTCCCGTCCCGTCGACGCGCCGACGCACCGGCGCACCGGACCGGGACGGGAGGGTCGAGGCCCGGGTACGGTCCGCCTCCGTGCTCAACCTCGTCGGCCCGGGCGAACAGCCGGGAGCGGGCGCCGGAGCGACCGGCGGCGGCGCGGGCAGAGTGGGCGGCGCGGGCAGAGTGGGCGGTCCGCGGGATCGCCCCGGGCAGCCACCGGTCCACCGTGGAGGCCGAGTTGTTCCACGCGGGGTGCAGGCCGCGGAGCGGGCCCGACCGCTGAAGGGGCGGCCGCACGGCTGGCAGCCGAGGTCCCGGCAGAGCATGATTGAATCATGTTCAGCTCGAAGCCAAACAGGAACCGGCATGAGCTACAAACCGATTGAGAGTTACGGACTGATCGGGGACATGCACACGGCGGCCCTGGTCGGTACGGACGGTTCCATCGACTGGTGCTGCCTTCCCAGATTCGATTCACCGAGCGTGTTCGCCCGCCTGGTCGACGACCGGCGGGGAGGATATTTCACAATATCGCCGACACTGCCGGGGCGCCGCCAGCAGATGTACATGCCCGACACCGCCGTCCTGATCACGCGCTTCCTGAGCACGGAAGGCGTGGGCGAATTGGTCGACTTCATGCCGGTCAAACGCTCGGATTCCGACGTGAAGTCTCATCAGATCGTCCGCATCGCCAAGGCGGTGCGCGGCAGCATGTCCTTCCGTCTCGATTGTCTACCGGCCTTCGATTTCGCCCGAAAGGGACATGAAATCACCCAGGAGGGACGCGGAGCCGTATTCCACGGCGGCGATTTCTCCATCGCCCTCACCAGCAGGTTCCCGCTCGCCACCGTGGACAACGGGGTCTGCGTCGAGTTCACCCTGCACGAGGGCGAGGAGGCCACCTTCCTCCTGCGCCAGGTGGAGGGCGTCGGCAGTCCGGGCGACCTGCTCGAAGCGCGGCTGACGGGGCAGGACCTCCTGCACCGCACCATCGACTACTGGAAGGCCTGGCTCGGCCAGTGCACCTACACCGGCCGGTGGCGGGAGATGGTGTGGCGCTCCGCCCTCACCTTGAAGCTCCTGACGCACGACCCGACCGGCGCGATCGTCGCGGCCCCGACCACCAGCATTCCCGAGGAGGTGGGAGGGGACCGGAACTGGGACTACCGCTTCACCTGGATACGGGACGCGGCACTGACCCTCTCGGCGTTCATGCAACTCGGGTTCACCGAGGAGACCATCCGTTTCATGGGGTGGCTGGAGGAACGCGCGAAGGAGACCGGGGAGGGAAGTCCGCTGAAACTCATGTACCGGGTCGACGGGAGTTCCCTGCTCGACGAAATCGTCCTCGACCACCTGCGGGGATACCGGGATTCGCGGCCGGTGCGCATCGGGAACGGGGCGTCGCAGCAGCTCCAGCTGGACATCTACGGCGAGTTGCTCACGGCGATCGACATCTTCGACGCACGTGTCTGCCACATCTCCTACGATCTGTGGCGGCACCTTGAACGCATGGCCGAGTGGGTCGCGTCCAACTGGCACCGGCCTGACGAAGGAATATGGGAGATCCGGGGCCGGAAGCAGAACTTCGTCCATTCGAAGCTGCAGTGCTGGGCGGCCCTGGACCGGACCTTGCGGATTTCCACGCGCCGAGGTTTCCCACTGGACAGCGGTCGCATGACGGCCGCTCGCGACGAGATCTTCAGGACGATCATGCGGGAGGGCTACGACGCCGAACGCGGCACCTTCGTGCAGTGCTTCGGGGCGAGCGCCCTGGACGCCAGCATCCTCACCATGCCGATGGTCGGCTTCATTTCACCGAAGGACCCGAGAATGCTGGGCACCCTGCGCAGCATCGTGGAGGACCTCTCGTCGGACAGCCTGGTGTACCGGTACGAGGTGAGCACGGCCGCGGGTGACGGCCTTCAGGGGAACGAAGGGACGTTCAACATCTGCACGTTCTGGCTCGTCGAAGCGATGGCTCTCGCCGGCCAGGTCGAGCAGGCGAGGTTCCTGTTCGAGAAGATGCTCACCCACGCCAATCACCTCGGCCTCTTCGCGGAGGAGACCTCGGAAACCGGAGAGGGCGCCGGCAACTATCCACAGGCACTCACCCACCTGAGTCTGATCAGCGCCGCCTGCGCCCTCGACCGGGCCCTGGGCGGAGGCACGGTATGAACGGGGACGAGCGTTCGGGGAGCGGCGAGTACCTGGGCCGGCCGACCGCCGCCTGGGCGGCCTTCGCACGGAGCGACGATCCGACCGAGCGTCGGCTGGGCGTGTACGCGTTGGGAGAGACCGGTTCGGCCGACGCGGTGCCCCTGCTGGAGGCGGCACTGGACGACCCGCTGAGCTTCGTCCGGGTGTGGGCGGCGGCGGCTCTCGCGAGGGCGGATCCCGAACGGGAGGAGGACGTCGTCCGCGCCCTTTCGGCGGAGAGCTCCGACCCCGCCGGCTTCGTTCGCAGCCTGGTGGCCTGGTCCCTGGGCCGCCTCGACTATCAGCGGGCGGACAGCTCGGCAGCCGTTCGGACCCTTCGGCTCCTGCTCGACGATCCGGATGCCAGCGTCCGCACCGAGGCCGAACTCGCCCTGCACCATCTCGTCCGAAGTGCCGGCCGAGCGGATTCGGCCGACTGACGGCCGCCCGTCCCCGTCGCCCCGGGAACACCGAACCGGCCCGAACCGAACCGGGCCGAGCCGAGCCGAACCGGCCAGGCCCACCGGCTCTGGCTTTGCGGAGGATTTCCGCAACAATGGTGATGGCAGGTTCATTTCGCACGGCAGCGAAACGGACCCGCCATCCGGCACCCCAGCCGCGCGGCGGATCGCAGGGCCTGCGATTCAGCGAAACGAGCACGGTGGCGGGCTATTGACCGGGCACTCGTACGCCCGGATCCTGCGGGGTGCCGAAATCCTTGCAGGGAGGCTTCGACATGAAATTTGACCAGCCATGCGTCCTGGTGGTGGACGACGATCCCGTCAACAGGATGCTCCTCACCAGGCTCGTCGAAATGGAAGGGTATCTGGCGATCACCGCGGAGGACGGCCAGGCAGCCTGCGACCTCCTGTCGACGAAAGACGTGGATGCCGTTCTACTGGACATCGAAATGCCCGGAATGGACGGTTTCAGCGTGCTGGAGCACGTCCAGAAGGACGTCGCGACGCGCGATATTCCGGTCATCATGATTTCGGGGGTCGAAGACATGGACAGCATCGTCAAGGCGATCAGCCTCGGTGCGGCCGACTACATTCCGAAACCGGCCAACAAGGTCCTTCTTCGAGCGCGCATCGACGCGAGCCTCAACCGGAAGCGGCTGCACGACCTGGAGCAGGACCGGATCCGCGGGATGTTCGCCCGCTTCATCCCCCCGCCCATCGTCGACAAGGTCCTCCTGCAGGTCGACGAGGACCTCAGGCTGAAGGGGGAGAAGCGCACCGCGACGATCATGTTCGCCGACCTCCGCGGCTTCACCTCCTGGGCCGAGGACAGCCCTCCGGACCTGGTCATCAGCACCCTCAACCAGTACCTCGGCTCGATGAGCGACGTCATTCTCGACCACGGCGGAACCCTGGTGTCCTATCTGGGTGACGGGATCATGGCCGCCTTCGGGGCACCGATCGAGCAGGAGTTCCACGCCGACCTCGCCCTGGCGGCGGCCAGGACGATGGACCGGGACGCCCTCCCCGCCTTCAACGCGTGGCTGCGGCAGGAAGGACTGGGCACGGGGTTCCGCATCGGGATCGGCCTGAACAGCGGGCCGGTGATGTCCGGCACGGTCGGGTCCGCCCGCCGCCTGGAGTACGCGGCGGTCGGCGACACCACGAACACGGCCTCGCGTCTCGAACAGATGACGAAGGAGGCCCCGCACGCGATTCTGCTGTCCGGCGAGACCTACTCGATGCTGAGCAGCCCTCCGGACGACCTCGTCTTCGTCGGGGACCTGCCGCTCCGCGGGAAGCGGTCGACCGTCGGGGTCTGGGGCTGCCGCCGGAAAGAGGATTTCGGGCAGGACTCCTGAGGCACAGCGCCCCAGAACGGCCACCGGGTGACAGACAGAGAACACCTCCCCCCCCTGGTCAACCGCGAGCAACACCGAATGATCGTGTATTTTTCATTCATAAAACCTTCCATCAACCCCGGCCCCGGAACTTCTTGCACCGACAGATCAGGCGTGCTGTACTGGTGACATATCGAGCAGTTTCCGCAGATTTGGTGCGTCAACAGAACGCAAAATAATGACCGAGGGTATCCACCGAGCCCGACCGGGCCCGGGAAACCCGGCCGGAGAACCTGGAACGATAACTCTTCGCAATCACTCCCCCTTGTCGGTCCAACATCCAGGGTGGCCACAGAATGTCCATGCGAATTCATGTCACAGATTCCGGCGGAGCCGAGCGCGACGTCGTCCTGGAAGGGCGGCCGGAGAGCCTGCCCAACGCCTCGTCAGATCATTCGACGGCCATGTCCGGCGCCCAGGTGGTCGTGACCCGTTACGGGCAGCACCACCACTTCGAGCAGAACGGCGGAACCGAGTACGTGGACGGCCGGCTGCTGCCGGTGTTCAGCTGGACCTACAGCACGTCGATAGCCGAGTAGCACACCGACCGTCACACCGCGGCCGCCAGCCCGGGATCGACCCGTGCGGCACCCGTCGACCGCGGCACCCGTCGGCCCGATCCGGTACGCCCCGGTGCGACCCGACGCGCCGCGGGTGGAGGAGCGTGATGTCCGTGGACGACAGAATCGCCGTCGTCGGGATGAGCTGCCGATTCCCCTCGGCACCCGATGTCCGGTCCTACTGGTCCCTCCTGACCGGTGGCGCCAGTGCGATCTCCGCACCGCCCGACGATTCCCGGGCGCGGCTCCCGAACCGCCCCCGCCTCGGTGGATTCATCGAGAATCCGGCGGAGTTCGACGCCGACTTCTTCGGGATCTCGCCGAAGGAGGCGGCCGCGCTCGATCCGCAGCAGCGGCTGGCCCTCGAAGTGGCCTGGGAGAGCATCGAGGACGCCGGAATCCGGCCGTCCGCACTGAGCGGGCTCGACACCGGCGTCTACTTCGGGGCCATGCGCGACGACTACGCCGTGATCACACGGCGTCAGGGCGCCGGCGGCTACGGCCTGCACACCTTCGCGGGGCTCCAGCGCAGCATGATCGCCAACCGGGTGTCCTACGCGCTGCGGCTCGGCGGTCCGAGCATGACGGTGGACACCGGGCAGTCGTCGTCCCTGGTGGCCCTTCACCTGGCCTGCGCGTCCCTCCTGCGCGGAGACTCCGAAGCCGCCCTGGCGGGCGGCGTCAGTCTGCTGCTCGATCAGGACGGGGCAGCGGGAGCCGGGCAGTTCGGCGCCCTCTCACCCGACGGCCGCTGCCGGCCGTTGGACAAGGATGCCAACGGCTTCGTACCCGGCGAGGGCGCGGGGGTCGTCCTGCTCAAACCCCTGTCCGCGGCACTGGCGGACGGAGACCGGATCTACTGCGTCGTCCGGGGCAGCGGCGTCAACAACGACGGCGGCGGGCCGGGTCTGACGCACCCCAGCGTCGCGGCGCAGCAGGAGCTGCTGCGCCGGGTGAACGACCGCGCCGGGACCCTCGACTCGGTGCAGTTCGTGGAACTCCACGCCACCGGGACGCCGACCGGCGACGTGGTGGAGGCGCGGTCCGTGGGTGGCACGCTGGGCGCCGCCCACGACAGCGGACACCCGGTGGCGGTCGGCTCGGTCAAGGCCGCCATCGGTCACCTGGAGGCCGCGGCGGGGATCGCGGGCTTCATCAAGGCCGCTCTCTCGGTCTGGCACCGGGCGATCGTCCCGCAGCCGAACTACCGGGAGCCGTCCCGGCTCATCCGGCTGGGGGACCTGAACCTGCGGGTTCCGCTCGCCCTGGAGGACTGGTCGCCCCGGCGGGTGCCACTGGTCGCCGCGGTCGACTCCTTCGGGCTCGGCGGCACCAACTGCCATGTGGTGGTGTCCGAGGCCCCGGGGACGGACGGAACGGAACCGCGGGTGGAACGGGTGCGCTCGGAGCACGTCCATGTGCTGTCCGGGCGGACGCGGGAGGCCCTGCAGGCCCAGGCCCGTACGCTGCTCGGCCAGTTGACCTCGGCGGTCCGGGCCACCGAGGGCGTCGAGGCCATCGGGGACGTCGGGGGCGTCGAGGGCGTCGAGGGCGTCGAGGGCGTCGAGGGCGTCGAGGATCCGGCCCCGGCTGCTCCGGGCGCCCTGTGGGGCACGCCGCCGCAGTCGCTCGACGTCGCGTACTCGCTGGCGACGACCCGGACCCACTTCGACTGGCGCGCGGCCGTCGTCGCCGATGGGCAGGACGCGCTGCGGGAGGGACTGTCCCACGTCTCCGCGGGGAGTCCCTCGCCCCTCGTCCGCACCGGCGAGACGTGCGGTCGGCAGGGCGTCGCCTTCGTCTTCACGGGACAGGGCAGCCAGCGTCCCGCGATGGGCCGTGGACTGCACCGGCACCAGCCGGTGTTCGCGGCGGCCTTCGACGAGGTGGCCGCGGCGTTGGACGCTCACCTCCCGCGCCCGCTGGCGTCCGTGGTGTTCGCCGACCCGGGTGGCGACGAGGCGGCCCTGCTGGACGACACCGCCTACACCCAGCCGGCGCTCTTCGCGTTCGAGGTCGCGCTCCACCGGCTGCTGACCAGCTGGGGGATCCACCCGGACGTCCTGCTCGGCCACTCGATCGGAGAGCTGTCCGCGGCGTTCGTCGCGGGCGTGTTCTCCCTGCCGGACGCGGCGTTGCTGGTGGCGCAGCGCGGTCGGTTGATGAGCGCGCTCCCGGAGGGGGCGATGGCGGCGATCGAGGCCACCGAGGAGGAGATCGCCCCGCTGCTGGACGAATGGAGCGGTCGGGTTTCGCTCGCCGCCGTGAACGGCCCCCGGGCCGTCGTCGTGTCGGGGGAGGCGAGCGGTGTGCGCGCGATGGCCGAGGCGTTCGGGCGCCGCGGAGCGCGCACCAGGATCCTCCGGGTGGCCAAGGGCTTCCACTCGCCCCAGGTCGACGAGGTGCTGGACGAGTTCGCGGAGGTCGCCGCGTCGATCCGGTTCCGGCCGCCGGAGGTGCCGGTGGTCTCCTCCCTGACCGGCGCCCCGGCGCGCGGGGAGGACCTGTGCACGGCCGGGTACTGGGTCGATCAACTGCGGGGAACCGTACGGTTCTGCGACGCCGTCCGCGCCGCCGCCCGGAGCGGGGCCGCCCACTTCCTGGAGCTCGGACCCGACGCCACCCTGACCACGATGGCGGGGCGCTGCCTGGAGGCGGAGGGAGCGGACCACCGCGGCACGATCGCGCTGCTCAGCGACACGGTCCCGGAACCGGCCGCGCTGTCGGGGGCGTTGGCGGAGCTGTACGTCCACGGGGTCCCGGTCGACTGGTCCGCGGTCTTCGGGCACCTGCCCGCACGGCGGATCGCGTTGCCGACGTACGCCTTCCAGCGCAGGGAGCACTGGCTGACGCCCGAGGGGGCCGCGGGCGCCGCCGTTCCCGCGGAGACCGGCCGCCCGCCCTCCGCAGCACCGACCGCACCGACCGCACCGACCGCACCGACCGCACCGACCGCACCGACCGAGCCTGCGGCCTCGCCCACGGACCCGACGCACCTGTCACCGGACCTCGCCGCCCTCACCGGCCCGGATCCCGAACGGGCCGTCCTGGACCTGCTCCTGAGCCGTACCAGCGCCCTGCTCGGCCACCCGGCCGGCGAACGGATCGATCCGCGCCGCTCGTTCGCGGACCTCGGGATGAACTCCCTCACCGCCGTGCAGCTGTCCGTGGAACTCGGCACGGCCGTCGGGCGGACGCTGCCGGACACCCTGACGTACGACCACCCGACCCCGCGCGCCGCGGCGACCGAGGTGGCCCGGCTGCTGGCCGCCGAGGACGGGCGGACCTCCCGGGCCCAGGACCCGTCCGCCGGTCTCCCGGAGCAGAGCCGTGATCCGGTGGCCGTCGTCGCGCTCGGCTGCCGGCTGCCCGGCGGCATCGGATCCCCGCAGGAGCTGTGGGACCTGGTGCGCGAGGGACGGGACGCCGTCGCGGACTTCCCCCGCGACCGGGGCTGGGACCTCGACGGGCTGTTCTCCGACGACCCGGACGCGTCCGGGAGGACGTACGTGCGCCAGGGCTGCTTCCTGTACGACGCCGCGCAGTTCGACGCCGGCCTGTTCGGCATCTCCCCGCGCGAGGCGTTGGCGATGGACCCCCAGCAACGCCTGCTGCTGGAGACCGCCTGGGAGACGTTCGAGCGCGCCGGCATCCCCGCCGATTCGCTGCGGGGCAGCGACACCGGCGTGTTCATCGGTGCGACCGCCCAGGAGTACGGCCCGCGGATGCAGCAGGCGTCCGGCGAGGGCGCCGGCTACGCCCTGACCGGGACCACCACCAGTGTGGCCTCCGGGCGGCTGGCGTACGCCTTCGGTCTCCACGGGCCCGCGCTGACCGTCGACACCGCGTGCTCCTCCTCGCTCGTGGCCGTCCACCTGGCCTGCCGGTCGCTGCGCTCCGGCGAGTGCGGGCTGGCGCTGGCCGGTGGGGTGGCCGTGCTCTCCTCGCCGGGCATGTGGATCGAGTTCTCCCGCCAACGCGGGCTGGCGCCCGACGGCCGGTGCAAGCCGTTCGCCGACGCGGCCGACGGCACGGCGTGGAGCGAGGGCGGGGCCCTGGTCCTGCTGGAACGGCTCTCCGACGCGCGCCGCCACGGCCATCCGGTCCTGGGGGTCCTGCTCGGAAGCGCCGTCAACCAGGACGGTGCGAGCAGCGGTCTCAGTGCTCCCAGCGGGCCCGCGCAGGAGCGGGTCGTCCGGCGCGCGCTCGCGCAGGCGGGTGTGGGTCCCGCCGCCGTGGACGCGGTCGAGGCCCACGGCACCGGGACGACGCTCGGCGACCCGATCGAGGCCCAGGCGCTGGGCCGGGCCTACGGCGAGGGCCGGGACGCCGGCCGCCCCCTGCTGCTGGGCTCGCTCAAGTCGAACATCGGCCATGCGCAGGCCGCCGCCGGAGTCGCCGGTCTGGTGAAGATGGTGCTCGCGCTCCAGCACGAGGAGCTGCCCGCCAGCCTGCACATCGACACGCCCTCGACCCGCGTCGACTGGGAGGCGGCGCGGGTGCGGCTGCTGACCGAGCGCGTCCGCTGGCCGCGTGGACCGGTCCCCCGGCGGGCGGGCGTCTCCTCCTTCGGGATCAGCGGCACCAACGTCCACGTCGTCCTCGAAGAGGCTCCGGACGGCGTTCCGGAGGCGCCCGACGACCGCCCCGATGACCGCCCCGACGCCGGCTCGGACGATCGCCCCGACGCCCGCTCCGGCGCGAAGTGGGGTGCGTCCGCCCTCCCGTGGGCGCTCAGCGCCGCCGATCCGCGGGCGCTGCGCGCCCAGGCCGGGCGGCTGGCCGCGTTCCTGCGGGACGACCCGGGGGCGGACCCCCGGGACATCGGCTGGTCCCTGCTCACCACCCGGACCGCGCTCGACCACCGGGCGGCCGTGGTCGGCGACGACGCGCAGGCCCTGTCGGCGGCCCTGGACGCCCTGGCCCGCTCGGCGGACGCCGACGGCGCCGCCTCCCGGGAGGCCGTCGAGGCCGAGGCCCGACCCGGTCACCGGACGGTCTTCGTCTTCCCCGGCCAGGGTTCGCAGTGGGCCGGGATGGCGCGCGGCCTGCTGGCCGCCTCGCCGGTGTTCCGCGCGCACGTCGACGCCTGCGACCGGGCCCTGTCCGCGCACTGCGACTGGTCGCTGCGGTCGGTGCTGGCCCAGGACCCGACGGCCCCGTCCCTGGAGCGCGACGACGTGGTGCAGCCCGCCCTGTTCGCCGTCATGACCGGGCTCGCCGAGGTCTGGCGCGCGCACGGGGTGGCTCCGGACGCCGTGGTCGGGCACTCCCAGGGTGAGCTGGCCGCCGCCTGGGTGGCCGGTGCGCTGACCCTGGAGGACGCCGTCCTGGCCACCGTGACCCGCAGCCGGCTGGTCGGCACGCTGGCCACCGACGGGGCGATGGCCTCCCTGAGGCTGTCGGCCGCCGAGGTCGAGGAGCGGCTGCGGGACGGCTGTCCCGGTCTCGGCATCGCGGTGTACAACGGCCCCGCGTCCACCGTGGTCTCCGGACCGCGCGACGAGCTGGAGCGCCTCCTCGCCCGGTGCGACGAGGAGGGCGTGCGCATCGCCCGGATCGCGGTCGACTACGCCTCGCACTGCGCCGACATCGACGTCCTGCACGAGCCCCTGACCAGGGCCCTGGCCGCGATCGTCCCGCGGCCGGCGCGGATCCCGTTCTACTCGACCGTCACCGCGGACACGGACCCGGCCCGCCTGCTGGACGCCGCGTACTGGTTCACCAACCTGCGCAGCCCGGTCCGCTTCGAGTCCACCGTCCGGGCCCTGCTCGCCGCGGGGCACGACACCTTCGTCGAGATGAGTCCGCACCCCCTGCTGGCGGTCGGCATCCAGGAGACCGCCGACAGCGCCGAGCCGCCGCCGGACGTCACCGTGCTCCCCTCGCTGCACCGGGACGCCGGGGAACCCGCCGACCTGCTGCTGGCCCTCGCACGGGCCTGGTGCCACGGCCTTCCGGTGGACTGGGCTCCGGTACTCGGCGGGGCCCGGCGGGTCGCGCTGCCCACCTACGCCTTCCAGCGGGAGCGCTACTGGCTGCCCGCCGTGCCGGAGGCCGCCGACGGCGCCCGGCCGGACGGTGACGGCGAGGAACGGTCGCTGTGGGAGGCCGTGGAACGCCGGGACACCACCGCGGTGGCCGCCCTGCTGGGGCTGGCCGACGAGGCCCCGGTCCACGACGTCCTCCCGGCGCTCGCCGCCTGGCACGGCTCCCGCGAATCCCGCGCCCGCCTCGGCGACTCCTGCTTCACCAGTTCCTGGCTACCGATGGCCGCCCAGCCCGCGTCGACCGCCCGGGGCACCTGGCTACTGGTCACCCCGGGCCCGGACGCGGGTCCCTGGCCGCGGGCCCTGGCCACCGCCCTGGCCACCGGCGGAGCCGACGTCCGCACCGTGGTGCTGCCGCCGGGCACGGACCGCGCCGGGGCGGCCCGACTGCTGGACGGCGGGGCGGACGCCCCGCGGCCGGAGGCCGTCGTCTCGTTCCTCTCCCACCGGCCGCCCGAGCAGTCGCGACCCAGCCGCCTGCTGGCCGACACCGCCACCCTGCTCCAGGCCCTGGACGACCTGGGCGCGGAGGCCCCCGTGTGGTGCGCCACCCGCGAGGCCGTCCGCGTCGACGAGCGCGACCGCGTGGTCGACCCCGCCCAGGCCGCGCTCTGGGGGTTCGGCCGCGCCGCCGCCCAGGAGTACCCCGACCGCTGGGCCGGCCTGCTCGACCTCCCGCTCGGACCGGATCCGGAGAGCCTGCGCCGGGCCTGCGCCGTCCTGGCCGCAGCGGGCCCGGAGGACCAGATCGCGGTCCGGTCCCGGGGCGGCTACGCCTGCCGCCTGCGGCGGGCCGCGTTGCCGCCGGGCCCCGGCTGGACGCCACGGGGGACGGTCCTCGTCACCGGTGGGACGGGCTTCCTCGGCTCCCACGCGGCCCGGGCCCTGGCCGCCGCCGGCGCCCCGCACCTGCTGCTGCTCGGCCGGCACGGCGCGGACGCCGAGGGCGCGGCCCAGCTCACGGCCGAACTGACGGCCCTGGGAAGCCGGGTGAGCGTGACCGCCTGCGACGTCCGCGACCGGGACGCGCTCGCCGCCGTCCTCGCCGCCGTCCCACCGGACGAGCCGTTGACGGGCGTCGTGCACACCGCGGGCGTCCTGTCGGCCGCCATGATCGACCAGCTGACGCAGGACCACCTGGAGCAGGTGCTGGCCGTCAAGGCCCAGGGGGCGCAGCACCTGCACGACCTCACCGAAGGCCGCGACCTCGATGCCTTCGTCCTCTACTCCTCGGTCCTCGGCACCGTCGGCATGGGCGGCCACAGCGCGTACGGCGCGGCCAACGCCTACCTCGACGCGCTCGCCGACGTCCGCCGGGCGCAGGGCCTGGCGGCCACCTCCATCGCGTGGGGCCTCGCCCCCGGCGGCCTCGGCGCCGGACACGGCGACTGGATGACAGAGCGGGGCCTGCTCTCGCTCACGGGCGAGTCCACCGCGGCCGCCCTGCCCGCGCTGGCCACCGGCCGCGAACCGCGGATCGTCGTGTCCCGCTTCGACTGGCCGCTGTTCCTGGCCGCCCGGGCGGCCGACCGTCCCAGCCCGATGCTGGACGATCTCCCCCTGGTCCGCCGGGCCCGGCAGGAGCGGAGCGAGGACTCCGGGCACGCCACCGCCACGGGGCTTCCGGCCGACTACCCGCAACTGCCGCCCGCCCGGCAGCGGCAGGTGCTGGCCGACCTCGTGCGCTCCACCACCGCGGCCGTCCTCGGCCACCGCACGCCCGACTCGATCGCCCCGAACCGGCCGTTCAAGGAACTCGGCCTGGACTCCCTGGCCGCCGTCCAGCTGCGCAACCGCCTGTCCCGCTCGACCGGCCTGCGCCTGCCGACCGGCCTGGCGTTCAGTCATCCGACGCCCGCCGCCCTGGCCTCCCACCTGCACGCCCGGCTGGACGGTGGCGAAGCACCGGGGAAGGCCGCGGACCGGACGGCCCGGCAGGTCCCGGCGGCGGTCACCGAGCCCCGCTCCTCCGTCGAACCGATCGCCGTCATCGGCATGGCCTGCCGGCTGCCCGGCGGGGTCGACACCCCGCAGGAGCTGTGGACGCTGCTGGAGGCCGGCACCGACGCCATCTCCTCGTTCCCCGACGACCGCGGCTGGGACCTCGCCGGACTGTACGACGCCGACCCCGCCGCGCACGGCAAGAGCTACGTCACCTCGGGCGGGTTCCTCACCGGCGCGGCCGACTTCGACGCCGAGTTCTTCGGCGTCTCGCCCCGCGAGGCCCTCTCCATGGACCCCCAGCAGCGGCTGCTGCTCGAAACGTCCTGGGAGGCGCTGGAGCGGGCCGGGATCGATCCCTGGTCGCTGCGCGGAAGCACCACCGGGGTGTTCGCCGGCGCCGTCTACCAGGACTACGGCTCCCGCTCGCACGAGGCGCCCAAGGAGATGCAGGGCTACCTCACCACCGGCAAACCGCTGAGCGTGATCTCGGGGCGGGTCGCCTACGTCCTCGGGCTCGAAGGACCCGCCGTCTCGGTCGACACCGCCTGCTCCTCGTCCCTGGTGGCCGTGCACCTGGCCTGCCAGTCGCTGCTCCTGGGCGACAGTGCCCTGGCCCTGGCCGGCGGGGTCACCGTGATCGCCTCGCCCGGGCTGTTCATCGAGTTCTCCCGGCAGCGGGCGCTGTCCCCCGACGGCCGCTGCCGCTCCTTCGCGGCCGAGGCCGACGGCACCGGGTTCGCCGAGGGCGCGGGAACGGTCGTCCTGGAACGGCTGTCCGACGCCCGCCGCAACGGCCACCCGGTCCTGGCGGTGATCCGCGCGGGTGCCGTCAACCAGGACGGCGCCAGCAACGGCCTGACCGCGCCCAACGGGAAGTCCCAGGAGCGCGTCATCCGCCAGGCCCTGGAACGGGCCGGGCTGAGCAGCGGGGACGTCGACCTGATCGAGGCCCACGGCACCGGCACCACCTTGGGCGACCCGATCGAGGCCGAGGCCCTGCTGGCCACCTACGGTCGCGACCGCGCCGCCGACCGGCCGGCCCACCTCGGCTCCCTCAAGTCCAACGTCGGCCACACCCAGGCCGCCGCCGGCGTCGCCGGACTGATCAAGAGCGTCCTGGCGCTCCAGCACGCCGTCCTGCCCAGGACCCTGCACGCCGCCACCCCGACCCCGCACGTCGACTGGGGCACCGGCGCCGTGCGGATCCTCTCCGAGAGCGTCCCCTGGCCGGACACCGGCCGACCGCGCCGCGCCGCCGTCTCGGCCTTCGGGGTGAGCGGCACCAACGCCCACCTGATCGTCGAACAGGCCCCGGCGGAACCGGAACCGGCCGCCGACCCGACCGCCGACCCGACCGCCGACCCGACCGTCCGGCCGCCCGTCCTGGCGCCACCCGTCTGGCTGGTCAGCGGGCACAGCGAAGCTGCCCTCAGGGCCCAGGCGGAGAAGCTGCGCCTCCACCTCGACGCCTACCCGCCCTCCTCCGCCGAAGCGGTCGGCCACGCCCTGGCCACCGGCCGCGCCCGCCTGGCCCACCGGGCCGCGATCACCGCCCCCGACCTGGACGGCTGCCTGCGGGCGCTCGGCGCGCTCGCGAGCGGGGACACCGACCCGGACCTGGTCACCGGACGGGCCGCCGAGGGCCGGACGGTGTTCGTGTTCGCCGGCCAGGGCTCGCAGTGGCCCGGCATGGCGGCCCGGCTGATCGAGGAGAGCCCGGTCTTCGCCGACAGCATCGCCCAGTGCGCCGACGCCCTGGCCCCGTACACCGACTGGTCGCTGCGGCGCGCGCTGTCCCCGGGGGCCGGCGCCGAACTGCTGGACCGGGTGGACGTGGTCCAGCCCGCGCTCTTCGCCGTCCAGCTCTCCCTCGCCCGGCTCTGGCACGCCGCCGGGGTCAGGCCGAACGCCGTGGTCGGGCACTCCCAGGGCGAGATCGCCGCCGCCTGCTTCGCCGGTGTCCTCTCGCCGACCGACGCCGCCCGCGTGGTCGCCCTGCGCAGCAGCGCGCTGACCCGTCTGGAGGGCGACCACGGCCTGCTCGCCCTCCAGCTCTCCCACGAGGACGCGCTGCGGCGGCTGGAACCGCACCCCGGGCTCACCGTCGCCACGGTCAACAGCCCCCGGGCCGTGGTGGTCGCGGGCCCGGCGGACGAGCTGGAGGCGCTGCGGGAGGAGTGCGCCGCCGACCGGGTCAGGGCGCGCCGGATCCCGGTCAACTACGCCGCCCACTCCCCCCAGGTCGACGAACTGCGCACCGAGCTGGTGGAGTTGCTGGCCCCCGTGGCGCCCGCCGCCGGGGAACTGGACTTCTACTCCTCGGTCACCGGCGCCGCGGTGGACGCCGCCGAACTGGACGCCGCCTACTGGTACCGCAACCTCCGCGAACCGGTCCGGTTCGACCTGGCCGCCCGGGCCCTCCTCCAGGACGGCTACCGGTTCTTCGTCGAACCCAGCGCCCACCCGCTGCTGTCCAGCGCGGTGCTGGAGATCGCGGACGAGGCGGACCGGCCGGCCACGGCCCTGCCCACCCTGCACCGCGGCGAGGGCACGCTGCGCCACGTCACGGCGGCCGTCGCCCGAGCCCACGTCGAGGGCGTCGCCGTCGAGACCGCCACGCTCAACCCGCACCACCCCGGGCAGCCGTCGGACCTGCCGACCTACGCCTTCCAGCGGCGGCGCTTCTGGGTCGACACCTCCGGCGCCGACACCCGGCAGGAACGCGCGGCCACCCTGGGCGCGGCCTCCACCGACCACCCGGTCCTGGACATCAGCCTGCCCGACCCCGAGAACGACGGCCTGGTCCTGACCGGCCGGGCCGGCCCGGGCACCCACCCCTGGCTGCGCGACCACGCCCTCCACGGCGCCCCCATCCTGCCCGGCACGGCCTTCGTCGACCTCGCCCTGCACGCGGGCCGGGAGTCCGGCTGCCCGCACCTGACCGAGCTGACCCTCCTCGCCCCGCTCCACCTGGGCGAGGAGGACGGCACCCAGCTCCACCTCACCGTCGGCGGCCCGGACCCCGGCGGACGCCGGAGCGTCACCGTCCGCTCCCGGCCGCACACCGCCGTCACCGGCGAACCCTGGACCCTGCACGCGCGAGGCGTCCTCGCCCCCTCCGCGCCGCCGCCCGACACGCCGGCGCCCGAGTCCTGGCCCCCCGACCACAGCGTTCCGCTGGACGTGGACGAGTTCTACGCCGACATCGGCCTGCGCGGCTACGACTACGGCCCCGCCTTCCGGGCGCTGACCGGGATCTGGCGGCGCGGCCAGGACATCTTCACCGAGGCCCGGCTCCCCGACGACCTGGCCGCCGAGGACCCCGCCTTCGCCCTGCACCCGGCCCTGCTCGACGCGGCCCTCCAGGGCCTGCTGCTCCGCCGCCCGGCCGGCGTCGAACTCCCCTTCCACTGGGGCGGTGTCCGGCTCCACCGGCCCGGCGCGCGAACACTGCGCACCCGCATCCGGCCGCTGGACGAGCAGAGCGTCACCGTCGACGTCTCCGACGGGGACGGCAACCCGGTGGTACGGATCGAGCGCCTGGTCATGCGGCCGGCCGGCGCCCGGGCTCCGCGCCGACGTCTCGGCGGCGAGGGTCTGTACCGCCTTTCCTGGAAGCCCGTGGCCTCCGCCACCCCGCCCGGCCGACAGCCGGGCGCGGTGTGGCTCGGCGCCGCTCCCGGGCCCCGGCCGGACGGCGGCTGGCCCCCGCCGCTCCACCCGGCCCCGGCGGCCCTCGTGGCGGATCTCGGCTCCGCCCGGCCCGCCCCCGACCTGGTGCTGCACCCCCTGCCGACCGGCACCCCGGGGCCGGAGGGCCTCGCTCCGGCCGTCCACGCCGCCGTCCGGCGGACGCTGGAGCTGCTGCGGAGCTGGCTCGCCCAGGAGAGCCTGGCCACGAGTCGGCTGGTCGTGCTCACCCACCGGGCCGTCGCGACGGTCCCCGGTGGGACGCCCGACCCGGTCGCCGCCGCGGTCTGGGGCCTGGTCCGCTCCGCGCAGAACGAGGCTCCGGGTCAGTTCACCCTCTTCGACGTCGACGACTTCGGCCGCGTCGTCGACCCCGCGACCGGGCAGCCCGACGCATCGGCACTGGCCACGCTCCCGCTCGACACCGAGCCGCAACTCGCCCTGTGCGAAGGCGTGGTGTACGCACCCCGGCTCACCCGGGCCGCCGTCCCGCCGCCCGCGCCACTGCCGTACGGCCCGGACGGCACCGTCCTGGTCTCCGGCGGCACCGGCACCCTCGGCCGGCTGCTCGCCCGCCATCTCGTCGCCGAGCAGGGCGTCCGCCACCTGCTCCTGCTCAGCCGGGGCGGCGAGGCCGCCGCCGGCGCCGACACCCTGCGGGCCGAGCTCACCGAGCTGGGCGCGCACTGCACCATCGCCGCGTGCGACACCGCCGACCGCGCGCAGCTGGACGCCGTCCTCGCCGCCCATCTCGGCGACCGGCCGCTCACCGCCGTCGTCCATGCCGCGGGCACCCTGAACGACAGCACCGTGGCCAAGCTGACGGACGAGCAGGTGACCGCGGTGCTGCGGCCCAAGGTCGAGGGCGCGATCAACCTCCACCTGGCCACCCTGGCGCACGCCCCGGCCGCCTTCGTCCTGTTCTCCGGCGCGGCCGGGGTCTTCGGGACCCCCGGGCAGGCCCACTACGCGGCGGCCAACTCCTTCCTCGACGCGTTCGCCGAGTACCGGCGCGGCCTGCACCTGCCGGCCCTGTCCCTGCCGTGGGGCCTGTGGGCGGAGCGCAGCGCCATGACCGGCCATCTGGACGCCACCGCGCTGCGACGGCTGGAGCACCTGGGCATCGCCGAACTGCCCGCCGCCCACAACCTCGCGCTCCTCGACGAGGCACAGCGTCTCGACGAGGCCGTCCTGCTGCCCCTGCGGCTGAGCGGCGTGGCCCTGCACCACGACGGCGCCGCGTCGCCGCTGTTGCGCGACCTCGTCCGGCCCCGGCAGCAGAGCGCGCAGGCCGTCGAGGCCGCCGAGGCCGATGAGCGGACCCTGCCCCGCCGGCTCGCCGACGCCGACCCGAAGGAGGCCGGGAGGATCCTCACCGACCTGGTGCGCAGCGAGGTCGTCCAGGTCCTCGGCCATTCCTCGACGGACGACATCGACGCCGACGCGCCCTTCGCCGACCTGGGCTTCGACTCGCTCACCGCCGTCGAGCTGCGCAACCGGGTCAACCGGGCCACCGGGGCCGCGCTGCCGATCACGGCGGTCTTCGACCACCCCACGCCCGGGGCGCTCGCCGCCCGCCTCCTGGCGGACCTGCGGCCCGTCTCCGCCGCCGAGCCGGCGGAAGGGGCCACCGAACCGGAGCCGGCGACCCACTGGGCCGGGACCGCCGAGGACGCCGCGCTCTTCGCCGCCATCGACGGGATCCAGGAATGACTGCCACCGCACCCCGCACCCTGCCGTTCAACGGCCTCGTCCGGGCCACTGCCGGCCGGGACGGCGCCCCGGGCCGCGAACCGTCCTTCGCGCAGATCCGCTGGGACCCCGCTCCGGTCGCCGCCGCCCCCTCCGCCTGGGCGGTGCTGTCCCCGACCGCCGGGCTCCCGGCGGCCGCCGAGGAGGTGCGCGCGGCCCACCCGGGCGTCCCGCTGCTGACCCCCGGTCCGGAGGCCGGGCTGCCGACGGGGGTCCTGGTGGTACCGGCGGCCGGCGCGGCCGACCGGACACTGGCCCTCGTCGAGGCCGCCCTCGCCCTGCCGCAGGAGCGGGCGCCCCGCCTGGTCGTCCTCACCCGGGGCGCCGTCCTGGCCCGCGACACCGACCGGGTGACGGATCCGCGGCAGGGTGTCCTGCGGGAGCGCGTGCTGGCCGCGGCCGGCGCACGGCCCGGCCGGTTCGCGGTGGTCGACCTCGACGGGCACCCGGCCTCCCTCCGGGCGCTCGCCGCGGCGCTCGGCTCCCCGCGTTCCCAGCTGGCGATCAGAGCCGGCGAGGTCCTCGCGCCGGAGTCGGTTCCGGCCGCGCTCCTGCCCCTCCCCCCGGGACACGTCCGGCTCGCGCTGCCCGGCCCACCGCCCTGGCGGCTGAGCCTGATCGGCAAGGGGACCCTGGACTGCCTCGCCCTCGACTGCTGCGAGGAGGTCGGCGAACCCCTCGTGGGCAGCCAGGTGCGGGTGGCGGTGCGGGCCGCCGGGATCAACTTCCGCGACGTCCTGGACGCGCTCGGCCTCTACCCCGGCGACCCTGGACCGCTGGGCGCCGAGGGGGCCGGCACGGTGCTCGACACCGGCCCGGACGTCACCCGGCTGAAGCCCGGCGACCGGGTGATGGGCCTGCTCACCGGTGCGTTCGGCCCCGTCGCCGTGACCGACGAGCCGCTGCTCGTCCCGGTGCCCCCGGGCTGGCCGGCCGCCCGCGCCGCCGCCGTCCCGGTGGCCTTCGCCACCGCCTCCTACGGGCTGTTCGACCTCGGCCGGCTGACGGCCGGAGAACGCGTCCTGGTCCACTGCGCCTCCGGTGGCGTCGGCAGTGCCGCCGTCCGGCTCGCCCGCCACGCGGGCGCCGAGGTGTTCGGCACGGCGAGCCCGCCCAAGCACGCGGCCCTGCGGTGGCTGGGCCTGGACGACGACCACATCGCCTCCTCCCGGGACACCGGCTTCGAGCGGGAGTTCCTGGACGCCACCTCCGGCCGGGGCGTCGACGTCGTCCTCAACGCCCTCGCCCGCGAGGCGACCGACGCCTCCCTGCGTCTGCTGCGTCCGGGAGGCCGGTTCGTGGAGATGGGCAAGACCGACCCGCGCGACCCCGACGACATCGCCCGGGACCACCCCGGCGTCTCCTACCTGCCCTTCGACCTCCGGGAGGCGGCCGGACCGCCGCAACTCGCCGGAATCCTGCACGACCTGCGGGAGCTCTTCGCCACCGGAGTGCTCCACCCGCCCACCGTCCACGTCTTCGACGTCCAGGACGCCATCGCCGCCTTCCACCACATGAGCCGGGCGCGGCACACCGGCAAGCTGGTGCTGCGGATCCCGCCGCCCGGGGACGCGCGGGACGGCGTCCTGCTGGTCGGCCCGCTCGCCGACACCGTGCCGCTGGCCGACCACCTCGCCACCGGCCGGGGCTCCCGGCACATCTGGCTCCTCGCACCCCACGACGAGGACGACGAGGGCCTCGCCCGGCTCCGGTCGCGGCTGGCCGGCCGGCCGGCCGAGCTCCATCCGGTGAACGCCGATCCCACCGACCCGGACGCCGTGCGGCAGGTCCTGGCGGACGCCTCGGCCGTGGCCCCGCTGACCGCCGTCGTGCACACCGCCGCCGACGACCGGAGGGCGCCGGACGGCGACGGACCGGCGGGTGGCGAACCGGCCGGTGGCGAACCGGCCGACGACGAACCGGCCGGCACCGCCGCGATCCTGCACCGGTCGACCCTCGAACTCCCCCTGGAAACCTTCCTGTTGATCGCCACCGCGGGCCCGAACGGCCCGGCCCGCGCCCCGGACGACCCGGTACGGGGCCTCGCCGTACTGGAATCGCTGGTCGATCACCGACACTCGCTGGGGCTCGCCGCCACGCTGGTGGTGCTGCCGTCGGCCCCCGACCCGCAGCGCCCCGCCCTCCTCGCCCGCCTCTACGAGACGTCCCGCCACACGGACGCCCCCGTCCTGACCGCGGCCGAGGCCGCGCCGGACACCGGACCCGCCGCCGAGGGCGGCTGAGCCCCTTGCCGTGCCGTCACCGCCCGTACCGTCACCGCCCCTACCGGCGGCAGGCCCGGGCTCCGGCCGGCCCGGCGCGCCCCCGGCCCCTCCCCCCACCCACGCGAAAGGCAGGACCGAACCATGGCGGAACAGGAGGAGATCCGCACCTACCTCAAGCGCGCCGTCGCCGAGATAGACAGGCTCCGTGACCGCCTGAAGGCCGCCGAGGCGGGCTCCGGCGATCCGGTGGCCGTCATCGGGTGCGGGTGCCGGCTGCCCGGCGGGGTCGACTCGCCCGCCGGGCTGTGGCAGCTCGTCGACGAGGGCCGCGACGCCGTCGGCGCCTTCCCCGACGACCGGGGCTGGCCGCTGGACGAGCTGTACTCCCCGGACCCCGACCGCTCGGGCACCTCCACCACCACGCACGGCGGATTCCTCTCCCGCCCGCAGGACTTCGACGCCGGGTTCTTCGGCATCACCCCGCGCGAAGCTCTCGCGATGGACCCTCAGCAGCGCATCCTGCTCGAAGTGGCCTGGGAGGCCCTCGAACGCTCCCGCATCAACCCCTCCGCACTGCGCGGCACCGACACGGGCGTCTACGCCGGGGTGTCCTGGCAGGACTACGGGGAGGCCTGGTGGGACGACAGCCGGGTCGAGGGCCACCTCGTCACCGGAAGCGCCACCAGCGTCGTCTCCGGCCGCATCGCCTACCTGCTGGGACTGGAGGGCCCCACGCTCTCCGTCGACACCGCCTGCTCGTCCTCGCTGGTCGCGATCCACCTCGCCCGTCAGGCCCTGCGCGCGGGCGAGTGCGACCTGGCGCTGGCCGGCGGCGTCACGGTGATGGCGACACCGCGTCCCTTCATCGGGTTCTCCCGCCAGCGCGGCCTGGCCGCCGACGGCCGGTGCAAGGCGTTCGCCGACACCGCCGACGGCATGGGCATGGCCGAGGGCGCCGGCCTGCTGGTCCTGGAGCGCCTCTCCGACGCCCGCCGCCACGGCCACCCCGTACGCGCCGTGCTCCGGGGCAGCGCCGTCAACCAGGACGGCGCCAGCAACGGCCTCACCGCGCCCAGCGGTCCGGCCCAGCAGAAGGTCATCCGACGGGCCCTGGCGGACGCCGGGCTCACCCCCGCGGACGTCGACGTCCTGGAGGCGCACGGGACGGGCACCAGACTGGGCGACCCGATCGAGGCCCAGGCCGTACTCGCCACCTACGGCCGCGGCCGCCCGCCGGACCGGCCGCTGCTGCTCGGCTCGCTCAAGTCCAACATCGGCCACACCCAGGCCGCCGCCGGCGTCGCCTCCGTCATCAAGATGCTCCTCGCGATCCAGCACGGCACCGCCCCCCGCACCCTCCACCTCGACCGGCCGAGCAGCTACGTCGACTGGGACTCCGGCGCCGTCGAGCTCCTCACCGGCCCGAGACCGTGGCCCGACACCGGACGGCCCGCGCGCGCGGCGGTGTCCTCCTTCGGCATCAGCGGCACCAACGCCCACCTCGTCCTCGAAGCGGCTCCCCCGGCCGGGAGCCCGCCCGCCGAACCGCCCCGCCGCGACGGTGCGGTCCCCTGGCTGATCTCCGCCAGGAACGCCGCCGCCCTCGAAGCCCAGGGCGCGGTCCTGGCGGCGTACACCGAGGCCCACCCGGGGCTGCACCCCGCCGACGCCGCCCACGACCTCGCCACGACCCGCGCCCGGCTGCGCCACCGGGCGGCCGTCGTCGCCGCCGACCGCACCCGGCTCCTCGACGCCCTGCGCGCGCTCGCCGAGGGCCGCCCGCACCGGCACCTGGTGTCCGGCACGGCCGCCCGCAAACCCGGTGGCACGGTCTTCGTCTTCCCCGGCCAGGGCGCCGAGTCGTCGACCGCGGGACGGCAGTTGCTCCACGACTCGGCCGTCTTCCGCGAGGCGTTCGAGGCCTGCGACCGGGCCATGCGCCCGCACACCGGGCGCAGCCTGTCCGACCTGTTGGGCGACGCGGCGACCACGGCGGAGCTGGAGCGGCCGGAGCTCGTCCAGCCGCTGTTCTTCGCGACCTCGGTCGCCCTCGCGGCACTCTGGCGCCACCACGGCGTCGAACCGGATCTCGTCATCGGGCACTCCCAGGGGGAGATCGCCGCCGCCCACGTCGCCGGCGCCCTCACCCTCGACGACGCGGCCTCCCTGGTCGCCCTGCGCGACCGGGCCCTCGGCCGGATCGCGGGCACCGGGGGCATGGTGACCCTCCCGCTGTCCCCCGAGCGCGCCGCGGAACTGCTCTCGGCGCTGCACGCCCCGCTGTCCGTCGCCGCCGTCAACAGCCCCTCGTCCGTGGTGGTCGCGGGCCCCGACGACGCCCTGGAGCGGCTGCTCGACCACTGCCGGACGGAGCGGATCGCCGCGCACCGGCTGCCCATCCGCGTCGCCGCGCACACCCGGGCCGTCGAGGCCGTCCGCTCCGACCTGCTGGCCGCCACCGACCTCCGCCCCCGCAAGGGCCGCATCCCGCTGCACTCGACCGTCACCGGCGAGCTGATCGACCGCCAGCTCCTGGACATCGGCTACTGGTACGCCAACGTGCGGGAGCCGGTCCGGTTCGACGAGTGCGTCCGCTCGTTGCTGGCGGCGGGATACCGGCACTTCGTCGACCTCGGCCCGCAGCCCGTCCTGGTCCCGGCCATCACCGAGAACCACCAGGCGTACCGCGGCGGCGCGCCGTCGCCGGGCGAGGCATCGCCGGGCGCACCGTCGCCGGGCCAGGCGGCCACCGTCACCGTCACCGTCACCGGAACGCTCGGCCTCGACGCCGACGAGCCCACCTCGTTCCTGCTGTCCCTCGCCGCCCTCTGGGTGGCCGGGGCCCCGGTCGACTGGACGCCCGCGCTCCCCGGCACGTCCGCGCTCCCGGCGGACCTCCCGACGTATCCGTTCCAGCGCCGCGGCTACTGGCTCGCACCCGGGCCCGGGCCCACGCGCCCCTCCGCTCCCACCCCGCCGGACGGCGGCACACCACCGTCCCCCGATCCCACCGGATGACGACCATGAACCAGGAATCCGCCACCGCTTCCCCCGCGTCCCCCGCCTCCGCGCCCCCGCGGCTCGAACCGATGATCGCGCTGGTGAAGGAACACGCCGCCGCGATCTCGGACCTGCCGGTCGAGGAGATCGACGACGACCAGCTCTTCCAGGAGCTCGGCTTCGACTCGCTGATGACCGTCCGGCTGGTCAACGGCCTCGAAAAGGCAACCGGCCTCGAATTCGAACTCGGCGTGGTCGGCGAGAACCCCACCCCGGCCGACCTCGCCGCCTTCCTCTGCGCCTCGCTCGCCCGGCAGGGCCAGGAGGCGCCGGCCACCGCCCCGCCCGCGGCCGACGGCATCGGCGACATCTTCCGGAAGACCGTCGAGGAGGGCAGAGCCGTCGAAGCACTCGACTTCCTGGCCGCCGCGGCCCGCCTGCGCCCCCGCTACAGCGGCGCCGACGACGCCGGCCCTCCGCCGCCCCCGGCACGCCTCTCCCGCGGACCGGAGAGCAAGAAGATCATCTGCCTGGACTCGCTGGGACCGTTCCTCGGCAACTTCACCTACAGCCGCTTCGCCAGGCGCTTCCTCGGCCTCCACGACGTCCACGCGCTGCGCTACCCCGGCTACGCCCGCCCCGACGCCGTCCCGGAGTCGCCCGCCGCCCTGGGCCGGGCCATGGCCCCCGCGGTGGAGCGCTGCGCCGACGGGGCCCCGTTCGTGCTCGTGGGGTACTGCTCCGGCGGCTGGGCCTCCCGGCTGGTGGCCGCCGAACTGGAGTCCCGCGGCGCGGGGCCGGAGGCCGTCCTGCTGATCGACACCCCCGTCCCCGAGGACCTGTCCGACGAGGTCTTCAACGGCGGCACGAAGTCCCTGCTGGAGTCCTGGCCCGACATCGTCTCGCTGGAGACCCCCGCGCTCACCGCCTTCGGCTGGCACTACAGCATGCTCCGGGGCCACCCGCTCCCCGGCACGGCCGCCCCCACGTACTCCATCCGCGCCACCGAACCGCTCCCGTACACCGACGGCGTCCGGCTGAACAACCGGTGGCCCGACAGCCTGGAGAGCGCCGACCTGGCGGCCGACCACTACTCGGTCATGGTCGCCCACGCGGCCGAGGCCGCGGACATCGCCGCCCGCTGGATCTGACCGCCGCCCATGAACCCGGAGGGAACCCCGATGACGGACACCAAGGTATTCGCGCGACTGATCGACGCCGTCAACCGGAAGGACATCGACGCAGCGGCCGGCTGCTACAGCCGGGACGTGCACTACGCCGAGCCCGGCATCAACTGCGAACTCCACGGCCGCGACAAGGTCCACGAGCTGTACACGTCCTGGATGACCAACGCGGACCTGACGGCCAGCCTCGACGACGCGTTCTCCGCCGGCGACCGCGGTGCGTTCGTCTTCACCATGACCGGCACCGTCGTGAACGAGGTCACCGGCGTGTGGAACGCCGAGAGCGTCGGCCGGACGTTCTCGGTGTCGGTCGCGGTCATCGCCGCGCTGGACGCGGACGGCCTCATGTCCGAGGCCGTCTACTACTGGGACGTCATGACGATGCTCTCCCAGCTCGGGCAGATCCAGGGCTGACCGGAAAGCGGAGGTGAGGCAGCATGAAGGGCGTCGTCTTCGACCTCCTCAACGAGGTGGTCTCCCGGCAGTACGGGCTGCTGGCCTGGGGGGAACTGATCGACGCCTCCGGCGTCGACGGAACGTACACCTCGCTCGGCAACTACCCCGACGAGGAGTTCATGAGCATCGTGGCCGCCGCGGCGCCCATGTTCGGGAAGTCGGAGACGGAGGTCGTCCGCTGGCTGGGCCGCGAAGCCCTGCCGATTTTCGCCGAACGGTACCCGATGTTCTTCGCCGGGCACAGCTCCGCCCGGACGTTCCTGCTGACCCTGGAGGACATCATCCATCCGGAAGTGCGGCGCCTGTATCCCGGGGCCGCCGTGCCCAGCTTCAGGTTCGAGACACCCGCCAGCGGTGTCCTCGTCATGAGCTACAGCTCGGAACGGCAGCTGTGCGCGTTCGGCGAAGGACTCATCGAAGGGGCGGCCGAGCACTTCGGGGAGGACGTCAGGATCGACCAGTCCAGCTGCACCGGACGAGGAGACCCGGAGTGCGTCTTCGAGGTCACCCTCACGCGACAGGGGTGAGTGCGCAGTGGAGCATCAGCGGGATGCGGATCGGCACGTGACCCTCCTGGAGGACCTGCTCCGGAAGGAACGCGACGCCCGGCGGCAGGCCGAGCTGATATCGGAGGAGATGATTCGCAAGCTGCACGACGCGAAGGAACAGGAGCTCAGGAAACAGCGTGGCCTGGAACTGCTCGAATCCGTCGCCGCGGCCTGCAACAACGCGGTCGACATGAACGGCCCGCTCCTCGCCGCCGTGAAGGGCGTCTGCGTCTTCGCGGGATTCCCGGTCGGCCACGCGCTGTCGCTCGTCCCGGACCACGGGGTGCTCGCCTCGCATCCGCGGCACTGGTGGGCGGCCGACCCCTGGCAGCTGGGCTCCCTCCGGGAAACCGGCACCCTCACCGTCCCGCCGGGACACGGGCCCGCGGGCCGCGCCCTGCTGACCCGTGACATCGCGGCGGGCGAGATCGGCGCCGGGGACGACGGAGTCGACTACCTGGCACCCTGCCGCGATCTCGGCATGACCCGGTTCCTCACGCTTCCGGTGTCCGACGAATCGGACGTCCTCTTCGTGCTCGAATTCTTCTCGCCACCGGGAACGGCCGGCCAGGACGACATCCTGCCGGCCCTGCTGAGCCAGGTCGGCGCCCAGGTGTCACGGGTGGCCGCACGCCTGCGGGCGGAGCAGGAACTGCAGAACGCCCGCCTGGTCGCCGAGACCGCGGCCCGCAGCAAGACCGAGTTCCTCGCCACCATGAGCCATGAGATCAGAACCCCGATGAACGCCGTCATCGGCATGACGGAATTGCTGCTGGCCACCGCGCTGACGCCCGAGCAGCGGAACTTCGCCGAGATCATCAACTCCAGCGGCGAAGCCCTCCTCGGCATCATCAACGACGTCCTGGACTTCTCCAAGATCGACGCCGGCGGTCTGGAACTGGAGAACAGGCAGTTCTCGCTCCGCGACACCGTCGAGTCCGCGATCGACGTCATCGCGGCCCGCGCCGCGGAGAAGGGCCTCGATCTCGCCTGCCTGGTGGCCCCCGACATTCCGGACTGCGTGGTCGGCGACGGGATGCGCCTGCGGCAGATCGTGACCAACCTCCTCTCCAACGCGGTCAAGTTCACGGAATCCGGCCATGTCGTCCTCACCGTCAAGACCGCCGGGGACCGACCGGGCGACCCGACCGTGGCGAGGCTGCACTTCGCCGTCTCGGACACCGGCATCGGGATCCCCGAGGACCGCATGGGCCGGCTCTTCAGGAACTTCAGCCAGGTCGATTCCTCCACCACGCGCAAGTACGGGGGAACCGGGCTGGGCCTGGCCATCAGCAAACGTCTCGTGGAGATGATGAACGGGAACATGGAGGTGAGGAGCGAGGTCGGGGTGGGATCGGTCTTCGGCTTCACCATCGACCTGGGCGTCGGCGCGGTCGACCGGCCGCCCTCCGCCGAAGAGCCCCTGCGGCTGAAGCGCCTGCTGATCGTCGACGACACCGACCTGAACCGCGAGGTGATCCGGCGGCACGCCGACTCCTGGCACATGCTCTCCACCGAAGCGTCCGCCCCCGAGGAGTCGCTGCGGATCCTCACCTCGAACGACCCGTTCGACGTCGCCGTCCTCGACATGATGATGCCGAACATGGACGGCGTCGAGCTGGCCGCCCGGATCCACCGGATCCCCGGCCGTCAGCGGCTGCCGCTCATCCTGGCGACCTCGCTGGCGACCTCCCGGCACGCGATCGACGACCGGGAGTTCTCGGCGGTCCTGACCAAGCCCCTCAGGGCTTCGCAACTGCACGACACGCTCCTGTCCGTGATCGTGGGAGAGCGGGCGGCCCGTACCGCGCCGCCCGCCCCGGTGAACGGGGAGCCCACCGATCTGCGGATCCTGCTCGCCGAGGACAACGCGGTGAACCAGCAGCTCGCCGTACTGCTGCTGAAGAAACTCGGCTACGTCGCCGAGATCGTCGAGGACGGCAGCCAGGCCGTCGACGCCGTCCGGGACGGCGACTACGACGTGGTGCTCATGGACGTCCAGATGCCCGTCATGGACGGCCTCGAAGCGTCACGGAAGATCAATCAGGTGATCGGATCCGGTCGCCGCCCCTACATCATCGCCATGACGGCGAACGCCATGCAGGGCGACCGCGAAGCCTGCCTCGCCGCGGGAATGGACGACTACCTGGCGAAGCCGATCAAGAGCGACGGCCTGGCCGCGGCCCTGAGCCGCGCACCCGCCGCCGGAGGGACGGCGGTCGCCCCCGCCGAAGCCGCCCCGCCGGCCGCCTCCGTCACTCCGGACGTCCTGGCCAGACTGTGCGACGAGATCGGCGGGACGTCATCGGTCGTGGAGCTCGCCCAGCTGTTCGTCGACGACGCCCCGGGGCTGATCTCCACCATCGCGCACGGACTCCCGAGCGAAGCCCTGCGAGCCGCCCACACGCTCAAGTCCAGTGCCCGGGCCCTGGGAGCCGGACCCCTGTCCGGCCTGGCGGAGGACATCGAGAAGAGGGCCCGCGCGGGAACCACCGAGAGCTTCGACGTGCAGGACGTCAACGACGAGTTCCTGCGGGCCAAGAGCCAGCTGTTCGGCGTCCTCGCCGACCTGGAGGCCCGGTCCGGCAGCGCGGACCTGGGCACCCGGCCGGTGGAGTGACGGGCCCCGCGCGGCACCGGCCCGCGCACACCGCGCGGGCCGGTGCCGCGCGATCGGGCTCGCCCGGCCGCTGACCGCTGACCGTCGTCGTCCTGACGGCGCGTCGTCGGGCGCGTGTCCGACGACTTCGCGCACATCCCGGGTGCGCACCTGCTGATCGACAACACCCGCCTGGAGCCCGACGAAGTCGCCGAACGGGCCGTCGAGCACTTCGGACTCCGACCCGCCGGGGCCGGCTCACGGCGACCCCGGCTCCGCGGAACTCACCTGTCCGGGCGGCGGGTTCGGCGGACCGGCCCGGGCCGGCGATCAGCGAACGATCGCGCGCAGCAACCGTACGTACGGGCTCCACCGCGCCGGGCGGGCCACCGTGCCCGTGCAGGCCCTCTCCGCGCGATCCAGACTGTCCTCCAGAAGCGCGTCGTGGAGCGGCCGCCAGGCGAGCGGCCAGCCGAGTCGTGCCGGGCCGCGGGCGGTCAGGACGAGCGTGTGGCGCAGCAGGGTGTGCCGCTCGTCGACGGCCGTGGCGGTGAACTCGTGGAAGCCGTGGAAGCCGCGTGGCCCGGTGAAGCCGAAGCGCACCCACGTCGCGGGGACGTACGCGTCGACGGTGTAGCGGACCGGGCCGTGCCCACCGACCGCGCCCACGGCGAGTGGACGGTCGAACCGCATCGAGGGCCACGTGTCCTGCGGCCACAGCAGGTCGCCGGTGCCGGCCAGGGTGTCGATCAACGCCCCCACCTCGGTCTCCTTCGCGGGCAGCAGGCGTTCGTGCACGTTGTGGACAGCCATCGGCTCACCTTCCGGGCAGTTATAGAGACTGCTCTCTAATTATTGTGGAGAGTACCCTCCAACTCATGGCGAGACCACCCCGCTTCGACTCCGACCAGCTTCTCGACGCCGCCGTCCGGCTGGCCGCCGAGTCCGGCCCGGCCGCGGTGACCATGGCCGCGGTCGCGGGAGAGGTCGGAGCCCCGAGCGGCTCGGTGTACTACCGCTTCCCGGGACGGAGCGCCCTGCTCGCCGAACTCTGGCTGCGGACCGTCGACCGGTTCCAGCAGGGCTACCTCGCGGCCTTCGGCACGGCACTCGGCCAGGACCTCACCCCCCTGCCGCTCGCCACGACCACCGACGCGCGGCAGACCGCGCGGGCGGCGGCCCGTCAGGTGGTCGCATGGGCCCGGGCCCACCCGCAGGAGGCGGCCCTGCTCCTCTACGGCCCCGACGACTTCGGACGCGCGGACTGGTCGGAGGAACACCGCCTGCGCGCGGATCTCGGCAACCGGACTGTGCACGGCGCGCTCGCCGCCCTCGCCGTACTGCTGGGGGCCGGGTCGCCGACCGAGGACCCCCGGTCCGTCGAACGCGTGGTGCTCGCCCTCATCGAGCTGCCGCTCTCGCTGGTCCGACGCCACCTGCGGGCCGGCGCGCAACTCCCCGAACACACCGAGGAACTCGCCGAGGAGTGCGCCGACGACCTCCTCGCCCGGCTCGGCCCCCACCGTCCATGACGCGCCGCCCGGGCGGCAGTCCCCGCGCCTCCGAACCCGGGCCGCGGTCGCCGACGCGGTGGACGGCATCGGCCCGCGACCGTTCGCAGTCCCGGGCCCGGTGAGACGAACACCGCATAGACTCCCGGGGATCGAACGGACCGCCCGGCGACGGCACCGCCGGGCGAGGAGGGGGCGTCATGGGGCCCGTACCGGGTGCGCGGGAAGAGCTGGACCGGCTGGGCCTGGCCCTGCGGTCACAACTGGTCGAGCTGATCGACGACTTGGCCCCCGGCAGCGATCTCGGCCTGCCGCTGCTCGACACGCCACAGGTCGTCGACTGGCATGAACCGCTCCGCTACCAGTACTCGGCCAGCGGCAGCACGGGGAAGCGCCCCGCGCATGCCGGCGCCGCCGACACCGCCGCTCGCGCGGCCGCGCTGCTCCACTCCGCGGGCTGGGCGGTCGCGACCTCGCAGGAGGACGCCAAGGGAACGCCCCGCATCGTGGTCACCGGCCGCCGCGACGGCTGCAGCATCGAGATCCGTACGGTCGACCACACCTCCACCGTGTGGTTCAGCGGGCAGACACCGGCGATGGCCCTGTACGAACCGGAGGAGTTCCAGCGGCCCGAGCCGGTGCGCACGGCCGAGACCGTCACGGCCGGATTCGTGCTCTGCTACGAGTGCGAAGGCCTGGGCTGGTGCTACGACTGCGGGGGACGCGGCTGGCTGCCCGACGAGACCCGCGGGCGGGTCAACTGCCCCGCGTGCCACCGGCGCCGCGTCTGCGTCATCTGCCGCGGCGAGGCAGAGCTCGCCGTCTCCCAGCTGTCGACGTACCAGCGCGGCCACTACCCCGAATTGAATGAATGAGTGCGGGCCATGGCCATGTCCACGGTTTGAGAATCCACCAGGATCCGCGAATGACAGGTACCGTTTGATGCACACAACAGAGCCGACGGAAGCCCGCATCGAGGATGCGGGCAACATCCTGGTCGCACCTTCGATGTCGCAGGACAACGACGTGATCAGGGACTTCTTCGGGTCCACGATCACGCCGGAGGAGCTTGCTTCCGGCTCGCCCGACCTCGCCCGGAGGACGGTCTACCTGTGTGGCGACGTATCCGGGATCAGTGGCCGTCAACTGGCCGCGGCTGCGCGGGTATTCGTCATCCGGGAGCGGTCGCACGGCTACCGCGAGGACGTCGACGAACCCTGGAGCCTCGTCGACCTCGGCCGGGTCCCCGTCCGCGTACACGGCGTCGGCGTGTACTACCGCCGCTTTTTCGGACTCGGCGACGATCATTTCGGGCGGATCCGTACGGAGCACGCGTTCCAGTCCCTGACGGAGTCCACCAAGCCCGGCGCGGCCCATCGCAGCGGGATCTATCTGACGCCCGTCACGCGCAACGGTGACGAACTGCATTTCCGCCTGCTCCGGTGCTCCACGAATCTCTCGGGGCCGACCGAGAGCTTCCGCCCGACCGACACGCGCATCGTCGAAGCGCTGAACCGCGAGGCCGCCGCCGTCTTCCGGAACCAGGCACCGCTGAATCACGTCCTCGCGCAGATCTACCACAACACCCTTGCCACGGCCGAGCGCAAGCAGTCCAAGGCGAAGATCTCGGCCCATGCCGACAAGACCAAGGACATGCCCGCCAACGGCATCATGGCCTTCTGCACCTTCTACGACCGGCTCGACAAGCTGCAGCCCCTGGCCGAGGACGCCTACGACTTCGGGGTGAAGGGCGCCAGCGGGCTGACCAGACTCCACTTCCGCCTCAAGGAGCGGACCGCGGAACTCGACGGGGTCGCACTCCCCCCGCAGTTCACCGTCACCCTCCACCCCGGCTCCGTGTTCTTCATGCCGCTGTCCACCAACCGCCTCTACACCCACGAGATCCGGCCCTCGTCGCTGGACGCCGAGCTGCTCCCGACCCGCCTGGGCTACGTGGTGCGCTGTTCCAACACCGAAGCCGTCCACAAGGACGGCCGCACGTTCCTCGAACGGGACGGAGAACCGGTGGAACTGGAGCCACCCACACCGGCCGGCATGGACGAGCTGCGCAGGCTGTACGCCGAGGAGAACAGGACCTCGTCCTTCATGGACTACGGCGACGAATTCCTCTTCAGCATGAACACGGGAGACTACCTTGCCCCCCGCATCTAGGATCTCGGACGAGATCCTCTCGTGCACACTGCCCACCGAGGGGAACCTCTTCGCGGAACTGTCCGCGTCGGCCCGCCTGGAAGAGGTGGGGAAGGGCCGCCGAGGCGCCGTGCTCGCCAGGATCGACGAGGCGGGTGATGCGCCCCTCGTACGGACCACCACTCGCTACAGCAGCCCGACGCAGCGCTTCCGGGCGGTGCACGAACGGCTGGCACGACAGGTTCAAGAACGGGCGGCGCTTTCGGTCGGCTTCAACAACGCTCTCATCGAGAGCTACACGAACGCCTACGCAACCATGGGCGGCCACTCCGACCAGGCCCTCGATCTGGCCGACGAGTCGTTCATCGCCGTCTTCTCCTGCTACCAGCATCCCGACGCGAGCCCGCCGAGGAAGCTGATCTTCGAATCGAAGGGGCCCGATGGTGGGAAGTTCGAGATCCCCCTCGCCCACCACAGTATCGTCGCGTTCTCCGTCGACTCGAACCGGCGACTCAGACACAAGATCGTCCTGGACCCGCCCGCCCGCACGGCGGACAACCAATGGCTGGGCGTAACCTTTCGAACGTCAAAAACACTCGTCCGGTTTCGCGACGGACAGGCGCACCTCCCCCAGGGTGAGCGCCTCGTGCCGGCCGACGACGAGCAGAGGCACGAGTTCTACCGACTGCGGCGCCGTGAGAACACGGAAACGGACTTCGTCTACCCCCCGCTCACGTACACCATCAGCGAGAGCGACCTGACGCCGCCCGTCTGACCTCGAAGGCTCGGGCCGCTCGTGCGGTCAGCCGAGCGCGTTGGACCAGTCCGTCAGTCGGGCGAAGTCCTGGACCGTCAGGCCGGCCTTCGGGTCGACGTGGTGGAGCAGTGCCGGGCCCGGGTGGTGGGCTTCCACCCAGGCCCGGTCGGCGTCCGTGATCAGGTCGTCGACCCAGGCGAACGGGCGGCCCTTCGCCCAGGCGACGATCTGCGGGGTCTTCCAGAACACCCCGCCGCCCGGCTCGGGCCGCGGCTCGGACCAGGGGATGTACGGCAGGGCGGGCAACCCCAGCAAGGGGCCGATGAAGGCGTTGGCCTCCTCCTGCCACGTCGTCGCCCACGCCAGGTCGAAGGGAAGCGCCGCGAGGGCCGGGCCGTGGGCCGGGTTGAGCCAGACCCGCAGGGGCTTCGGCGCCTTGTGGGGAAGGCCCCAGGCCGTGAGCCGACGGCGCTCGGCCGCCTCCCAGCGCGGCGTCGTCAACCGGTGGGTCTCGTAGCCCTCGGGCCGCCGGTAGGGCTTCGCCGCGCACGGGTTCAGCGGTCCGTCGACGTCCACCAGCAGCAACGGCCGCATCGCCTCGCCTCCTCCGGGATCGTCCCCGCACGCTACCCGGGCGGAAGCAGGAGGCCCACCGGTTTTCCGACCGCCGTGCGTGCGGGGCCTGGGCTCAGCCGATGCTGAACGCGCCGTCCGGTGGGGGTGGGGAGTCGGTGGCCTCGGCGTCGGTGACCGGGGCGGTCCGGCCGACCAGGTCCGCCAGGTCGTCCCCGTCGGTGAGCCGGGCCGGGAAGATGTCGCCGGCGAGCAGCCGGGTCAGCTCGGCCACCGGCAGGGGCGCCGTCGAGCCGGCCAGCAGGATGTTGCCGTACCGGCGGCCGCGCAGCACCGGCGCCTCCGCCACCAGGCAGACGTACGGGAACACCGCCCGCACCGTCGCCGCCTGCGCCTTGGCGAAGGCCAGCGGCGGGCCGTCCGCCAGGTTCGCCGCGTAGCAGCCGCCGGGGCGCAGCGCGGCGGCGGCCAGCCGCAGGAACTCCACGGAGGTGAGGTGGGCGGGGGTGCGCGAGCCGTGGAAGACGTCGGCGATCACCAGGTCCTGCGAGCCGGCCGGGGTCTCGGCGAGGGCCTCCCGGGCGTCGCCGACGGTCGCGGTGATGTCCGCGCCGGGGCCCTGCCAGGGCAGCTGTTCGGCGACCAGTTCCAGCAGCGGTCCGTCCACCTCCGCCACCCGTTGCCGGGAGCCGGGTCGGGTGGCGGCCAGGTAGCGGGGCAGGGTGAGGGCGCCGCCGCCGAGGTGCAGCGCGTCGAGCGGCTGTCCGGCGGGGGCGAGGGCGTCGGCGAGGTGGCCGAGGCGCCGGGTGTACTCGAACTCCAGGTGGGTCGGGTCGGCGAGGTCGACGTAGGACTGGGGGGTGCCGTCCAGGGTGAGCAGCCAGCCGCCGTCCCGGTCGAGGTCGGGCATGAGCTTGGCGAAGCCCAGGTCGGTCCGCCGCCCGACGGGCACCGGCTCGTCGTGCTCGTCGTGCTCGTCGTGCTCGTCGGCCTCGGCCTGCTCGATGTGCTCGGCACCCTCGTGCTGCGGGAAGGTCACGCGTGCTCCCCGACGGGTTCGACGTCGAGGTAGGCGGCGAGCCAGCGGTCCAGTTCGGCGAACACCTCGGCGCGGGCCTCCGCACCGGACAGCACCAGGTCGTGCATGCCGCCCTTGATCCGCACGACGGTGACGTGCCGGCCCAGCCGCGGCCCCTGCGCGGCGATGTCGTCGGCGCGCAGCACGGCGTCGGCGTGGTGCAGCGCGTTGTGCCACGTGGTGGTGGAGATGGACCGGGTCGAGGCCATCAGCAGCACCGGCACGTCGATGCCCAGTCCCCGGTGCAGCCGCCGGTGGCCCTGGTGGATCGCCGACAGCCAGCCCGCGTACAGCGGGAAGCTCTCGGGGCGCTTGAGGGTGAGGTCGAAGTCCCACTCGCCCTGGTGGTCCTTGTGCAGGCTGTGGGTGTAGTGCGGGTTGAGCGCGGACGGCAGGACGCGGGTCGGCGCCAGCCGCCCGACCGCCGTCACGGCGGGCCCGCCGAGTGTGCGGACCGCGGGCCCGACCGGCATCGACAGGAACGGGCTGTTGAGGAACAGCCCGTCCACCACCCCGCGCCCGGCCCGCCGGCCGGCCCACAGGGCCCCGATCAGCCCGCCGGTGGAGTGCCCGTTCAGCAGCAGCTGCCGGTGCCCGTCCACCTCGCGGATGATCCGGACGGCCTCGTCGATCTCCTCGTCGTACTCGGTGAGGTCGCGGACGAAGTTCGGCGACTGGTGGGGGCGCAGCGAGCGGCCGTACTTGCGCAGGTCGAGGGCGTAGAAGGAGAAGCCGAGCGCGGTGTAGTGGTCCGCGAGGTTGGTCTGGAAGAAGTAGTCGTTGTACCCGTGGATGTACAGCACGGCCCGGTCCGCCCCGGGCACCGGCCGGCGGACGAGCGTCGCGCACACCGCCCCCTCGTCGTCCGGCCGCAGCGTCAGCTCGGCGGCCTCGTAGGGGGCACCCAGGATGTCTTCACGGAACTCCATGAGGGTGACTGTACTGGCTCAGCCGTTGTCGACCCCGACATCTCCGACCTGGCGCGATGTGATGATCGCAATGCTTTCGGAGAACGCTGCGTGGGCGTCGTCGGTGGCACGATCGACCTGCCGACGGGCCTCCTCGGCTTCCTCGTGCCGGCCGAGGTCCTTGAACACGGCTTGGAGAGCGATCCAGGTGCTGCCCTCCGTCACGTGCGCGGTGTCCGCCTGGACGACCGGGCCTTGGAAGCTGCCCCCGCGAATGCTGTTGTGCACCCGGTCAGGGTAGCCGCCCGCGCCTCCCGGCCGCTTCTCGTGCGCCTCCTGTGCGCCGGTGGTTCTGTGGAACGCTTCCCGGACAGACCAGGCGAGTTGGGGAGTTTGCATGCAGCACGGGCATACCGATCCGTCGCTCTACCGTTCGGCCGCCGAGGCGATCGCCGCTCCGCCGGAGAAGCTGGCGTACGTGGCCGGGTTCGACCGGTCGGGGCAGCAGCCGGACGCACTGCTGAGCGTCGACACCGATCCGGACTCGGCGAGCTACGGGAAGGTTCTGAACTTCGCCGAACTGCCCACGCTCGGCGACGAGTTGCACCACTTTGGCTGGAACGCCTGCTCCAGCGCCCTCGCCCACGCCTGCCACGAGAACCCCGAGCGGCGCTACCTGCTGCTGCCCGGGCTGCGCTCCTCCCGGCTGCACGTCCTGGACACCCGGCCCGACCCGGTCCGCCCGCGCCTGGTGAAGACGATCGAGGCCGAGGAGCTGGCCGCCAAGGCCGGCTACTCGCGCCCGCACACCCTGCACTGCGGCCCCGACGGCGTCTTCCTCTCCTGCCTCGGCGGCGCCGACGGCGAGGACGGGCCGGGCGGGGTGGCGCTGCTCGACCACACCACCTTCGAGGTGCTGCGCCCCTGGGAGACCGAGCGCGGTCCGCAGCACTTCGCGTACGACGTCTGGTGGCACCTGGGCACCAACGTGGGCATCACCAGCGAGTGGGGCACCCCGTCGATGGTCGAGGACGGCGTGGTGCCGGACCTCCTGCTCGGGCGCAAGTACGGCCACGCGCTGCACTTCTGGGAGCTGGACTCCGGGCGCCACCTCCAGCGGGTGGACCTCGGCGACCAGTACCAGATGGTGCTGGAGCTGCGCCCGGCGCACGATCCGCAGGCGGAGTGGGGCTTCGTCGGCGTGGTCACCAATGTCGAGGACCTCTCCTCCTCGGTGTGGCTCTGGTACCGGGACGGGCCGGCGTTCACCGCGCGCAAGGTGATCGAGATCCCCGCCGAGCCGGCCAAGGCCGAGGATCTGCCGCCCGCGCTGCAGCCGTTCGGCGCGGTGCCGCCGCTGGTCACGGACATCAACCTGTCGGTGGACGACCGCTGGCTGTACGTCTCGGCGTGGGGCACTGGGGAGCTGTTCCAGTACGACGTCTCGGACCCGTTCCACCCCCGCCTGGCCGGCTCGGTGCGGCTCGGCGGGATCGCCGCCCGCACCCCGCACCCGGCGGAGCCCGGCCGTCCGCTGAGCGGGGCGCCGCAGATGGTGGAGATCAGCCGGGACGGTCGGCGGCTGTACCTCACCAACTCGCTCTACGGCGCCTGGGACGACCAGTTCTACCCGGAGGGCATCGAGCCCTGGATGGTCAAGCTGGACGCCGACCCGGAGGCCGGCGGGCTGAGCATCGACGAGCGCTTCTTCCCGCACGGCGCCGACTTCCGGGGCCTGCGCGTCCACCAGACCCACCTGGCGGGCGGCGACGCCTCCTCCGACTCCTACTGCTACCGCTGACCCGCCGACGGAGCGGACGGCCGCCTGGTCGGCGGCCGCCGGTCCGCCGGCCGTCCGGCCGGCGTCACCGGTACAGCGCCTGGTCGAACCGCACCTGCGTGGACGGCAGCCCGGCCGCCGCCAGCCGGGTGCGGACGGAGCCGACCATGCCGATCGGCCCGGTGACGCAGGCCAGGTGCTCGCGCCAGTCGCCGGCCGAGGCGACCGTGTCGGCGAGCTCGCCGACGGTGACCGGGGTGACGGTCAACCACGGCTTGTGCAGGCCGAGTTCGGCCAGCGAATGCCAGTCGTAGAGGTCCGCGCGCTCCCGGGCGCCGACGAACAGGTGGACCCGGCGGCCGGTCGGCCGGCGGGTGGTCTGCTGCTCGATGATCGCCTTCATCGGGGCGAGGCCGGTGCCTCCCGCGACCAGCAGCAGGTCGCGGGCGTCGTCGTCGGGCAGCAGGCTGCCGCGCGGCGGGCCGAGGCGCAGCCGGTCGCCGACGGCGATGTGCTCGACCAGGGCGGCGCTGACCCCGCCGGGGCCGGTGCGGCGGACGTGGAACTCCAGCTCGTTGTCGGCGCGCGGGGCGCAGCCCATCGAGTACTGCCGCCAGGTGTGCGGCAGCGCCGGGTGCTCGACGGTGCCGTACTGCCCGGCCCGGTACGGGTACGGCTCGCCGGTGCGCACACGCAGCACGGCGAGGTCGGGGCGGCGGCGTTCGTGGCCGGTCACCACGGCGTGCCAGTACGGGGGTTCGGTGAGCGCGGAGTCGGCGCCGGCCACCATCGCGCCGACCGCGAAGCGCAGCATCCGCACCCAGGCGCCCTCCAGGTCCTCGGTCCAGCGCTCGCCGGCCCGGTGCCGGACGGCCGCGCACAGGGCCTCCTCGAAGGCCTCGTAGTGCACCGGCCGGACGCCCAGCTTCCGGTGGTCGCGGCCGAGTTGGCGGAGTGTCTGCTCCAGTTCGGCCGGGCGGTCGAGGTGGTCGATCAGGTGGTGGAAGATCCGTTCCAGGTGGAACTGCTGGAACTCCATCGAGACGGGGAAGAGCGGTCGCAGATACGGGCGATGGCTGAACATCACCGCGTAGAGGTGGTCGATCAGGTCCGCGAGCGGGGAGATCAGGTCGAGGTCGCGCCGGATCAGGTGCTGGTCGGCGGCGCCGTCGTAGCCGCCGTCCTCGCCGTACGCGCCGTACCCGAAGTCGCCGCCGCCCGAGGAGGAGGGGGCGAGGAGTTGGCGTCGCAGGCGCATCGCGTGATGGCGGGCGATCAGGCGGTCGTACTCGGCGGTGGCGGTGGCGGTGCCAGTGCTCATGCTGCTGTTGTCCATGTCCCGCCCAGTCAACTGCCGGGCCGCCGAGCGCGAGAAGGGCCGATCGCCCCGGAGGAACCCGGGACCATCGACCCCTTGCGTTGGTACGTGTGGACCGGGATGGTTTTCGGCCACCACGGACCGGACCGCCCGGATGGGCGGGCACGGCCCCGGAAAGACAGCCCCGGAAGGGCGGCCCCGGAAGGACAGCCGCCGAAGGACACGCGCGGCAGGACGGCCGCGAAGGAACGGGTGCGACGGGCGGGTGCCCCACGCCCCGGTGCTCTCCCACCACCAGGACCCGGGGCACCGCCGTCGTCAGACCCCTGCCCGGTGCGTCTCCCGGCGCTCCAGCCGCCGCTGCCGGCCCTGGCGCAGCGGCTGTTCGGGCAGCCACCCGAAGGTGAGACAGGCGCCGACCACTCCGAGCAGCATCCCGATCACGAAGCCGCCCAGGTTGGAGGTGAGCCAGCTGGCCAGCGAGGCCAGCACGGCGAGGATGGAGTAGAACAGCCGCTGCGCCGGATTGAACAGGATCAGCAGGCCGCACAGCATCATCACCGCCGGCACCAGGTACCCGGCCAGCCCCTGCATCCCGATGTGCAGGATGACGGGCAGCGGGGCCTTCAGGGTGAACAGGATCTCGGCGCCGCCGAGCGTCACCAGCAGCCCGCCCCAGAACGGTCGCTTGCCCCGCCAGTCGCGCTTGGTCGGGCGCGCGGTCGGCTCGGCGGCGGTGGCCGCCGCGGCCTGGGCGGGCGCGGCCGCCGTCCCCTCGGCGGCCACCCCCTCGGCCCGTGCCGCGGTGCCCTCGCCGGTGCCGGCCGGCTCCGGTACGGACTCCGTCATGGTCAGCAGCCCGTGGAGCTGAAGCTCAGCCGCAGGTTGGGCAGCTTGAACCCGACGGCGGTGCTCGCGTAGTTGTGCTGGTTCAGGTGGGTCAGGGTGACGTGGTCGGCCTGCTGGCCGAAGACACCGGCGCCGCCCTTGCCGACCGGGCCGGCCTTGGTGTAGGTGCTGGCGTCGCCGCCGATCTCGATGTTCTTGAACTCCGCGTCGCCGGAGAGCAGGTCGGAGTCGGTGGTGAGGTCGGAGGCGGTGACGGGGGTGCCGCCGTCGCCCGCGTGGATCACCAGGTTGATGCCGCCGAGGTCGACGCTCTGGCACAGGTTGGTGATCTCGGCCTTCTTGATCGCCGACACTGCGACCAGCACCTGACCGCCGGTGGAGCCGGCGTTGGGGCTGTCGGGGATCATCGAGTCCAGCGCGCCGAACTGGGCGAAGCCCTCGCCGTCCAGCTTGTCCGCGGTGATGGTGAACGGCATTCCGGAGATGGAGAACTGGGCGGCGAGCACGCCCTGGGCGGTGAGCGCCATCAGGACGCCCCCGGCGGCGACGGCCGGGACGGCCATCAGGGCGGTGCGCTTCAGCCGGACCCGTCCTCTTCTCGGCCCGCTCGGCGTCTGCGGGGTCTCGGCCGCCGTGGCGGCGTCCTCGGACATGGCCATGTGTGTGCTCCCTGTGGGTGGATGGGTCTGCAGGCACTTGGCACGTTGTCCTGGCGCGGACAGCGTTCCCCGGGCGCGACCGGGCCGTCCGCCCCTCGGCAGCGGGGCGGGTCCGGTCAGCACGCGGTAAGTAACTGGGAAGCTACTGCCCGGTATTGGCCGGGTCAATACGGGTGCACGAAGGGATCTTCACCAATCGGCGACCCGCTTCGGCCAGTCCCGCACCCCCATCCTCTCGGCCGCTTCCGCCGGACCGAGGAACGGCGACAGGCAGAACATGCTCAACACCGGTAGCAGTTCCATCAGTTGTTCGGTCCGGCCGGAGTCGATCCACCGGTAGATCGCGCTGTAGACGCCACCCACCACCGAGTCCACCATCTCCTTCGAGTCGACCCCGCCCGGCAGTTGGGGCACCTCATCGAAGAACGCCCGGAACCTGGTCAGCAGTTGGGCCCGCTCCCGTCGGCCCGCCGAGCCGACCGCCTCGACCTCGATCACCGCCATCGTGGCGAACGCCGGTGTTCCGGCGAGAAGTTGGAGCATCGCGCCGAGCGCCTTCCGGATGCCCCGGCACCAGTCGGGTTCGGCCGTGAAGGCCGCCGCCATCCGCCGGATCACCACACCGGTGCCGTGCCGGTGCGCGGCCAGGAAGGCGTCCTCCTTGCCGCTGAACAGCTCGTAGAAGACCGGCCTGGTCACGCCCGCCGCGCGGCAGATGTCGCTGATCGTCGCGTGCTGGTAGCCGCGCTCGGCGACGGTCCGCACCAGGCCGTCCAGCAGCCGCTCGCGCTGGGTCGCGGCGACCACACCGGCGGGCAGCCGGCGCGGCCCGGGCTTGATCGAGCGGGCCGGATCGCGGCCGGTCCGGGCGCCCGGCAGCAGGACCACGTCGGCTCCACGGAGGTTCTTCCGATCCATCACCAACTCCTGTGTCCTGTATTGACATTGATGGAACACCGGGTTTACAACACTGACAGGTTTCCAACCGGTGGGCCAGCAGGCCCCCACCGGCCGGACCTCCGGGGGCTCCGGGGAGCCCGGGCGAACGCCCGGGCCACGGGACCACGGCGGAGACGGGGCGCGACGGCGGCAGCCGTCGACGTGCCCCACGGCACCGCACGTCCCCGACCGAACGGCGCGGTGCCGTTGGTGTTCCACGCCGCCGTCCGTACGCACGACCGTGCCACCGCAACGCCGCACCACCACCGCAGGACCGTGCCACCGCAATGCCGTACCACCGCACCGCCGTACGCCCACCCTTGCGTACGTCCGCACCGCCGTACCGATCGGGCGGGCCCGTGGCGCCGGGCCCGCCCGCACGCCGGCCGGTGCCGAGCCCGCGGGACGTCGCCCCGGCACCGGGCCACCGGCGCCGAACCACCGGTACGAAGCCCTCCGGTACGAAGCACTCCGGTACGCCATGCACCTCCCCCGTCGTGCACACCACCACACCCGCACGCGGGGATTCCCCCACCCGTCCGTCGGACGGAGAGAGGCACCCTCATGCGCATCAGCCGCACCCTCGCCACCGCCGCCCTCGCCGCACTCGCCCTCACCGGCGCGGCCGTCGCCCCCGCCCAGGCCGCCGGCGCGGTCCTGACCACCGGCAGCCCGACCGGCCCGGCCGTCGCCGTCGGCGACGTACTGACCGCCAACCTGGTCTCCGGCACCTCCGCGACCTTCTACAACAGCGCCACCGGGACGACCGGCGTCAAGTGTGCCGCCTCCTCCTTCTCGGCGACGGTGACCTCCAACCCGGCCGCGCCGGGCAGCGCCACCGAGCAGCTCAACACCCAGACCTTCGGATCCTGCACCTCCAACGTCATCGGCGTCACCGGCGTCAAGAGCGTCACGGTCACCAGCCTGCCGTTCACCAACACCGTCAGCGACGGCCCCGGCAACCCGGTCAAGCTCACCCCCGGCGCGGCCGGCGTGATGGGCACCACGGTGGTGCTCAACACCATCCTGGGCAGCATCAACTGCAACTACCAGAACACCACCGGGATCAACGGCACCACCTCCAACACCGGCAACACCATCGGCTTCACCGGCCAGCCGTTCGCCCTGGCCTCCGGGCCGAGCCTGTGCTTCGCGACCGGCTACTTCAGCGCCACCTACGGCCCGGTCCTCGACACCTCGGTCGCCGGCAGCCCGGCCCTCTTCGTCAACTGACGCCCGGGCCCTCCCGGCCCGCCCCGACGGCGGCGGCGCACGGCACCCTCACCGGGCCGTGCGCCGCCGCGCCCACCGGCCCCGCGGCACGCCCCCGGACCCGGTCGCCCACCCCCGGGACAGCGAAGTGACCGGCCGGTAGGGTGGCGCCGCACGGAGACGGCGAACCAGGACGGGGCGAGCGGATGAGCGACAACGGCACGGGTTTCTTCACCTCGGTGGCGGACGCCGCCGAACAGCTGGCCGCCACCGGCTACCTGGCCTCCACGGCCGTGGCCACCACCGTCTTCCTCGCCGACCGGCTCGGCAAGCCGCTGCTGGTGGAGGGCCCGGCCGGGGTCGGCAAGACCGAACTCGCCAAGGCGGTGGCCGCGATCGGCCACGCCCGGCTGGTCCGACTCCAGTGCTACGAGGGCATCGACGAGGCCCGCGCGCTCTACGAGTGGAACCACGCCAAGCAGCTGCTGCGGATCACCGCCGGCCGCGACGAGGGCTGGCAGGAGGCCCGCACCGACATCTTCGGCGAGGAGTTCCTGCTCACCCGCCCGCTCCTCACCGCGATCCGCGGCGAGGAGCCGACGGTGCTGCTGATCGACGAGATGGACAAGGCCGACGTCGAGGTGGAGGCGCTGCTGCTGGAGGTGCTCAGCGACTTCCAGGTCACCGTCCCCGAGCTCGGCACCATCACCGCCACCCGCCGCCCCTTCGTCCTGCTCACCTCGAACGCCACCCGCGAGCTCTCCGAGGCCCTGCGCCGCCGCTGCCTCTTCCTCCACCTCGACTACCCCGAGGCCGAGTTGGAGCGCCGGATCGTCCGCCTCAAGGTGCCCGGCCTGGACGGGACGCTGGCCGATTCGCTGGTCCGGGTCGTCGGCGCGCTGCGCGCGATGGAGCTGCGCAAGGCCCCGTCCGTCGCCGAGACCATCGACTGGGCCCGCACCCTGCTCGCCCTCGGCGCCGACACCCTCGACGAGGCGGTCGTCCGGGAGACCCTCGGGGTGATCCTCAAGCACCAGGACGACGTCCGCAAGGCCGCCCAGAAGCTCACCCTCGCATGACGACGCCCCCGCGGGCCGACACCGCCGCCCGCCTCACCGGCCTGGTCCGCGCCCTGCGCGGGCACGGCCTGCGGATCGGCCCGGCCGAGACGGTGGACGCCGCCGCCGTGCTGGAGGTCCTCGGTTTCGCCGACCGCGAGCAGATGCGGGCCGGTGTGGCCGCGGCCCTGCTGCGCTCGGAGGGCCAGCGGAGCGTCTTCGACGCCACCTTCGACCTGTTCTTCCCCCTCGGCGTCGGCACCCCGGAGGCCGTCCGGGCCGACCCGCCGCCGGTCCCCGACGACCCCGAGCCGCCGCGCTTCGGCCGCCCCGACCCGCTCCGCGAGCAGCTGCGCGAACGCCTGGCCGCCGCGCTGGCCGACGACGACCGCGCCGCCCAGGCCCGGCTGGCCGGCGAGGTGGTGGAGGCCTTCGGCCGGTACGGCGCCGGCGGCACGCCGGGCTCGGACGGCTGGTCCGCCCAGCAGGCTCTGGGCCGGCTCGCCCCCGAGACGCTGCTCGCCCGCGTCCTGGCCGCCCTGCGCGAGCGGCGGAGCGCCCCGGACCTCTCCGACCTGGTGCTCGCCGACGAGATCCGCCGCCGCATCCAGGACTTCCGCGCCCTGGCCGCCGGCGAGGCCCGCCGCCGGGTCGCCGAGCTGCGCGGCCCCGAGCGGATCGCCGAACGCGCCGTCGCCCCCACCGCCGACCTGGTCGACTTCCTCTACGCGGGGCGCGGCCAGGTCGCCGAACTGCGCCGCACCGTCCACCCCCTGGCCCGCAAGCTGGCCACCCGGCTGGCCGCCCGGCGCCGCCGCGCCGCCCGCGGCGAGATCGACCTGCGCCGCACCCTGCGCCGCTCGCTGAGCACCGGCGGGGTGCCGCTGCGCCCCGCGTACCGGCTGCGCCGCCCCGCCCGCCCGGAGCTGGTGCTGCTCTGCGACGTCTCCGGCTCGGTGGCGGGCTTCGCCGACTTCACCATGCTGCTGGTGCGGGCGATGAGCGAACAGTTCAGCAAGGTCCGGGTGTTCGCGTTCGTCAACCGCACCGCCGAGGTGACCGGCCTGCTGCGCGGCGACGACGACCCGGCCCGCCTGGCCGCGCGGATCCTCGCCGAGGCCAAGGTGACGGGCTACCACGGCAACAGCGACTACGGCGCCGCGCTCGGCGAGTTCGCCGAGCGGCACCTGGACGCCGTCGGCCCGCGCACCTGCGTGCTGGTCCTCGGCGACGCCAGGAACAACCAGCGCGACCCCAACCCGGACGCGCTGCGCCGGATCGCCGGCCGGGCCCGCCGGGTGTTCTGGCTCAACCCCGAGCAGCCCTCGCTCTGGCCGACCGGCGACTCCGCCGCCCTCGTGTACGCGGGCGTGGTGGAGATGCACTCCTGCCGCAACGCCCGCCGCCTCGGCGAGCTGATCGCCCGCCTGCTGCCGGTCTGACGCCGGTCCGACGGTGCGGGGGCGCCGGGTCTACTTGTCCAGGTGCGCCAGGAAGTCCAGCAGCGCCGCGTTGACCTCGGCCGGGCGCTCCTGCTGCGTCCAGTGCCCGGTCTCCGGCAGCCGGACGTGCCCGTGCAGCCCGGGCACCCGGCTCAGCAGGTGGTCCAGCACCGGGCGCGGGACCATCGCGTTGACGAGGTCCTGCTCCCCCACCACGAACAGCGCGGGCACGTCGACCGTCACCCCGGTGAAGGCGGCCAGCAGTTCGGCGTTGCGGTCGAGGTTGCGGTACCAGTTGAGCCCGCCGGTGAAGGCCTTCTCACCGTGCGGGGCGTAGTCGGCCTCGAAGGCGTCGAGGTCCGCCTCGGTGAGCCAGTCCGGCAGGCGTTCCGGCTCCGGGAGGCTGTCCAGCAGCCCCTGGCCCTCGGGGACGATCCACACGCGCGGCGTGCCGTCCGGCGACTTCGCGGACAGGATGCGGCGCAGGCTGGTCCGGACGTCCGCGGCCAGTTCGGCGTCGGCCCGGCCGGGCTCCTGGAAGTAGACCTGGTAGTAGCCCTCGCCGAAGGCGGCCCGGGCGGCCTCCAGCGGCGGCGGCCCGCCCACCGGCAGCGGCGGCACGCTCAGCCCGGCCACGGCGCGCACCAGGTCCGGCCGCAGCGCCGCGGTGGCCCAGGCCACCGGCGCGCCCCAGTCGTGCCCGACCACGACCGCCCGTTCCTCGCCGAGCGCGCCGATCAGCGCCGTCACGTCGCCGACCAGGTGCAGCAGGGTGTACTGGTCCACCCGCTCGGGCCGGTCGCTGCGGGCGAATCCGCGCTGGTCCGGCGCGACGACCCGGTAGCCGGCCTCGGCGAGCGGCGCGAACTGGTGGCGCCAGGAGTACCAGCTCTCCGGAAAGCCGTGCAGCAGCAGGACCAGCGGGCCTTCGCCCTGCTCCGCGTAGTGCAGCCGGACGCCGTTCACCTCGATCTCGCCGTGCTTGATCGCGTCGTTCAACTCGCCACTCCCCATCCGGTGAAGACATGCCGTCACTTCCGACCCTGCCCAGCCGATCGCCCCCGGAACCCCGCCGGCTCCGGGCGGCGGAAGCGGCCGAGGCCGCCCCGGAATCCCGGGACGGCCTCGGCCTGAACGGAACTGATCCGACGTCAGTTCACGGTGTAGCTGTACGGGATCGCCGCGAGCACCGAACCGGTGGTGTTCAGGACGTTGTTGGCGGTGGCCACGCCGGTCGGGCCGGACACCAGGTACAGCACGCCCTTGACGGTGCTGCCCTTCGGGCCGGTCGGGGTCAGCGTCACCTGGAGCGAGCCGGTGGCGCCGGGGGCGACGGTCACCGGGGTGGCGGCCGCGGCCGAGGCGTTCACCGAGGCGGCGTACGGGTCACCGGTGCTGGAGGTCAGCGCCGGGTCGAAGGCCTGGGTGTGCGCGGTGGCCGTGATGGTGGAGGTGCCGGCGGGCGCGGAGCCGCTGCCGAACGGGCCGATCTGCTGGACGAAGGTGCCCCAGGTGCCGGGGACGACCGGCTGCTCGGCGGTGCCGTTGTCGGTGACCACCGAGACGGTCGAGCCGTCCTGGGCCTTCTTCAGGTCGCCGAACAGGTCCGGCGAGCCGGTGGTGGCGCTCAGCTCGATCTGCGCCGGCGTCGAGGACGCCGCCACGGCCTTGAGCCGGTCGGTGCCCGGGGGCACCAGGAAGGACGGCACCGCGGAGCTGAGGCTCAGCGGCAGGCTGACGGTCGCCGAGGCGCCCTGCGGCACCAGCGCCAGGTCGACCCGGCGGTCCAGCCGGCCGTCGGCCGCGATCCGCTGGGTCGCGACGGTGTTGTTGGTGTAGTTCACCTGGACGGTGACCGGCTTGCCGGCCGCCAGCACGGTGCGGGCGTCGTTCGGCAGACCGGCCGCGGTGGCCTGGTTCTGGTTGAACGCGACGGTGCCGGTGAAGTCCTGGGCGAGCTCCTGGCCGCTGACCGGGCCGAGCACGTTCAGGACGAACCGCCAGCGGCCGGCGGCCGGGTTGACGGCGGTGGCCGAGACGCCGTTGCCGGTGCCGGCCAGGTTGCCCTGGGCGTCGAACTGCCCGTTGCCCTCGATGTCGACCGGGGTGCCGTTCGGGCTGATCAGCGCGCCCTGCATGAGCAGCTTCGGGTCCTTGCCGACGGTCACGCCGACCCGCAGGTCCTTCTGGCCCTTCGGGACGTCGAAGGCGTACGCGAAGCTCTGGGTCGGCGAGGCGCTGCGGCCGTTGCCACCGGTGACGGTGCCGGTGAAGGTGCCCTTGCCCTGGCTGACCGGGACGAGGCTGCGCAGCACGACCGGGACGCTGGTGGTGTTGCCGTTGGAGCTGGAGACCAGGACGGCCTCACTGGAGTCACCGCTGGTGGCCGGGGTGGTGAGCTGGACCTTGAGGGTCTTGGTCTGGCCCGGCTTCAGGTCGGTGGTGTTCGGGCTCACGGTGCCGGCCGGCACCGCGCGCTGGGTGGCGGTGCCCAGCTGGACGGCGCCGCTGTAGCCGGCCTTGCCGGCCGGGGTGTAGAGGATCGCGGTCCACTCGCCGGCCACCGGGTGCGGAACGTCCACCAGGCCGAAGTTCGCCGGGGTGGCGCCGCCCTGCGGACGGGTGTTGGTCTCGAAGCGGCCCGAGGGGTCGAGCAGCGTCATGCGGACCACCGGTCCGTTGGTGACCGGGGTGGGCGCGCCCTGCCAGGCGATCGAGGCCGCGAGGCGGTCGGCGCCGGCCGGGACGGTGAACTTGACCTGCTTCTGCACCCAGTCCGCGCCGTTGGTCGCGTACTTGAAGGTGTCCTTCGAGGACGGGTCCAGCTGGACGGTCTGCTGGTTGCCCGACTGCGGGGCGAAGCTGCGGGTCGCGGCGCTCACCGTCTGGGTGGTGTCACTGGTGTTGGTGACGGACACGTCGGCGGTGTGGGTCGAGCCGGGGGCGCCGGCGATGTCGACCTGGCCGGTGTTGACCACGACGGTCTTCGCGCCGTCGGTGCCGTCCCCGTCGTCGTAGCCGCGGGCGGCCTCGACGGCGGCGCGGACGTTCAGCAGGCCGGCGCCCTGCTCCTCGGCCGGCACGCCGAGGTCGGTGGCGGTGCCGGTGAGGAACTTCTTCACCAGCGCCGGGGCGGGCGAGTCGCCGCCGTGGGTGTCGCGGTAGGCCTGGATGACCAGGGCCGCGGCGCCGGTGACGAACGGGGCCGACTGGCTGGTGCCGCCGAACGGCTGGATCGGCGAGGGCTGGCCGTTGTAGCCCGTGCAGTCGGTGTACTTGCTGGTGTCGGGCGTGCACAGCGCCCAGTCCGACTCGCCCGGGGCGACCAGGTCGACGGTCCGGCCGGCCTGGGTGAAGCCGCCCGAGGAGAGCGCGGAGATCCGGCTGTTGCTCCAGGTCCTGTTGGAGAACCGGGAGGCCGCGTAACCGGTCTGCTGGTAGTTCTGGTTGTCGGTGGAGGCGCCGACCGCGATCACGTACGGGTCGGTGGCCGGGGTGCCGACCGTGCCGCTGATGCCGGCGTCACCGCTGGAGACGGCGACGGTGACACCCGCCTTGACGGCCTGCTCGTTGAAGAGCGAGATGGTGTCGTGCGCGCCGCTGTCCGGGGTGACGTTGCCGCCGAAGGACTCGTTCAGCACGTCGACGTGGGCGACCCGCACCGCGTAGTCGATCGACTGCAGGATCGAGGAGTTGGACATCATCTCGCCGCCGGCCTTCAGCGCGACCAGGTCGGCGTCCGGGGCGAGGCCGCGGATGCGGATGTTGCAGCCGGCCGGGAGCGGGTGCGAGGAGTTCACGAACGTGGAGACGTCGTAGACCTGGCGGCCCTGGGCGATGACCGCCGAGGCGTCGCCGAAGGCTTCGGCCGCACCGGTCGGCGCGTCCCAGCCGTCGCCCGCGAAGTCCTGGTAGTCGACCACGGCGTGCGAGCCGTCGGCCCGGATGAAGTCCGGGTTGTTGGGGTCGAGGCCGTCCGCGATGTAGGCGACCTTGACGCCCTTGCCGGTGGCCAGGTCCTCCACGCCGGGCTTGCCGTTGCCGGTGACGGCCCGGGTCGAGTAGAGGCCCTCGGGCTCCAGCAGCGGCTTGCTCGGGTCGGAGGGGCAGACCGTGTTGGTCGCGTTCTCCTCCGCCCCCTGGCCGTTACTGCCCGAAACGGCCTGCGGAGCGGCATCGGGCTTGGGCGCCTTGGCGCCGGCGGCGGCAGCGTCCTTGGCCGCCTTCGCCTTTCCGGCGGCCGCCGGGGCGACCTGGACCTGGGCGTCGGCCACCACGGTGGAGACGGCCGGGTCCGCCTGGAGCTGGGCGCGCAGGGCGGGGCCGACCGTGGCCGAGAAGGCGTTGCCGACCACGAAGCTCTTGATGTCGGTGCCGCCGGCCGCCTTGACCTTCTTCAGCAGCGGCGCCTGCGCGTCGGCGGTCTTCTGCTGCCGGGCGCCCAGGTGGCCGTGGTCGGCCGGGGCGTCCGCGATCTGGTCCTTCAGAATCACGATCACCGGCACCGGGGCCCCGTCCGCGGACGCCGCCCGGGCGTTCTGCGGGTCGGGGGCCGGGGCCGCGCTCGCCATGGTCCCGAGGCTCAGGACCATCGACGCGGCGGTGACCGTGACGGCCGCCGCCAGCTGGGTTTTCCGCCAGCCGATCATATAAATCCTCTCGTCAGATGGATAGCTGACGCATTCCAACGCACCTGAGAGGATCACGACAAGGGGGTAAATCCCCATCAGAAAGTAAAGTTGACCATCAATCAGTAAAATTCACGGAGGAAATCGGGCCGAATCATCATCTTTCAGCCGATCGGCCCTTACCGGACCCGGGGCGACTCCACCGCGGGAAGGGCGGTGGCGGCTCCCTTCCCGCGCCACCGCCCGACGAAACGGCGCACCCGGCGAACCGGCGCGTCCGGCTCCTGTCGAGGCCGCCGCCCGCCCGCCCGTCCGACCCGTCCCGGTCAGGACCCGGCCAGCCGCTCCTGAGCGTCCGCCAGGTCCTCGGCGGTCGGCGCGTCGTCCTGGGTCAGCCGGTGGCGCCAGTAGCCGGTGAAGTCGACGGACGCCTTCGGCACCCCGCGCTCCTCGACCAGGTGGCGGCGCAGCGCCCGGACCGCCCCCGCCTCGCCGGCCAGCCAGGCGAACGGCCGGCCCGGCGGCAGCTCGGCGGACCGGACGGCCCCGGTCAGCACGGCGCCCGGGGCGGCGCCGTCCCGGTGCAGCCAGTGCACGTCGAGGCCCTCCGGCCCCTCCAGCGGCTGCCGCTCGGCCTCGTCCGCGACCTCGACGTACGCCACCGCCCGCACCCCGGCGGGCAGCGCCCCGACCAGCGTCGCGAGCGCCGGCAGCGCGGTCTCGTCACCGGCCAGCAGCACCCAGTCGGCTGCCGCCGCGGCCTCGGCGAACGGGACCGGCGGGGCGTACAGCGCGGAGGGGCCGACCATCCCGAGCCGGTCCCCCGGCGCGGCCCGCAGCGCCCAGGCGGCGGCCGGACCGGTGTCGCCGTGCAGCACGAAGTCGATCTCGACCAGCCGGGTCCCGGGGCGCCGACCGCGCAGGGTGAAACCGCGCAGCAGCGGGCGCCGCTCCTCGGGGATCGCCAGGTAGGCCCGGTACCAGCCCATCGGGTCGTCCTGCCGGGCGGGCAGCACCGGCTCGCGCTGGCCGGGGCGGGGGAAGCAGAGCTTGAGCTGCTGGTCGGGGGCGGTACCGACGGCGTCGGGCAGTTCCTCGGCGGCGAAGGTGATCCGGGCGGTGCGCGGCGTGATCCGGCGGACCTCGACGACCTCGACGAAGGTGACGGGCAATGTCATCGCGAAACCCCTTCGATTGGTAACCTTACGGCATAAAGAGTTGCCGCAGGGGCGATACTTTACGCCATAAGGAGATGTCGGATGACCGTCTACGCCGGACAGGGCGACGCCCATCGCTCGCTCGCCCTGCTCTGGGGTGCGCCCGCGGAACCGCGCACCGGGCGCAGTGGCCCCAAGCCGGGCCTGAGCGTGGACGCGATCGTGTCGGCCGGAATCGCGGTGGCCGACGCCGAGGGCATGGCCGCACTGTCGATGCGCGCCGTGGGCGAACGGCTCGGCCGCACCGCGATGGCGCTCTACACCTATGTGCCCGGCAAGGCCGAACTGCTCGACCTGATGCACGACCGGGTGCTCGCCGAGCTCCCGGTCGAACGCCCGACCGAATACCCCTCCGAACTCCCCGGTGAGCGCCCCGCCGAATACCCGTCCGGACTCCCCGACGGACTCCCGGACGACCCCGTTACGGCCGAGGACTGGAGGGGGGCCGTCACCGCCTGGGCCGAGAACCTGTACGCCTGCTACCTGCGCCACCCCTGGGTGCTCCAGGTCTCGCAGGCCCGCCCGGTGCTCGGCCCCGCCGAACTCGCCGCGATGGAGGCGCTGTTGCGCGCGCTGCGACCGGCCGCACTGGCTCCCCGGCGGCTGCGCGGGGCGGTCGCCGCACTCTGGCAGTTCGTCCGCGGCCTGGCCGCCACCACCGCCGACGCGCGCGGCGCGGCCGCCGCGACCGGCGTCACCGACGAGGACTGGTGGGCCGGCCGCTCCGCCCGACTGGTCGAACTCGCCCCGGACTTCGCGGAACGCTTCCCCCTGCTCGTCGCCCTGCAGAGCGAAGGCGGCGCCCCGGAGGACGGCCACCTGGAGGCCTTCCGCAGCGGGCTCGCCGTGCTGCTCGACGGCATCGCGGCGGAGGGCCTCCCGACGGATCCACGGTGACGCGGTCCCGGGAGCCGAGAACCGGGCCGCTGCGGGCGGTGCGGCCACCACGTCATCGTCACCGCCCGCGACCGCCACCGGGCCCTAGCCGTGCCGGGCGGCGGGGAGCGCCAGCAGGACACCGAGCACCACCAGGGTGGCGTACCCGGCGATCTCGTGGCCCGCCGGCACCAGGACCCGGACGAAGCCGAACAGCCGGAAGCCCTCGATCCAGGTGGACAACAGGCCCGAGGCGCCGCCGACGATCAACACCGAACCGAGGTAGCCGAGCAGGGTCTTCATGCCCCCGAGCCTAGGAAGGCGGCCGGTCGCCGGACGTCCGACTTTCGGTGCGGACCCGCGCCACCAAAGTCGTCCCTTCCGCACGGGTCCGCACGGCTCCGGGTGGCCCCTCGGGCTCCGCACGCGTCCGCAGAACTCCGGACGGAGCAGCAGGCCCGGCGGCCCGGTGGCGGCCCGGGTACGTTCGCCGTGTGCAGCCCAAGCGTGTGCAACAGAAGTCCCCGCATGTCACCAGGGCCGTGGCCGGCACCGCCGCCTGTGCCGCCCTGGTGCTCTTCGTCGTCGCCCCGGCGGCCCTCGCCCAGGACTCCGTCCCCGCCGTCGGCGGGGAGCGGCTCGGCCGCCCGGCCGTCCAGGTCGAACCGCTGGCCGGGGCGCCGGCCCTGCCGTCCGAACTGACCGGCCGCTCCTGGCTGGTCGCCGACGCGGCCACCGGCGAGGTGCTCGCCGCCCGTGACGCCCACCTGCCGTTGCCCCCGGCCAGCACCCTCAAGATGCTGTTCGCGGACACCGTGCTGCCCAAGTTCGACCGGGGCCTGGAACACAAGGTCACCACGGCCGAACTCGCCAGCCTCGGCGCCGGCAGCAGCCTGGTCGGCGTCAAGGAGAACCTGGCCTACCGGGTCGAGGACCTGTGGCGGGGCGTCTTCCTCAGTTCCGGCAACGACGCCGTCCACGTCCTCTCCCACATGAACGGCGGCATCCAGCGGACCGTCACCGAGATGCAGGAGCGCGCCCGGGCGCTCCAGGCCCGGGACACCCATGTGGTCTCCCCCGACGGCTACGACATGGACGGCCAGGTCTCCTCCGCCTACGACCTCACGCTCTTCGCCCGGGCCGGGCTGCGCAACACCGACTTCCGCTCCTACTGCTCCACCCGCACCGCGAGCTTCCCCGGCGGGCTGGACAAGCTCACCGGCCGGCGCACCAGCTTCGACATCGCCAACACCGACCGGCTGCTCGGCAAGTACCCCGGCCTGATCGGCGTCAAGAACGGCTACACCACCAACGCGGGCGCCACCTTCACCGGCGCCGCCGAACGCGACGGCCGCACCCTGCTGGTGACGGTGATGCACCCCGAGGCGCAGGGCACGGTGTACGACGAGGCCGCCAGCCTGCTCGACTGGGGCTTCGCGGCCGCCGGAAAGGTCCGGCCGGTCGGCAAACTGGTCGACGAGCCCGCCGGCCCCTCGCCCTCCCCGTCCGCCGGGGCCGCGGCCGAGGCCGCCGACCAGCTCCCGCCCTGGGCCCGCCCGCCGGTGGCCGGCGGCTCCGACTCCGGCTTCGCCGCCGCCGTCTGGACCGCCACGGCCCTCGGCACCGCGCTCGCCGCCTGGGCCACCGCCCGCACCGCCGCCCGCCGCCGAGCCGCGCCCGCCCGGGCCGTTCCCGTCCCCGCGTACGGCGGGGGCGGCGCGACCGCCGTCGGGGGCGCCACCGGCGTCGTTGGCCGCGGCCGGCGCCGCGTGGTCCGCCACGCCCGCACGCTGGTCCGCACCGCCCGCACCGCCCGCCCCCGCGCCCGAACCCACCGCGCCGGATCCGACTGACCGGCGAGGAAGGCCGCCGGCCCGCTGCCCGTCCCGGTGCCGGACCGGCCCTTCCCCGGCGGCCTCGGCGCACGCCCCACGCCCTTCCGGGGGAGCGCGCCGGCCGGGTTCCGGTGGACCGCCCTCTAGACTTCCGGCCATGACCACGCCCGACCCCTCCGCCGCGGACCGGCTCTCCCGGATCGTCCGGCTCTCCTCCGGGAGCTACCTGCTCGTCACCACGTACAAGAAGGACGGCACCACCGTGCCGACCCCGGTGTGGGTGGTGCGTGACGGGGAGACGCTCGGCGTCTGGACCGTCGCGGACTCCTGGAAGGTCAAGCGGATCCGCAACCGCGCGGACGTGCTGGTCGGCCCCTGCGACGTCAAGGGCAACCCGACCGGCGAGCAGTACCCCGCCACCGCCGAGATCCTCGGCCCCGAGCGCACCGCCGCCTACCGCACGCTGCTGCGCCAGAAGTACGGCCTGCTCGGCGTGCTCACCCTGCTCGGCAGCCGGCTGCGGCGCGGCGAGCGCGGCACCGTCGGCATCCGGATCACGCTCGCGGACTGAGCTACGGGTGCGGGCCGCTCGGCACGCCGGGCGACCCGAGCCGGGCCGGGCGACGTGGCAGGCTGGCGGCCATGGACGAGAACGCGGCCGGGCCGCTTCCCCTGCTGGTCGTCGACGGCGCGAACGTGGTCGGCTCCGTGCCGGACGGCTGGTGGCGGGACCGGCGGGGCGCCGCCGAGCGGCTGCGGGACGGGCTGGTCGCGGTGGCCGCCCGGGGCGTGCCGGAGCTGCCCGGCCCGCTGGAGGTGGTCCTGGTGGTGGAGGGCGCGGCCCGGGGCGTCGACGGGGTGGCCGGGGTGCGGGTGGTCGCGGCGAGCGGCAGCGGGGACGACCGGATCGTGGAGCTGGTCCGCGCGGCCCGCACCGAGGACCCGGAGCGGACCTGCCTGGTGGTCACCGCCGACCGTGAACTACGCTCCCGGGTCGGCGTGTTGGGCGCCGGGGCGACCGGGCCGCGCAGTGTGCGGAGCTGACTGCTCCCAGGGGTGGCCGCCGTCCTGGCCGCTCTCCAGCAGCGGGATCAGCTCGAAGGACGCGTCGCTGAGGCCACCGAGGGTGTAGCGGCGCGGGCCGGGGGCGGTGTGGCCGACGGCGTAGCCGGCCAGGTTCCAGGTGTACACCGGGACGTCCTCGGGGACGGGCGCGAACGGGTCGGCGCTCGACCGGTGGGCCTGCTCGTCGGTGACCACGACCACCCGGTCGTGCTCCCGGTAGTGCCGGCGGACCGCGCCGGCCATGTCGGTGCCGCCCAGGTTGCGGAAGAGCCCCAGGGTCCGCAGCACCGAGGGTTCCGGTTCGACCGCCCGGCTGCCGGTGCCGAACTGGACCAGGTCGGCCCGCTCGGCCCGCAGGGCCAGCGCGGTGCCGAAGACGGCGGCGGTGTCCGCCCGGTTCAGCTGGGTCCGGGCCGACGGCAGGTCGAACATCGAGGACGAGCGGTCCACCAGCACCAGGGTGCGGCCGGGCAGCACGGGCACCCCGGCCAGCGAGTGCCCGAGGGCGGCCTCCAGGGACTCGGACCAGCGGGACGAGCGGGTGGCGCGGTGGGCGGCGAGGAAGCGGAACGGGAACTGCCGGGAGCGCCGGACCTCCTCCGGGTCGGCGATCCGGCCGGCCGCCCGCGCCGCCGGCTCGTCGCCGACCCCGGCCTGGTCGAAGTTGCGGAGGTTGCGCACCAGCGCCATCGGGCCCATCGAGGGGATGACGGCCTCCCAGGCGGCGGCGTCCAGCGGGCCCTGCAGCCAGCCGGCCAGGGCCTCCCAGGTCATCCCGGCCTCGGCGAGGCGCTGCGCGCCGCCGGGCTCGGTGACCAGCGCCCTGCGGTCGGCCGGCGGGACACCGAGCAGTTCGTGGTGGGCGCTCAGCAGGCGCTGGTCGGCGGGCGGCAGGGCGCGGTCCGGGCGGTGTCGGCGGTCCAGGGCGTACCGGAACAGCGCGCCCTGCCAGGGCTTGTCCGGGTCGGGCGCGGGGTGGATGAGCTCCAGGACGTCACCGAAGCGGAAGCCGCGCGAGGGCGTGTCGTACTTCAGCAGTGCGCGGCCGGTGTAGAGCCGGCGGACCGCGTCGCCGATGCCGCGGCGCAGCGGCTGGGGCAGCCGACGGCCGTACCGGCCGGTCCAGTGCGTCAGCAACTCGCCCGGCTCGTCGGGGCGTTGGAGCACCGCGTCGACGGCCTGCCGGGAGTACCCGGCGGCGCCGGCCGCCGACCGGGCGTGGACGAACTCGACGGCCCCGACCAGGGCGGCGGTCCGGACGCGGAACCCGGTGCGCAGCCGGCGCAGCAGCCCGAGGGTCCACTCGGGGTCGCTCACGGCGTGCTCGCGGATCAGCCGCACGTACCGCTCGTCGCGCTCGACGGCCGACTCGTAGAAGCTCTCCTGGCCGAACAGGTGGGAGACGGCGAGGAGGAACAGTTCCTCCTTCGGCTCCCGGAGGTAGCCGGTGCCGCCCTGATGGTTGGTGACCGCCGTTCCCGGGGCGGCCGTCCGTTCCGGGGTGGCCGCGGTGCGCCGGACGACCGGCGGCGGCGCCGAGCGCAGGCGCTGGACCTCCGGGATCGGCCACTGGCCGTGGGTGGAGAGCGGGGAGGACACCCCCCGTGCGGTGAGTCCCGGTAGTTCTCGCTGGATCTCGGCCCTGGTGGCGGCCTTGGTCCGTTGGCGGTTGAACCGGGTCATGCAGAGGTCCCCCTGGTGGGTGGTCGGGCCGGAGCGGGAGGGGAAGGGCGAGGCGGGGCACGCGGGGACGGGCGCGGGCCGAAACCGGCGCGTGCCGGGACGGGCGCCTCCCGGGATCAGAATCGGCACCGGTGTCACTTGATGGTTTTCGAAAGGAAGTAACCGGGGCCAGGCGCATCGGGAGGCGCCGTCCCGGACGCTACCCGGTCGGGCCGCGGCTCGTCATCCGATTATTCGCACCTCGATTTCGGACCGTACGGGAACCGTTCCGCGGTCGTGTCCGACTGCTGGGAGGTGAGTGCGAAGTCGCCGGGTGTCCGGCCGTTGAGTGTGCTGGTGGGGTTCCTCCTGCTGCTGGTGGTGGTGTTCGTGGTGGCCTACGGGGTGGGTCGGCAGGTGGGGCCGGTGGCGCCCGGGCTGCGGCCGAGCGGCGGGGGCGGGGCGTCCCCCGGAATGGGCGGGCACGACATGGGCGGGACGCGGTGAGCGCCGTCGCCGAGCCCGTGGTCGCCACCGATCTGGCGGTCGGCGGGATGACCTGCGCCGCCTGCGTGGGCCGGGTGGAGAAGCGGCTGGCCCGGATCGACGGGGTGACGGCCGGGGTGAACCTGGCGACCGGGCGGGCCCGGGTGCTGCACCCGGCCGGGATCCCGGTCGCGGAGCTGGTGGCGGCGGTCGAACGGGCGGGCTACACCGCCGAGCCGCTGCCCGCGGGGGCTCCGGTCGGGATGGCGGCCGAGGAGCCGGACGAGCGGTGGCGACTGCTGGTCACCGCCCTGCTGGCCGTCCCGGTGCTGGTGCTGTCGATGGTGCCGTCGGCGCAGTTCACCGCCTGGCAGTGGGTCTGCTTCGCGCTCGCCGTCCCGGTGGTGACCTGGGGGTCGGCCGGTTTCCACCGCCGGGCCCTGCGGGGCCTGCGGCACGCGGCGGCGACCATGGACACCCTGGTCAGCCTGGGTGTGGTGGCCTCCTTCGGCTGGTCGGCGTACGCGCTGTTCCTCGGCGGGGCCGGCGATCCGGACATGCGGATGCCGTTCTCGCTGACCGCCGACGGCGGCGGCACCGCGCACGTGTACCTGGAGGCGGCGGTCGGCGTACCGCTGTTCGTGCTGGCCGGGCGACTGCTGGAGGGCCGGGTGCGCCGGCGCAGCGGGTCCGCGCTGCGGGCGCTGGCCGAGCTGGGCGCCAAGCAGGTGTGCCTGCGCGGGGCGGACGGCGAGGAGCGCCTGGTGCCGATCGAACTGCTGCTGCCCGGGCAGGAGTTCGTGGTGCGGCCGGGCGAGCGGGTGGCCACCGACGGGGTGGTGGTCGAAGGGGGTTCGGCGCTCGACCTGAGCCTGCTGACCGGGGAGAGCGTGCCGGTCGAGGTCGGCCCGGGCGCCGTGGTGGCGGGTGCGACGGTCAACGTGGGCGGCGCCCTGGTGGTCAGGGCCACGGCCGTCGGCGCGGACACCCAACTGGCCCGGATCACCGCGCTGGTGGCGCAGGCCCAGGCCGGCAAGGCACGGGCGCAGCGGCTGGCGGACGCGGTGGCCGGGGTGTTCGTGCCCTGCGTGCTGGCGATCGCGGCGAGCGTGCTGGGCTTCTGGCTGGGCGCGGGCGCGGCCCCGCAGGCGGCGGTGACGGCGGCGGTCGCGGTGCTGGTGGTGGCCTGCCCGTGCGCGCTCGGACTGGCCACGCCGACGGCGCTGCTGGCGGCGACCGGGCGGGGCGCGGAACTGGGCGTGCTGGTGCGCGGCCCGGAGGTGCTGGAGAGCCTGCGCCGGGTGGACACGGTGGTGATGGACAAGACCGGGACACTGACCACCGGACGGATGGAGCTGGCGGCCGTCACCACCGCCGACGGCCTCGCGCAGGACGAGGCCCTGCGGTTGGCCGGCGCGGTCGAGCACCGCTCCGAGCACCCGATCGGCCGGGCCGTCGCGGCGGCGGCCCGGGAGCGCTGCGGACCGCCGCCGGCCGTGGACGGCTTCGCGGCCACCACCGGGCTCGGGGTGTCCGGGACGGTCGAGGGCCGGGCCGTGCGGGTGGTGCGGCCGGACGACACCGTCCTGCCGCCGGCCCTGGCCGAGGCGGCCGCACAGGCCGCGGAGGAGGGCCGTACGGCCGTCGCGGTCGAGCTGGACGGGCGGCCGGCGGCCGTCCTGGTGGTCGGCGACACCCTGCGATCGGGCAGCTGGCGGGCGCTCCACCGGCTGCGCGGGCTGGGCCTGGAGACCGTCCTGCTGACCGGGGACGGCCCGGGCGCCGCGCGGGCGGTGGCGGCCGAGCTGGGCATCGAGCGGGTGCACGCCTCGGCTTCCCCCGAGCGCAAGGCCGAGGTGGTGGCCGAACTGCGCGCCGCCGGACGGACGGTGGCGGTGGTCGGCGACGGTGTCAACGACGCGGTGGCCCTGGCCTCGGCGGACCTCGGGGTGGCGCTGGCCTCCGGCAGTGACGCCGCGATCGGCGCGGCCGGGCTGACCCTGGTGCGCGGCGACATCGAGGCGGTGGTGGACGCCGTACGGCTGGCGCGGCAGACCCTGGCGACCATCCGGGCCAACCTGCTCTGGGCCTTCGGCTACAACCTGGTGCTGATCCCGCTGGCGGCGGTCGGGTTGCTCAACCCGATGCTGGCGGCGGTCGCGATGTCGCTCAGCTCGCTGCTCGTGGTGGGCAACAGCCTGCGGCTGCGCACCTGGGAGCCGGGGCGGGGACAGCGCCGGGGAGGACGGCGGTGAGGGGCGTGAAGGACAGGAAGGGCGTGAGGGGCGTGACGGGTGTGAAGCGTGCGAAGGGAGGGACGGCGGCGAGGACCGCCGGGCGTCTCGCGGTGGCCGGCCCGCCGGTCGGCGCGGCGGCCCTGGCCCTGGTCCTGCTCACCGGGTGGACGGCGGTCGGCGGGGCCGGCCGCGCCCTCCCCGTGACGGCCGAACCGGGCTGGGTGCTGCTGCCGACGGCGGGTGCGGCCACCGCCACGGCGGCCTTCTTCACGGTCCGCAACCCGGGCGACGTCCCCGACGAACTGACCGGTGCCTCATGGGAGTTCGGCGGCCGGATCACGCTGAAGCGGCACCTGCACCAGGGCGCGGCGGGCCGCTGGGAGCCGGCCTCGGCGCTGCCGGTGCCGGGCCGCGGCGAACTGCGGATGACCCCGGAGGACGCGGACCTGATGATCGCCGACCCGCCGCAGCTGCGGGCCGGCCAGTGGGTGGAGTTCACCCTCGCCTTCCGGCACAGTCCGTCGCTGCGGCTCGCCGCCCAGGTGCTGCCCGCGGCCGAACGGCCGCGCTGACCGTCCCCGAAGGCCCCTGGGGCCCGAAGCCCGACGGCTTCGAGCCCCAGGGGCCGGGGAGACGCTCCAGGCGGGGCGCTCCGAGTGACGCCCGGGGCAGGGCGCTCGGCTCAGGCGGGACGCTCCCCGAGCGTCTCCTCCACCGTCCGGCGCGGGGTCGCCGCACCGGGCGGGCCGTAGCCGGCCCGCAGCACCAGCTGGACGTGCCCCGGACCGGCGGCCGGGTCGCGCAGCGCCCAGCGAATGTCCGGCCACTCGATCGCCTGGTGCCAAATGGTGAGCCGGACGCCGTGCACCGTGGCCAGCAGCCAGACCCGCTCCAGCGCCTGCCCGGTGCGCAGCCAGTCCAGCGGGCCGTCGCCGGGAGTGGTGAGGGTGCACAGCTGGGGCAGCGCCTCGAACCGCCGGGAGGGCTGCGCGGGCGCCTCCGGCGGGCGGCCGGCGAACTCGCGCATCGGCACCCGGGCGTCGTGGTCCTGCGGGCCGAGCGCGGCCTGCGGGATGCCGTCCTCGGCGGTGCCGTCGTCGGACCGCAGCCAGGCGCGGGACTCGGCGACGCGGGCCGGGTCGTCGGCGATGCGGCGCTCGGCCTCGGCGGTCAGCGCCTGCACCCGCCGCACGCCGTCCTCCTCCAGTGCGGCGAGCGCGACGCCCTCCTCGCGGGCGGCGGCCATCAGCTCGCCGATCACCGCCTCGGGGACGTCGCGCTGGGTGAAGGGCTCGCGGCTGGAGTGCCGGGCGGCGATCGCGGGGTAGAGGTCACGGCCGAAGGGCGTCTCCTCGACGGCCGGCCGGGAGAGGTCGAGCACGGCGAGCAGGCCGGGCTCGGCGGCCTCCGGCAGCAGCCGGACCTGCGGTTCCCGGTCCAGCCGGCCGGCCGCCACCCGCAGGTTGAACACGGCCGCGCCGACCGCGATGTGCACCGCGGCGCCGACCGGGTCGGCCAGGGGTACGGAACGCCCGGTGTCGGCGTGCACGGCGAGCCCGCGCCCGTCCGGGGTCGGCGCGAAGCGCCAGGGCTGGCTGTTGTGCAGCGAGGGCGCCGCGCCGCCGGCCGCGGCGAGCAGGCGCAGGTCGGCCGCGCTGAGCATCTGGGTGAGAGCCGGGTCGAGCGTCATGGCGATCCACTCCTTCAACCGCGAGGCTTCGGCTTCAACCGCGGGGTTCGACTGCACGGGGCCCGCGGGTCCCGCTGCTTACGAGCGTGCGCGCCCCGACCGGTCCGGGAACAGGGCCCTTGGACCCGTCCTCGCGGCCGCCGGGCCGGGGCCTCCCGCTCGGGAGGCCCGGGCGGGGGCCGTCGGGCCCGTCCGGTGGATCGGGACGGGGGCGGATCCACCGGACGGGCCGTCCATCACCCGTGCGGGACGACCGCGACGGGGGCTTCGGCGTGGTGCAGGACGGCGTGCGCGACCCGGCCGAGCCGGGGCCCGAACTCGACCGGGCGGCGGCCCCGGCCGACCACGACCAGCGCGGCGCCGGCGGAGACCTCGACCAGGGCGCGGGCGGCGCCGATCTGCACGTCCTCGACCACCTCCACCTCCGGGTGCTGCTCGCGCGGACCGGCCAGGGCGAGCGAGAGCAGCTTGGCCTCCAGCGCCTCCAGCTGGGCGAGCTCGGCCGCCGGGACGGCGCCGCCCGCGTAGCCGAACACCGGCGGCAGCTCCCAGCCGTGCACCGCCCGGACCCGGGCGCCGCGCAGGGCCGCCTCGCGGAAGGCGAAGTCGAGCACCTCGGTCTCGGGGGTGTGGGCGTCGACGCCGACCACCACCTCGCCCGCGGCGGCCTCGCCCTCCTCGCGCACCACGACCAGCGGCACGGTGCTGCGCCCGGCCACCGACATGCTGACCGAGCCCAGCAGCAGGCCGGTGAAGCCGCCGCGGCCGCGCGAGCCGAGCACCAGCAGCTCCGCCTCCGCGGCGGCGGCCAGCAGGCCGTCCACCGGTGCGTCCAGGACGGCGTCGGTCTCCACGGCCAGGTCGGGGTGCAGGCCGCGGATGTCCTCGGCGGCCTCGGCGAGGGTGCGGCGGACGGCCTCGGGCAGGTCGTCCGCGTCGGCGAAGGAGGACACGCCGTCGGTCAGCCACGGCCAGGCGTGCACCAGGCGCAGCGAGGCGCCCCGGCGCACCGCCTCGGCGGCGGCCCAGTGGGCGGCCGCGGCGCTCTGCGGCGATCCGTCGACCCCGGCCAGCACGGTTGACGTCATGACTGTTCCTCCACACTGTCGACAGGTCGTCGACGCTCGGCGGTTCGGTGCGGGCCGCGGTGTGCTCTGACGCCCCGTCCGCTCCTCCCCCACCCTGGCAGCGACGCGCGGCCCGGCGGCAGAGGCCTCAGGACCCTGCGCGGCGGGACGAAAGGCCCGCCCGACGGAGCCTACGGCCGACCCCGCCGTCCCCACCACCGACACCGGGGCACTACCGTGAACACGGCAATCCCGCTGGTCGGACGGCACCCGAGTCGGGTCGGGCGGTGGGGGCGGCCGTCCGCGGGGCGGACGGGGCGCGTCCGGACGATGGACGGGCCGGTCAGGGCAGCACGACGAGGAGGACAGCGGTGGGCGGAGCGGACGGCAGCGCGGCGGGTGGCGGCGCGCGGATGCCACGGCTGCGCCTGGACGAGCTGCTGGAGGAGCTCCAGTGGCGGATCGACGCGGCGCGCGGCACCCAGAACCGGGTGCACAGCCTGTTGGAGGCGGTGCTGGCGGTCGGGCGGGAGCTGGATCTGGCGCAGGCGCTGCACCGGATCGTGGAGGCCGCCGCCGATCTGGTGGACGCCCGGTACGGGGCGCTCGGGGTGATCGGGCCGGACGGGCACACGCTGTCGCAGTTCCTGACGGTGGGCCTGACGGAGGAGGAGATCGCCGAGATCGGCCCGCCGCCGTCGGGCCGGGGCATCCTGGGCGAGCTGATCCGCGAGCCGCGGCCGCTGCGCTGCCCGGTGCTGTCCGACCACCCGGCCTCGGCGGGCTTCCCGTCGAACCATCCGCCGATGCACACCTTCCTGGGGGTGCCGGTGCGGGTGCACGGCGAGGTGTTCGGCAACCTCTACCTGACGGACAAGCGCGGCGGGCTGGACTTCGACGAGGACGACGAGGCGGTGATCTCCACCCTGGCGGTCGCGGCCGGTGTGGCGATCGACAACGCCCGGCTGTACGAGGAGGCGCAGCTGCGTCAGCGCTGGCTGCGGGCGAGCACCGAGATCACCCGCAGTCTGCTGTCGGGGGCGCCGCGGCTGGAGGTGGTCGAGCTGATCGCCCGTCGGGCGCGGGAGATCTCGGGCGCCGAGCTGGCGGACGTCTCGGTGGCGCTGGCCGGTCCGGAGGAGCGGGCCGAGGAGTTGACGGTGGAGGTCGCGCTGGGTGGCACGCCGTCCGCGCGGCTGGGGGTGACGGTGCCGGTGGACGGCACGCTGTCGGGCGCCGCGTACGCCTCCGGCTCGCCGGCCACCAGTGACGAGCTGGCCTGCGACACCCGTTTCCCGGCCGGTCCGGCGGGCCGCTTCGACGGGCTGGGCGCGGCGGTGGCGGTCCCGCTGGGTACGGGTGCCGGGTACGGGCGCGGCGTGCTGCTGCTGGCCCGGGCGCAGGGTCGGCCGGCGTTCGGGCCGGAGGAGACCGGTCCGCTGCTGGGCTTCGCCGACCAGGCGGCGCTGGCCCTGGAGCTGGCCGAACGGCGGCGTGACGCCGAGCAGTTGAACCTGCTGGAGGACCGCGACCGGATCGCCCGGGACCTGCACGACCTGGCGATCCAGCGGCTGTTCGCGACCGGGATGACGCTGCAGAGCGCGGGCCGGCTGATCGAGAGCCAGGCCGCGGCGGACCGGGTGGCCCGGGCGGTGGCCGACCTGGACGAGACCATCAAGATCATTCGCTCGACCATCTTCGGTCTGCGCGCCCACAGCGAGCCGGACCGCGGCCTGCGCGCCCGCGCCACCCGGGTGGTCACCGACGCCCAGGGTCCGCTCGGCTTCCCGCCCCGGCTGAGCATGGAGGGCCTGCTGGACACCGACGTGCCGCAGGAGCTGGCCGGGCACGTGGTCGCGGTCCTCGCCGAGGCGCTCAGCAACGCCGCCCGGCACGCCAAGGCATCCCGGGTCGAGGTGACGCTGCGTGCCCTGGCCGGGCGGGTGGCGCTGAGCGTGACGGACGACGGCGTCGGCGTGCCCGAGGGCGGGCGGCGCAGCGGGCTGCGCAACCTGGCCGAGCGCGCCGACCGGGTCGGCGGCTCCTTCACCGTCGACCCGGCCGAGGGCGGCGGCACCCGGCTGGTCTGGGAGGCCCCGATCGGGTCCTGAGGCCCTCCCGCCACCCGCCTCCCGTCAGCCGTCAGCCGTCAGCCGTCAGCCGTCAGCCGTCAGCCGTCAGCCGCGCAGGGTGCGCAGGAAGCCGAGGAGGTGGCTGTTGAACTCCTCCGGCCGTTCCATGTTGGGGTAGTGCCCGGTGCCCTCGACGATCACCGCGCGGCCTTCGACGACGGTGCGCACGACCCGTTCGGCCAGGTTGATGTGGTCCACGGAGTCGATGCCGCCGTTGATCGCCAGCAGCGGGACGGTGATCCCGGTGAGCCGCTTCCAGGTGTCGGTCACCGGCACCAGGTACTGGGGCTCGTCGGGGGTGTGCTTGGCGACGGTGCTCCGGGTCATCTCCTTGAGCCGGCGCACCACCTCCGGGTCGACCTCGTCCAGGCGGCGGTGCGGCCCGGAGGCGAGGCTGGTGAAGGAGTCGAGCCAGGCCTCGGCGTCGCCCTCGGCGAGCGCGGCGGTCTGGTGGGCGGCGAGTTCGCCGAGCCACGGGTCGGTGAACTCGGATTCGCTGGTGCCGTTGCCGCTGATCACCAGCGCGCGGACCAGTTCGGGGTGTTCGAGGGCGAGGTCGAGGGCGATCGTCCCGCCCATGGAGAGCCCGATCACGGTCACCGGGCCCAGGCCGAGGTGGCGCAGCAGGTCCGCCAGGTCGTCGGCGGGGCGGAAGGGCCGGCCGGCGTTGTCGGAGGCGCCGTGGCCGCGGGTGTCCGGGGCGATCACCCGGTATTCGGGCAGCAGGGCCGGGAGTTGGTCGGCCCAGCTCCGGCGGTCCAGCAGGCCGCCGTGCAGCAGCACCAGGGGTTCGCCCGTACCGGCGTCGAGGTAGGCGAGGCGGCCGTGGCCGCTGTCGAAGGAACGCAGGTCAAAGGTCTGTTCGGGGGAATCGGAGTACGTCATGACGAAAATTTTAGGTCGGGCGACCTATATTTGTCTCCATGAGCCCCACATCCGTCTCAGAACTCCCCCCGCACCCCACCTTCCCCTCGGACCGCCTCAGCCACAACCCCGACGGCCCCGTCCTGCTGGTCGGCGGCTACGGCACCGTCGGCGCCGAACTCGCCCGACTCGCCTCCCCCACCTGGCCGTTGCTGCTCACCGGCCGTTCCGAGCAGCGCGGCGCCGCCCTCGCCGCCGAACTGGACGACACCACCGTCCGCCGCTGGGACCTCGCCGACCCCGAGCCGTTCACCGCCGCCGTACGGGCCGTGGTCGGGGTGGTCAACGACCCGGACGACCGGGTGCTGCGGGCCGCCGTCCGCGCGGGCGTCCCGTACGTGGACGTCACCCGCTGGACCGCCCGGCTCCAGCGCGCGGCCACGCTCGCCGCCCTGCTGCGCCCGACCGCCCCGGTGCTGCTCTCCTCGGCCTGGATGGGCGGGGTGACCAGCCTGGTCGCCGCCGCCCTGGCGGACCGGCTGGGCCGGGCCGAGCGGATCGAGACCGCCATCCGCTGGGACCTCGCGGACCGGGCCGGCGCCGACTCGGTGGAGTTCATGGACCGCCTGGGACTCGACTACGAGGTGATCCAGGACGGCCGGCGCCGCTCCGTCACCCCGCTCAGCCGCCCGCGGACCGTCCGCATCGGCGACACCCCGACCCTGGTCGCCGGGATCGACACCCCCGAGCAGTTCACCCTCCCGCTCACCCTGGGCGCCACCACCGCCGCCACCCGGATCGGCTTCAGCTCCCGCTCCTCCACCACCGCCCTGCTCGCGGCCCGGCACGCCGGCTTCTTCCGCTGGGGCCGCGGCGACCGCTGGGAGCCGGCCCGCCGCGCCCTGCTCCACTCCCCCGGCGAGGGCGGCACCGCCCTGCTGCGCACCGACGTCGCCTCCGCCGGACGCGCCCTCACCGCCACCGTCGAGGACCGGGGCGGCCAGGCCCGGCTCACCGCCGTCGGCGCCCTGCTGGCGCTGCGCCGGGTGCTCGGCACGGACGGCGCCCCGCCGCCCGCCGGGGTGGCCTTCCCCGAGCAGACCCCGCGCCCCGGGCAGGTCCTGGAGGACCTGGCGGCCCTGGGCGTCACCGTCACCGTCACGGCCACCGGGGCCGACGGGCGGCGCGGCACGGCGGCGGCGGCATGAGCAGCGTCCGGGGCCTGAGCGGCAAGGGCGCCCAGCGGCGGGAGCAACTGCTGGACACCGCGGAGGAGTTGCTCGTCACCGCGGGCGGCACCGAACTGTCCATGCGAGCGGTGGCCGCCGCCGCGGGCGTCCGCCTCGGCCACCTCCAGCACTACTTCCCGACCCACGCCGAGCTGGTGGCCGCCGTGCTGGAGCGCGTCCTCGCCCGCTCGGTGGAACGGCTCGCACCGCTGCTCGACCCGGGCCGCGACGAGGACGCCCTGCTCCGCGAACTGCTCGCCGAGCAGCAGGACGTGCGCCTGGTCCGCCTGTTCGCCGAGCTGTGGGCACTGGCCGCCCGCGACCCCTCGGTGGCCGCCACCGTCCGGGCCTTCTACGACCGCTACCGGGAGCTGGTCGCCTGCTTCCTCGCCGAACGCCAACCGGCCCTGACGGAGGAGGAACGGCACGCCCGCGCCCAGGTGTTCGTCATGCTGATCGAGGGCGCCTCGCTCTTCCGCTCCGGCCTGGCCGGCACCGCGGACGCCGCGGCGGACGCCGAACTCCTGCGCACCGCCCTGGCGTTGCTGGGGCCGTGAGGACGCCTCGGGGCCGCCGGCTCAGGCCAGGCACCGGCCGATGACCAGTTCCGGGCGGATGCGGATGCGGACCGTGCCGCCCGGATCGGCCGTCCTGGCCGCCGGGCGGACCTGCGCGCGGCCGAGGACGGTGACGAACCAGCCGGAGCCGTCCCGGCCGTCCACCTCGTCGGCCTCGAAGGCGATCACCGCGCCGTCCACCGCCCGGGCCAGTTCGGAGCCGGCCGGTGCCGAGAGCAGCACACCGCCGGGGGCCAGCCGGAACGGCACCGGCAGGACGGCCGGGAGGGCGTCGACCGTGTAGACCACCCGGCCGACGTCGGCCCGGGCCAGCAGCTCCAGCGACCGCTTCCGGTCGAGTTCGCGCAGTTCCGGCAGGTCGGGCCGGTCCTGCGGAACAGGGCGGCCGGACGGAACGGGCCGCTCGAACGGAGCGGGGCCGTCGTACGCGACGGCCGGGACGGGCCGGTCGAACGGACCGGGCGGGTCGTACGGGACGGGCCGGGGGGACGGGACGTGGTCGCGGTTCATGCGAGCGATGCTCGCCCGGGCCCGGGCCGGGCCGCGAGGGCCGATGGTCCCGGCCGGGCCCGGCGAGAGCCCCGCCCGGCGGGCCGTCGGCCCCGGGTCCCAGGCCCGGGGCCGACGGACCGTTCGGCCCCGAACGGCACTGCACCGCACCGAACGGGCACAGACGGTGCCGAACGGCCGGGCTCAGCCCCGGCCGGTGCGCAGCACGGAGGGCTGCGCGGCCGCGGAGGCCTGGCGCAGCTCGGTGGCGATCAGGGCGGCCTGCACCCGCCGCTCGACGCCGAGCTTGGCGAGCAGCCGCGACACGTGGTTCTTGACGGTCTTCTCGGCGAGGTAGAGCCGCTCGCCGATCTGCCGGTTGGTCAGGCCCTCGCCGATGAGTTCGAGGACCTCCTGCTCGCGCGCGGTCAGGCCCGGTCCGGTGGTGACCGGCTGGGCGGGTTCGGCGTCGCTGCGCAGGCGGTTCAGGAGGCGGGTCGCGGCGCCGGGGTCGAGCATCGAGCGGCCGGAGGCGACGGTGCGGACGGCGGCGACCAGGTCGGTCCCGCTGATCTGCTTGAGCACGTACCCGGCGGCGCCCGCCATCACGGCGTCCAGCAGCGCCTCCTCGTCGTCGAAGGAGGTCAGCATCAGGCAGGCCAGCCCGGGCATCCGCGAGCGCAGCTCACGGCAGACCGAGACGCCGTCACCGTCGCCCAGCCGGACGTCCAGCACGGCCACGTCGGGCCGCAGCGCGGGCACCCGGACGAGCGCCTGCTCGGCCGTCGCCGCCTCCCCGACCACCTCCAGGTCCGGCTCGCAGTCCAGCAGGTCGTGCACGCCGCGGCGCACCACCTCGTGGTCGTCCAGCAGGAACACCCGGACCGGTGCCGGGGCCCCGGCACCCTCCGTCTTGGTCGCCATCACGCGGCTCCACCTTCGTCGCACCCCCGCACACTCCCAGCGGGGCCCAGGGCATCATCCCCCGGACCCGGCCGCGGACCCAGGGCCCAACGGCCCCATTCCGGCCGGGCCGCACGGCCCAGGCCGGGCCGGGGCCGGTCCCGCGGGTCTCCTCCGGTCCGCCGGGCCGCTCGGGAGGCGCGCCGGCGGAAGCGTTCTCAGCGCCCCTGCCGCCGTACGTTCCCGAGCCCCATCAGCAGGAAGGCGAGCGCGATGCCCGCGCCGCTGACCGCCGCGAGCACCACCCGGGGCACGACCTCGCCGCCGCCGGACACCAGGATGGCGACCGCCCCGAGCGAGGCGACGGCCGCACCGACCACCAGCCACCCGGCCAGGGCCAGGGCCGGCGGCCGGTGGGAGCGCGGGGCGGGCCCTACGTCCAGGGCGGCCCAGCGGGCCGCGGTCTCCTTCACCTCCCGGCGGCGGTCCCACAGGGCCCGCATCCGCAGCGCCGTGCCGCCGACCAGTCCGGCGAGCGCGATCTGTGCGGCGGGCCGCCAGTCCGGCACGACGAGCAGCAGCCCGCCCGCGAGCGCGAGCCCGGCCCACCACAGCACGCAGGCCGCGGCGGCCGTACGGGTGGAGCGGGGCCGGTCGGCGCCGGCCTGGAGGTCGGCGATGGCGGGCAGGTACCAGACACAGCCGCTCGCGGTGAGGGCGGCGGTGCCGATGGCGAGAACGGTGTGGTTCACGACCCGGCCTTCCTGGTCACGAAGGGGAGGGGAGAAGGGGAGAAGTGGGCCGTCCCCGCCCGCCCGGGGGCAGCGACGCGGGCGGGGACGGCGTACGAGGGGCGGGCTCAGCCGCCCGAGGAGGGTGAATCGGTGGACGCGGCGGCCTCGGAGGGCGGGGCCTTGACCGCGACGGCGGCGGCCGCCCGGTCCGCCCGGCTCAGCGGCCGGTCGTACTTCGTCGGCTCCACGTCGCCCAGGTGCGTGGCGGGCTTCCCGCTGTGCGCCAGGACGTCCATGGCCGCGATGTCCGGGTGGTGGAGGTCGAAGGCCGGGGATTCGGAGCGGATCCGCGGCAGCTTGACGAAGTTGTGCCGCGGCGGCGGGCAGGAGGTGGCCCACTCCAGCGAGCGGCCCCAGCCCCACGGGTCGTCCTCGGTGACCTTCTCGCCGTACTTGGCGGTCTTCCAGATGTTGTAGAGGAACGGCAGGATCGACAGGCCGAGCAGGAACGAGCCGATGGTGGAGAAGGTGTTCAGGGTGGTGAAGCCGTCCGAGTCCAGGTAGTCCGCGTACCGGCGCGGCATGCCCTCGGCGCCCAGCCAGTGCTGGACCAGGAAGGTCGCGTGGAAGCCGACCGTCAGGGTCCAGAAGGTGATCCGGCCGAGCCGCTCGTCGAGCTTCTTGCCGGTCATCTTCGGCCACCAGAAGTGGAAGCCGGCGAACATCGCGTAGACCACGGTGCCGAACAGCGTGTAGTGGAAGTGGGCGACCACGAAGTACGAGTCGGAGACGTGGAAGTCGATCGGCGGGGCCGCGAGCAGCACGCCGGTCAGGCCGCCGAACAGGAAGGTGACCAGGAAGCCGACCGTCCAGAGCATCGGGGTCTCGAAGCTCAGCGAGCCCCGCCACATGGTGCCGACCCAGTTGAAGAACTTCACCCCGGTCGGGACGGCGATCAGGAAGGTCATGAACGAGAAGAACGGCAGCAACACCTGCCCGGTGACGTACATGTGGTGCGCCCACACCGTCACCGACAGGCCCGCGATGGCCACCGTCGCGGCGATCAGGCCGGAGTAGCCGAACATCGGCTTGCGGCTGAACACCGGGATGACCTCGGAGACGATCCCGAAGAACGGCAGCGCCAGGATGTACACCTCGGGATGCCCGAAGAACCAGAACAGGTGTTGCCAGAGCATCGCCCCGCCGTTGGCCGGGTCGAAGACGTGGGAGCCGAACTTGCGGTCGCACTCCAGCGCCAGCAGCGCGGCGGCCAACACCGGGAAGACCAGCAGCACCAGCACCGAGGTGAGCAGCACGTTCCAGCAGAAGATGGACATCCGGAACATGGTCATGCCCGGAGCGCGCATGCAGATGATGGTGGTGATGAAGTTGACGGCGCCGAAGATGCTGCCGAAGCCGGACAGCGTCACGCCCATGATCCACATGTCGGCGCCGACGCCGGGCGAGTGGATCGCGTCGGACAGCGGCGCGTAGAGGAACCAGCCGAAGTCGGCGGCGCCCTGCGGGGTCGCGAAGCCGGCCGCGGCGATCAGTGAGCCGAACATGAACAGCCAGTAGGACAGCATGTTCAGGCGCGGGAAGGCGACGTCCGGCGCGCCGATCTGGAGCGGCATGATCCAGTTGGCGAAGCCGGTGAACAGCGGCATGGCGAACAGCAGCAGCATCACCGAGCCGTGCATGGTGAAGGCCTGGTTGAACTGCTCGTTGGAGAGGATCTGCGTTCCGGGCCGGGCGAGTTCGGCGCGCATGACCAGGGCGAGGATGCCGCCGATCAGGAAGAACGCGAACGACGACACCAGGTACATGGTGCCGATCGTCTTGTGGTCGGTGGTGGTCAGCAGTCTGACCAGGGCCGAACCGGGCCTCCTGGCCCTGGCCGTCCCTGCTGGGAGGGCCGTCGGCGGTGAGGTGGGGTCGCCCTGTGCCTGGGTGGCGCTCAAGGACGCACTCCTTCGGAACGTCGTGCGAATGGATGGCGCTCCATGATCCGAACAGGCGCCCTCCGCACCCCAGGGCCCTTCGGCCCGCCCGCCCGGGGCCGCTGGGCCCGAGTTCCCGGGACCCGACCGGGACCTCCCGACCGCGCACCCGGGACCTCCCGGCCGGCCGACCGGCGCCTCCCGGCCGGGCGTCCGGCGCCTCCTGACCGGCCGTCGGGTGGCCGCGTGCCCGGATCGCCGCCCGCTCGCGCCGCGCTCACCGCGGCGCGGAGCCCCGGTCGAGAACCGCCGGAACGCGCCCTTCCCCACCGCCCCGTACGCCCGCCCGGCGGCGCCCCGCGGGCCGCCCGTCCACCCGGCCCGACCGGGCCCCGCCACCCCGGCCGACCTGCCGGAACGGCGACCGCGCAGCCGTACGGACCCCAGCGTCGACCCCCCGCCGCGGGGCCCCGGCCATGAGCCCGGGGGGAGCGGACCCGGCCGAATCCGCGGCCTTCAGCGCCGATCGGCCGTCAAGTAGCCTGCGCCCACACCGCACCGCCGCACCGCCGCACCCGCACCCGCACCCGCACCCGCACCCGCACCCGCACCACGGCCGCCCCGCCACCTGCCACACCGTTGCCGCGAACGCCCAAGCCCACGCGAACGCCCACGCCCCGGAGGTACGCCGATGCCCCTGGCCCAGCCCGCCACCCCCGCCCGGCTGCGCTTCGCCGTCCTCGGCCCGCTCACCGGGGAGGCCGACGGCCGCCCGCTGGCCCTCGGGCCGCTGAAGCAGCGGCTGGTGCTGGCCGTCCTGCTGAGCCGCGCCAACACCGCCGTCCCGGTCGACCTGCTCACCGACGCGGTGTGGCCCGAGGAGCCGCCGCGCACCGCCCGGAAGAACCTCCAGGTCTACATCTGCACCCTGCGCACCCTGCTCGGCCGCGGGGACGGGCCCGACCGGCTGGTGCACTCGGCCGCCGGCTACCTGCTGCGGGTCGCCGAGCCCGAGTTGGACCTGCTGCGGTTCCGCGCCCTGGCCCGGGCCGGCCGGGCCGCCGCCGACGGCGGAGCGCTCGCCCCCGCCGCCCGGCTGCTGCGCCAGGCCCTCGACCTCTGGCAGGGCCCGCCGCTCGCCGACCTGCGCCGCTCGCCGGCCGTCGAGGCGGAGGCGGACCGGCTGGAGGCCCGCTGCCTGGGCGTCCACGAGGACTGGGCGGAGACCGAGTTGGAGCTCGGCAACCCCGGGGCCGTCGCCGAGGACCTCGCCGAGCTCGCCGAGCGCCACCCGCTGCGCGAGCGCCTCCAGGCCGCCCGGATGAACGCCCTGCACCTGTCCGGCCGCCAGGCCGAGGCGCTCGCCGTCTACGACACCCACCGCCAGCTGCTCGCCCGGGAGTTGGGGCTGGAGCCGAGCCCCGCGCTGACCGCCCGCTACCGGGAGCTGCTCGCCCGCGGCCGCTCCCTGCCCACCGCCGCCCGCCCGGAGCGCGGCGCCGGGCCGAACGGCGCCGCGCTGCTGCCCGCCGACACCGCCGACTTCACCGGAAGAACCGACGAACTACGCTGTCTCGTCGACGAGTTGGGTGAGGGCGGCGGGCGCGTCGCGGTGCTCTCCGGCCCGGCCGGCTGCGGCAAGACCGCGCTCGCCGTACACGCCGGCCACCTGCTCGCCGACCGCTTCCCGGACGGCCGGGTGCTGGTCCGGCTGCGCGCCCAGGACGGCACCGCCCGCCCGCTGCCCGAGGTGCTCGCCGAACTCGCCGTCCTCACCGGCCGCCCGGGCGCCGCACCCGTCGCACCCGTCGGGACCGTTCGGCTCGCCCCCGCCCAAGACCCCGACCACGCCCCCGAACCCGGCCCCGGCGACACGGCCCGGGCCGCCGCCCTCTGGCGCGCCTCGCTCGCCGGGCGCCGGCTGCTGCTGATCCTGGACGACGCCCCGGGCGAGGCCGTGGTCCGCGAGCTGCTGCCGGGCTTCGGCCCGAGCGCCGTGCTGGTCACCTCCCGCAGCCAGCTGGCCGGCCTCGCCTCGGTGCGCCGCGTCGCCGTCCCGCCGCTCGCCCCCACCGAGGCCCTGGACCTGCTCGGCCGGATCGTCGGCACCGGCCGGACCGGCGCCGACCGCGCCGCCGCCGCCCGGATCGTGGCCGCCTGCGGGCTGCTGCCGCTCGCCGTCCGGGTCGCGGGCACCCGGCTGGCCGTGCTGCGCCATCTCCCGCTCGCCGAGTACGCGGCCCGGCTGGAGGACCCGGCGGGCGCCCTGGACGAACTGGTCGCCGGGGACGTCACCGTCCGCGCCCGGCTGGACTCCGGCTGGCGCGACCTCACCGACCGGGGACGGCTCGCCCTGGCCCGGCTCGCCGCCCTGCCGCTCGCCCTGCTCTTCACCCTCCCCGAGGCCGCCGCCGCCCTCGGCCGGCCCGAGCGGCTCACCCTGCGCACCCTGGAGGCGCTCACCGACACCGGGGCGGTGACCTCCCCCACCGGCGAGGTCACCGCCCACGCCGCCCTGTACGCCCTGCCGCGGCTCACCCATCTCCACGCCCGCGAACGCGCGGTGGAGGCCGTACGGGCGCCGGCACTGACCTGACGGCCGTACGGGCGCCGGCACTGACCTGACCGCGGTTCGCTCACCCCAGGGTCAGCAGGTCCAGCACGTCCGCCCGCCGCTCCCCGGGCCCCTCCTCCAGCCCGCTCAGCGCCAGCAGCACCCCCGCCGCGCCCGTGTGCAGATCGGCCGAGAAGCGCCGCAGCCTCATCCCCGGCACCAGCAGCCCCTCCGGCCGGGCCACCAGGTGCCACTGGAGCTTGCGCACCTGCCCGAGCACGGCCTCCCGCGCGGGCGCCCCGCCCAGCCGGTCCAGCGCCAGCGTCAGCCCGACCCGCCCGCGGAACAGGCCCGGCTCCCGGATGAACCCGGGCGCGCAGACCTTGCGCACGTCCGCCAGGAAGGCCTCCCCGCCCGGCAGCTCCGCGTGCTCCAGGAACTCCCGCACCACCAGCGCGATCCCGCTGCTGCCCCGGTCCAGGTAGGCCAGCCGGCGCCCGGCCTCCAGTACCTGCACCGACCCGTCGGGCACCCGGACGCACCCGGCCACGGCCCGTTCCAGCGCGGTCCGCCCGGAGTCGAGCAGCCACCGCTCGCCGGTCCGCCGGTACAGCCGCAGCTGGAGCAGAGCGATCCCCGCCAGCCCGTACAGCAGCCCGGCGGCCGCCGGCCCGTCCAGCCCGGGCACCGGCTCGCCGCGCAGCACCGCGGCCAACTCCCGTGCGTCGTCGAGCGCGTGGGCCAGCTCCCGGGGGCGGTCCAGCGCCCGCGCCAGCCGCAGCCGGGCGAGCGCCGCGCCGGCCCGGCCGCCGAACAGGCCCGCCTCCCGGGCCGGGCGGGCGGTGCGGGCGCGCCCGAGCAGCTCCTCCGCCTCCTCCGTCCGGCCGATCCGGGCCAGCACCAGCGCGGTGCCGAGCGGCCCGTCGTACAGTCCGCCGGTGCCGGGGCGGTCAGCCCGCCGGCGCACCGCGGCGACCAGCCAGTCCGCGTACTCCTGCGGCCAGTCGGCGCCGGCGCGGTGCAGCGCGTACAGCACCCCCGCCGCGCCGTGCGACACGCCCGTACCGCCGTCGGCGAACCCGGCCACGTCCCCGGGGAAGAGCCGGTCCGGCCGGTCCGGGGTGGCGCCCGCGTGCAGGCCCGCGACCAGCTCCCGGCGCACCGGGTCCAGCGAGGGCCCGGCCAGCAGCTCCCGCCCGCGCCGCTCGCTCGCCGACTCCACCAGGGCCACCGCTCCAGGGCGCACCGGCCCCTCCTCCTCCCCGAGTCCGAACCACTCGCGCGCCCGCCGCTCCAGCGCCGGGAGCTTGCCCGGGTCGAGGTCGGCCAGTTCCAGCACCGGCATCAGCAGCATCAGCCAGGTGGCCCAGAGCAGCCAGCGGTCGGCCTCGGCGCCGGTCAGTCCGGGCGGGACGTGCTGTCCGGCCGCGCCGGCCACCGGCACCCGCCGGTCGTCCAGCCCGGCCGCGTACTCGAAGTCCACCAGCACCACCGACCCGTCCGGCCGGAGCACCACGTTGGACGGGTGGAGGTCCCCGAACCGCACGCCCCGCCCGTGCAGGGCGGCGAGCGCCTGCTCCAGCCCCGCCACCACCCCGCCCACCCACCGCGCGTACCGGGCGCGCTGCTCCGGTGTGCAGTTCTGGTGCACCAGCGGGTAGCGCCGGATCGCCTCGGTGAACAACTGGACGCCCTCGACGTGCTCCTGCACCAGGAAGGTGTGCTCCCACACCGTGCGCACCTCGTGCAGCCGCGGCACGCACGCCAGCCCGGCCAGCCGCTCCAGCGCCCACTGTTCGCGCCGCAGCCGGGTCAGGGCGTCCGCCCCGGCGCCGTCCAGCCCGGTGTGCGGGCGGGCCTCGCGAAGCACCACCCGCTCCCCCGTGCCGTGCCGCTCGGCGAGGTAGATCCCGCCGGCGTTGGAGAACCGGAGCACCTCGACGATCCGGTACGGCAGGCGCCCGCGGGCCGCCGCCCGGGCGGCCAGGTGCGGGCGCAGCGCGGCCGGCGGCTCGACCCACCCGGGCAGCCGGAACGCCGGCTCGCGAGGGTCGGGCACGAGCGCGCCGGACGGGTCGCGCAGGGCCGGGACGACCCGCCCGGCCGCGTCCTGGCACCACAGCTCGACGAAGGCCCCGTAGCGCGCGAACACCGGGGCGTCGCCGATCCGCAGGTCGGTGAGCACGTACGGCCCGGGGAAGCCGTCCAGCGCCCGCGCCAACTCCTCGGCCAGGGTGAGGAACTCGCCCTCCGTGGCCGGGTAGACGGTGATGAACTTGCCGCTGCTGCCACGCCCCGCGAACTTGCCGTTCGCCACCGCCAGCGCCGCCGGGCCGCGCAGGAACTTGAACGCGACCCGGCGGTCGAGGCAGATCCGGGCGACGGCCTCCAGCGTCCGCTCGGCGCCCTCCCGCACCGCCGACACGTGCAGCTTCCAGCCCTGCTCCGGCAGCCGGGAGTCGGCCGACGGGACCTCGGGCCGCAGCACCGTCCACAGCCCGCGCTGCTCCCGCCGCCAGCCCGCGGGCGGCTCGCCGAGGCCCAGCGGGTAGCGGTTCGCCCCGTCCCGCAGCCGCCCGGGGGTGTCGTAGTACATCGGATCGGCGAGGCAGTACAGCTGGGTCTCGTGGGCGCCGGCCATGGGGCCTCCTGTTCCGAAGTCTTCCGGGAGCGGGCGGTGTTCAGACGGCCGGGCGCGGCTGCGGTCCGCGCCGGACCGGCGGCGCCCAGGTGACCACGGCCGCGCAGAGCGCGATGGCGAGGGCCAGCAGGGCGAAGGTCCGGGTGCCGCCGAGCGAGCCGAGCAGGGTGCCGGCGGCCAGCGGGCCGAACGGCTGGACCAGGGTGGACAGGAAGGCGGCCGCGCTCTGCACCCGGCCGATCCGGTCGGGCGGCGCCGCGATCAGCATGCCGGAGACGAAGCCGATGCTGGCGACGGTGGACAGGCACATGCAGGCCGCGCAGAGCAGTCCGATCAGCAGCGGCACCCGGGTGAGCACCAGGACCCCGGCGGTGAGCGCGCAGGCCCAGCAGGCGAGCGCGACCAGGCTGCCGTCCCGGACCCGGGCACCGAGCCGGGGAGCCAGCAGCGCGCCGGCCAGGGCGCCGGCCGCGGTGCAGGAGACGACCGTGCCGCCTCCGACGCCGGAGCGGCCGCCGTCGGAGGCGACGGCCAGGGTGGCGAACATCAGCGCGCTGAACGCGAAGTTCATCCCGAGGCCGAAGATCAGCAGCAGGGTGCGCAGATAGGGCCGGTGCCAGATGAAGGCCAGTCCGGCGGTCAGCTCGGCCCGGCCGAGCACCGGCCCGTTCGTCGCGGCGGGCAGCGAGCGGGTCCGCATCAGCGCCACGCAGACGGTGGACAGCAGCAGTCCGACGCCCTCGGCGAGGAACGGCAGCACCGGGTGCCAGGCGAACAGCGCCCCGCCGCCGAGTGGTCCGATCAGCCGGGCGGCCGCGCCGCGCGCCTGCATCCGGGAGGAGGCCTCGCGGGCCTGCCCGGTGGGCACCACCGCGCGCAGCAGCCCGCCCGCGGCGGGCCCGTAGACGCCGGTGATCAGCGCCCCGGCGGCGGCGACCAGCAGGACCAGCGGCAGCGGGGTGTGCCCGCGCAGCACGGCGACGACCAGGGCGCCGACCGCGAACAGACCGAGGACGTCGCAGATCCGCATCAGCCGGCGCCGCTCGATCCGGTCGGCGAGCACCCCGCCGGGCAGCATGGTGAGCAGCAGCGCGCCGACCGAGACGGTGCCGACGGCGCCCGCCCGGGCGGCCGATCCGGTCTCCCGCAGGACCAGCAACGGCAGGGCGATCGAGGCGAGTTGGGAGCCGAGCGAGGCCAGCAGGCCGCCGGCCCAGAGCAGCCGGAAGTCCCGGTTGTGGGCGAGCGGGGTGGGCTCCATGGCCGTCCTCCGTGGTCGTCGGGCGGGGGCACCCGCGGGGGTGCGGATCGGGCCGGGTCGGTCCCGTCCCGGCGGGACCGACCCGGAGGCCTTCGGCGGCCGGCGGCCGGGGGCGGCGGTGCGTCCGCCCCCGTGCCCGGCCCGGCGTGCGGACTCCGGTCAGGCGGAGGTCTCGGCGCCGGCGACGTAGCTGATCAGGCTGAAGCAGTTGCCGTCGGAGGCCTCGCTCAGGACCTTCATCGACTGGAGGTCCAGGATGTTGGCCACGTGCGCCTCGACCTCCGGGCCCTCCTCGCCGCTCTCGCCGACGTTCTGCTGCTCCATGTTCTCGGCCATGGTCGAACTCCCTTCCGCATGGGGGGTGGTGACGGCGACGGCGGGCGGCCGCCCGCCGTCGCCCACCATGCTGGGCGGGACCGGCTGCGCCCGGCTTCGGGGCCGGTTGGGATCCGGTATGTCCGCAGGTCGGCGCGGCCGCGCCGGGCCGCGCGGGCTGCACCGGGCCCTGCCGGCAGGCCCCCCGCACCCCGCCCCGCCTGCGGCCATACCGCTCGCCAGGCGTTCCCGAACCGGGCCCGAAGCCGCGCCCGCGACCCTGGCCGGGAACGCCCGTGCACTCCCGCTCCGCTCCGCCGCGCACGCCCCGCACAGCGAAGGACGACCGAAGGACGGCCACCATGCCCTGCCCACTCTGCGCCCAGCCCGTCGGCACCAACGACCAGTTCTGCCCCTCCTGCGGCGCCGCCCGGGGCGCCGCCCTCGACCTGGCCGCCGAGGAGCGCAAGCTGGTCACGGTGGTCTTCTGCGACCTGGTCGACTCCACCGCCCTGTCCGGCGCGCTCGATCCGGAGACCCTGCGCGAGGTGATCCTGCGCTACTTCGAGCGGATGCACCGCCGGATCGAGGCGCACGGCGGCACCCTGGAGAAGTTCATCGGGGACGCCGTGATGGCCGTCTTCGGCGTCCCGGTGATCCGCGAGGACGACGCCCACCGGGCGCTGGCCGCCGCCCTCGCCATGCTGGAGGACCTGGAGGACCTCAACACCGAGCTGGACGCCACCCTCGGGGTCCGCCTGGACGTCCGGATCGGTGTCAACACCGGCCAGGTGGTGGCGGGTTCGGACGCCTCGGCGCGCCAGGCGCTGATCTCCGGCGAGACCGTGAACATCGCCGCCCGGCTGCAGACCCGGGCCGCCCCCGGCCAGGTGCTGATCGGCCCGCAGACGCTGCGCGCGGCCGGTCCGGCCGCCCAGGTGGACGAGGTCGGCCCGCTGCACCTCAAGGGCAAGGCCGAGCCGGTCACCGCCTACCGCCTGGTCGCCCTGGACGAGGACGACCCGGAGCTGCTGCGCCGCTTCGACGTCCCGCTGGTCGGCCGGGAGCGCGAACTGGCGCAGCTGGACGCCGCGTTGGCACGGGTGGCGGGCGGCTCGGGGGCCGAGCTGCTGCTGGTCGCCGGCGAGGCCGGCATCGGCAAGACCCGGCTGGTGCGCGAGTGGCGCGAGCGGGTCGGCCGGCGCACCGCGCGCTGCGGCACCGCCCGCTGCCGCAGCTTCGGCGAGCAGGGCACGCTGGCGCCGATCGCCGAGGCGGTCCGGACCCTGCTGGACGAGCCCGGGGGCGCCGCTCCGGCCGAGGCGCTGGCCCGGCTGGACGAGGCGACGGCGCCGGGCCTCGACACCCGCCGCTCGCTGGAGCTGCTGGCCGCGATCCTGCGGGGCCGCACCGTCGAGCGCCCGGCCGTCCTGGTCCTGGACGACTGCCAGTGGGCCGGCCCGGCGCTGGTGGACGCCGCCGGGTGGCTGACGGCCGAGCTCGGCGCGGCCCCCGTGCTGCTGCTCTGCCTGACCCGCCCCGAGCTCCCGGCCGCCCGCCCGGAGCTGCCGGCACTGCCGGTCGGCGGCCTTTCCTGGGACGAATCCGCCCTGCTGGCCGCGCAGTTGACCGAACTGAGCGCCCACCAGGACGCGGTTCCCACCCGGCTGCTGGAGCGCGCCGAGGGCAACCCGCTGCACCTGGAGGAGCTGCTGGCCGCCCTCACCGAAACCGAGGGTCCCGTCCTGACCGACGAACTGCCGCCCACCGGACGGGCCCTGCTCAGCGCCCGGATCGACGGGCTGGAGCGCGACGATCGCGCCACCCTCGACCTCGCCGCCGTCCTCGGCCGCGCCTTCACCGCCACCGAACTCGCCGAACTCGCCCACGGCGGCAGCGATCAGGACGCCTTCGCCGACCCGGAGGACGACGTCTTCACCGGCCCGATCGACGGGCTGCCGGCCGGCCCGTCCGCCGGGGGCGACGACACCCCGCCGCGGCTGCGCGCCGCGCTGGCCCGGCTGGCCGAGCTGCGGCTGGTCGAACCGGCCGGCACCGGCTACCGGTTCAGCAGCGGCCTGGTCCAGGAGTCCGTCTACCAGTCGATGTCCAAGCGGGCCCGCGCCGAACGCCACGAGCGCGCCGCCGACCTGCCGGCCGTCCGCTCCACCGGGGACGCCGCCGTCGGCGGCCACCTGGAACGCGCCCACCGCTACCGGCTCGAACTCGGCCTGCTGGACACCCGCACCGACGTGCTGCGCACCCGCGCGGCCACCGCCCTCGGCGCCGCCGGGGCCGGCGCCCTGGCCCGCGCCGACCTGCCCGCCGCCACCGACCTGCTGGAGCGCGCCGTCCGGCTGCACTACCCGGGCGAGCGCGCCGCGGGCCCCACGCTGCGCCGCCTCGGCGAGGCCCGGCTGGCGCTCGGCCGCGCCGAGGAGGCGCTGCCCGTCCTCGCCCAGGTGCGGGACGCGGCCGCCGACCCGCTGGACGCCGCGCACGCCCGGCTCGCGCTGGCCGCCCGCGGCCTGCCGCCCGGCCCGGACCAGCCCGCCGCGACCGCCCGCGCCGTCCTGCCGCTGTTCACCGACACCGGGGACGACCTCGGCCGGGCCCGGGCCGGGCTGCGGCTGGCCGAGGAGCAGCTGCTGGCCGGCCGGCACACCGAGGCCGAGCGGCTGCTGGACCAGGCCCTCGACCGGGTCTGCCGCACCGACGCCGAGCTGGACCGGGCCGCCGTGCTGGCCGCACTGGCCGCCTCCCTGCTGGCCGGCCCCGAGCCCGTCCCCAACGCGACCTTCCGGCTGCGCGCCCTGCTCGGCGAGCACGGCACCGGCCGGCGGACCGTGCGGGTCGCGCTGAACGGCCCGCTGGCCGTCCTGCTGGCCCTGCGCGAGCGCCCCGAGGAGGCCGAGCTGCTGCTCGCCGAGGCCAACAGCCTGGCCGGGGAGCTGTCGCTGGCCGAGGCGATGGTGGCGCTGCCCGCGCTGACCGCCCAGGCGGCGGCCGCCCTCGGCCAGAGCGGCCAGGCGCTGGACCTGCTCGCCGACGCCGCCGAGATCGCCCGTCACCAGGGCAGCCCCGCCCCGCTGCCGCGCCTCGCCCTGACCACCGCGCGGGTCCTGCTGGACACCGACCGCCCGGCCCAGGCCGCCCGGCACCTGGACGGCGCGGACGCCCTCGCCACGTTGCCGCCGGTGCTCGCGATCGAACTGGACGCGCTGCGCGGCCGGCTCGCCGCCACCCGGGGCGAGGCCGCGCCGGCCCTGGACCTGACCGCCGCCGCCCTGGCCGCCGCGGAGGCCACCGAGTCGCTGCTGTTGCAGGCGCTGACCGCGCTCGACCGGGCGCACGCCCTGCTGCTGCTCGACCGCCCCGCCGAGGCCGCGGTGGCCGCCGCCACGGCCCGGGACCGGTTCGCCGCCAAGGGCCACCTGCCGGGCGTGCGGCGCGCCGAGCGGCTCGGGGGCACCCGGTGAGCGGCCCGGCCGGCCTCACCTGGAGCCTGCGCGACCGCACCCCCGCCGACCTGCCGGTGCTCGCCGACGCCGTCGCCCCCGACGGCGAGGAGTGCGGCGGGGGCACCGGCGGGGGCGGGGGCACCGGCAAGGGCGTACGGGTCTGCGTGGTCGACTCCGGGATCGAGCCCGACCACCCGCTGGTCGGGCCGGTGCAGGGCTCCTGGGCGGTGGCCAGGGACCCGGCCACCAGGGAGCTGGTCGTCCGCCCGGACTCCGCCGGCGACACCTGCGGGCACGGCACCGCCTGCGCCGGCATCATCCGCCGCACCGCCCCGGACTGCGAGCTCTACAGCGTGCGGGTCCTCGGCGAGCGCTTCACCGGCACCGGCGACATGCTGATCGCCGGGCTGCGCTGGGCCGTCGGGCAGCGCTTCGACGTGATCAACCTCAGCCTCTCCACCACCCGGACCCGCTTCCTGGACGAGCTGCACGCGATCGCCGACGACGCCTTCTTCGCCCGCACCGCGATCGTCGCCTCCGCCCACAACACGCCGGTGGAGAGCTACCCGTGGCGGTTCTCCTCGGTCATCTCGGTGGGCAGCCACCAGGAGGACGACCCGCGGCTGCACCTGTACAACCCGGCCCCGCCGGTGGAGTTCTTCGCGCCCGGCCAGAACGTCCGGGTGCCCTGGCTCGGCGGCGTCACCATCCGCACCACCGGCAACAGCTTCGCGACCCCGTACGTGGCCGGGCTCTGCGCCCGCATCCTGTCCCGGCGGCCGAGGCTGACCACCTTCCAGCTGAAGAGCGCGCTCTACCTCACCGCGGCCAACGTCCAGGTCCCTTCCACCCCCACCCCGGAGGCGCCCGATGACCCTCAGCACTGACCCCGCCGTCGACCCGCTGGCCCGCGAGCTGCTCCAGTCCGTGGTGGACGTCGCCCGGGCGATCTTCGGCGCCCAGGCGGGCTCGGTGTGCCTGCTCGACGAGGCGGCCGGGGAGCTGGTCTTCCAGGCCGTCTCCGGGCGCGGCGAGGAGTCGCTGGTGGGCCGCCGCTTCCCGGCCGGCCGGGGGATCGCCGGCTGGGTGGCCGCCTCGGGCGAGCCGATGGTGGTGGACGACCTGGGCGCCAACCGCACCTTCGACCGGGACTTCGCCGAGTCCACCGCGTACGTCCCGACCGCCCTGATGGCCGCGCCGCTCACCCACGGCAGCCAGGTGCTCGGCGTCCTGGAGGTGCTGGACCCGGCCCCGCAGGCCCGCGCCAGCCTGCCCGAGCTGGACCTGCTGGCGATGTTCGCGCGCCAGGCCGCCGCCGCCCTGCGGGTGATCGCCGAGCGTTCCCCCGCCCCGGCGCCGGCCCCCGACCGCGCCGCCGCCCTCGGCCTGCTCGCCGACCTGGAGGAGCTGCTGCGCCGTCAGCCCTGAGCGCCCCGGGCACCCAGGGCGTCCCGGGCGTCCCGGGCCGGGGTCAGCCGGGCGATCTGCCCGCGCTCCAGCGCCGCGTACACCGTGCCGTCCGGGGCGACGGCGATGCCGTGCGACTCGGCGCCCGCGCCCGGGACGGGGTGGCCGTCGAGCCGCCCGTCCGGGGTGAGCACCCCGATCCGGCCGGCGCCCCACTCGGTGAACCAGAGCGCCCCGTCCGGTGCGGCCGCGACGGCGTGCGGCCTGGCCGAGCGGTCGGCCAGCGGATGCTCGGTCACCTTCCCGTCCACGGTGATCCGCCCGACCAGCCCGCCGCCGATCCCGACGTACCAGAGCGCGCCGTCCGCCCCGGCGGTGATCCCGACCGGCGCGGTGCCCTCGGTGGGCAGCCGGTGGACGGTCACCGCGCCGTCGGTGCCGACCCTCGCCACCGCGTCCGCCTGGTTGAGCGTGCACCACAGTGCCCCGTCCGGCCCGGCCGTGATCAGCGACGGGAAGGCCCCGTCGACCGGCAGCGGGTACCGCGTCACCTCGCCGTCCACGGTGATCCGCCCGACCCGGTTCGCGTTCAGCTCGGTGAACCAGAGCGCCCCGTCCGGTCCTGCGGCGATCCCGTACGGGCCGGGGTCCTCGCCCGGCAGCTCGAACGAGCCGGCCCGCCCGTGGACGTCGATCCGCCCGATCCGGTGGTCCCGCATCCGGCTGAACCAGAGCGCCCCGTCCGGCCCCGCCGTGATCACCGCGGGCCCGCACCCGGGCGCCCCGAGGCCGTGGCGCCGCACCGTCCCGTCCGGGGCGAGCCGCCCGATCTCCCCGCTGTGCACCAGCGTGAACCAGACGCCCCCGTCGGGCCCCACGGCGACCCCGTACGGCCCGGCTCCCGCCTCGGCCACCTCGAACAGTTCCATGCGACCCCTCCCGAAGCACTATTGCGACTCATGTCGCATTAGCAATGCTCACATGATCCCCCGACCGACGGCAACCCGCTTTCCGCTCCGCCCGGCCCGCTGCTCAGCGGTCCGGCGCCGCCGACCGGTCCGGATCCCCGCGCAGCACCGAGACGACGCCCATTCCGGCCGCGCAGACCGGGACGGCGAGCAGGGCGCCGATGATGCCGGCGATGCCGGCGCCGGCCACCACGGCGACCATGATGGTGGCCGGGTGCAGCTCCACCGTGCGGCTCTGGATCACCGGCTGGAGGATGTTGCCCTCGATCATCTGCACCGTGAGCACCACGCCGAGCGCCCAGAGCGCCGTGCCGATGCCACCGTCGGCGAGGGCGACCAGGACCGCCGCCGTGCCGGACAGGAAGGCCCCGACGAAGGGGATGTAGGCGCCCATGAAGACCAGCGCGCCCAGCCCCGGCGCGCCCGGCACACCGAGGGCGAGCAGGCCGATGGTGATGAAGCTCGCGTCGATCAGGGCGATCAGGGTGGTGCCGCGCATGAACCCGGCCATCGCGTCGAAGGCCCGCCCGGCGCAGGCGATCACGGTGGTGGCACTGCGCTCGGGCAGGTAGGAGCGGATGACGTCGCCGGTGCGGTGGCCGTCCCGCAGGAAGAAGAACACCAGGGCGAGCGCCAGCACCCCGCCGGTGATCAGCTGGGTGAGCAGGCCGAGCCCGGAGAGCACGCCGTTGGTGAGGGTGGACACCAGCGAGTTGGTCTCGCCCTTGGCGTTGCTCAGCGCGTGCTGGATCTTCGACCCGAAGGGGCCGAGCCAGCCGGCCAGCCGCCGCCCGGCCTCCGGGAGCGAGGCGGCGATCTGCGGGGCGCTGTGCACCAGGGAGTTGACCAGCAGGGCGATCACCCCGCCGACCGCCGTGACCAGCACCGTGCAGGTCAGCCCGGCGGCCAGGCCCCGCCCGACGCCCCGGCGCACCAGCCAGGGCACCACCGGGTAGAGCAGCGAGGTCCCGAGCAGCGCCAGCAGGAACGGCACGGTCGCGGCCCGCAGTTCGACCAGCGCGAAGACCACCAGCGAGGCGACGGCGATCAGCAGGATCACCGCCAGCGACCAGGCCGCCGCCTGCCGCAGCGCGGGCGGCAGCATCAGGTACGGCCTGCGGTGGTCCGGCCGCCGCTCCTCGCCGGACGCGCGCTCCACGGACACGGTCGCCTCCGCCGGGGTCTCGACGATTCCGGACCGCCCCAGCTCAGCAGAGGTTCCGACGGCCCGCGCGGCGGATCGGCCGGGAGCACCCGAACGAGCTACCCGGGGGCCTCGAACCGCACCGCGCCGTCCTCGCCCGCCCCCGTGAAGACCAGTACCCGCTGCGCCTCGGCCTCGGCGGCCCGCCGGTCGGCCGGGCGCAGGGGGGCGAACGGGGCGACGGCCACCTCCCGGTCGCCGGTCAGCCGCCAGGTCCCGGCGACCAGCCCGTCCACCAGGAGGGTTCCGTGCACGATGCCGTTGCGGGTCATCACCCGGCCCCGGTGCTCCTCGGACAGCACCCGGGTACGGTCCGCGTGCGAGAGCAGCAGGTTGTCGAACGGGGCGACCAGCCGGACCGGCGCGGGGGTGTCCTCGTCGGGGCGGGGCGCCTCGGGCAGGTCGTACAACTGCCGGCCCTGTTCGTCCCGGAAGGCCCGCAGGCTCGGTGCGAGCCGCCGCAGCACCGGGGCGAGGCCGGCCAGGCCGCACCACTGGCGCAGGTCGGCCGCGGAGGCGGGGCCGAACGCGGCGAGGTAGCGCAGCACCAGGCCGTCCGGGCCGGGTGACGGGTCGAGCGGGCGGCCGAGCCAGGCCTCGGCGGTGGTGTGGGCGGCCGGGCCGCCGCGCCCCCACAGCCCGCGCGGCGGGACCTGCACCAGCGGCAGTCGGCAGCGGGCGGCCTGGGCGAGGGCGGCCGGGTCACGGTCCGGGCGGCTCGCGGCGAGCAGCGCGCCGAGCTGCTGGAAGGTGCGCGGCCGCTCCTCGACCAGGGTGCGGGCCTCGGCGGCGAGCGCGTCCAGGTCCAGGCCGGTCAGCCGCTTCCCGAAGGTGGTGCGCATCGCCTGGTCCAGCATCGGCTGGAGGAGCGGGCGCAGCGTCAGGCAGTCCTCGGCGGTGACGAGGTGGATGGTGCCGCGCTGGAGGGCGGTCCGGACCACCGCCCGCTGCTCGATCAGGGTGCTCAGCCGCTCGGGCGTGAAGCCGTCGAGCCGGGCCAGCAGTCCGAGGTAGGGCGGCTGGGGTGCGGCCTGGGCCTGGAGGCCGCCGAGGTGGTGGATCAGTGCGGCGGGCTGCTGGTCGGTGCGGGCGAGCAGGTGCTGACGGGCCAGCAGGGCCCGGCCGAGCGCCCGTCGGCTCAGGACCGGTCCGGTCACCGGCGGCCGTCCAGCACGGAGCGCAGGACGCCGATCCGGTTGGAGGTGATGGAGGCGACGCCGCTCTCGCGCAGCCGGCGCATGGTGCGGCGCAGGTCGGCGGTCCAGGTGGAGACGGCGAGCCCCTGCTCCGCCGCGGCGGCGGTGAAGGCGGGGGTGACCAGGCCGAACGGCGGGTTGAGGTAGCGCGGGCGCAGGTCGTCCAGCAGGGCGCGCACGGGCATCCCGGGCTGCTTCCAGGTGAGGGCGATCTCGGCGTCCGGGCTCAGTTCGCGCACCGCGAGCATGGCGGCGGTGGGGCCGCAGAAGGCGACCGCGCGTTCGGCGCCGAGCCCGGTGACCACCGACCAGGTGGCCGCGGCCGGTCCGGCGTCGTCCAGGTCGATCAGCAGCCTGCGGCCGTCGACGGCGGCGACCGTCTTGATCGCCTCGGCGAGGGTGGGGACGGTCAGCGGGCCCTGTCGCAGCTCCTCCAGCTGGTCGACGGTGACCCGGTCGATCGACCGCGGGTCGCGCCAGAGCCGCTCCAGGGTGCCGTCGTGCAGCAGCACGGGCACCCGGTCGCGGGTGAGCCGGACGTCCACCTCGACGGCGTCGGCCCCGGCGGCGAGCGCGGACTCGACGGAGGGCAGGGTGTTCTCGCGGTGGCGGTAGGGGTCGCCGCGGTGGGCGACGGCGAGCGGCTTGGCCATGGCGTTCAACGGATCCTTCCGGCGAGCCAGGGGGTGAGGTCGTGGACGCCGATGGCCTCGCGGTGGCTCGGCTCCCCCGGGACGGTGACGATCAGCGTGGTGGACGGCGGGAAGGTGCGCGCCTTGACGTGCACCAGGTCGGACCAGAGGGCGTTCAGGAAGCCGGGGACGCGGTCGCGGTCGACGTCGAAGGCGATGCCCTCGACGGTCACGGTGACCTCGTCGTGGGTGAACAGCCGGACGGTGACGGCGGGGCGGCCGTCGAACTCCAGCAGTGCCTCGTGCGGGACGGCGTCCAGTTCCCCGTCCGGACCGCCCGGACCGCCCGGGCCGACCAGCCCGGCGAAGGTCCGGTCGCGGCCGATGTCGTGCTGGGCGCGGACGGTGCGGCCGTGCCGGTCGGCCACGGCCTCGATCGCGAGCACGGCGCTCTGGGTGGTCGGCAGGTGCGGGGGTGTCATCCGGGCCTCTCCTTCGGTTCCGGGGCTCGTGGGGCTCGTGGGGCTCGTGGGGCCGGGGCGGCCGAGGCAGGCCCGCGCTCGGGCGACGGACCCCGACTAGCGTCGTTCGACCATCACATTGGTGGACTTGATGACCGCCGTGGCGGGTGCGCCGGGGACCAGGTTCAGCTCCTCCGCCGACTCCCGGCTGATCAGGGACACCACCCGGAACGGCCCGGCCTGGATCTCCACCTGCGCGGCCACGTCGCCGAGCACCACGTGGGTGACGATCCCCGGGAAGCGGTTGCGCGCCGAGGACGGCCGGCCCTCCGCCTCGGAGTTCTCCGGCCGGGCCAGCTCCCGGGCGAAGGCGGCGAGCTCGGCCCCCGGGATGATCCGGTGCCCGTGCTCGTCCCGCGCGGCGGCGACCCGCCCGGCGTCCACCCAGCGCCGCATGGTGTCGGCGCTGACGCCGAGCAGCGCCGCGGCCTCGCCGATGCGGTACGGGTTGGCCGGCACCTCGGGCTGGCCCATGAGCGTCTCCTGACGGTGGTTCTGATTCCCGGGGCGAGTGCCCCTGCGCCATCCTGCCGTACGGACCGCGCGGGTGATCACGCGAGGGCGGTCACGGCTCGCCGAAGAGGTCGCGCCGCACCGCGTCCCCGGCGGTGAGCACCGCCCCGGCGAGCACCGCGCCGCCGCCCGCCGTGCCGGCCCGCACCTCGGTGCTCAGCGGGGAGAGCCGGGCCAGCCGCCGCTCGACCCGCCCGGCCAGCTCCGGCCCGCCGGCCCGGCCGACCTCGCCGCCGAGCACCACGCAGCCGGGGTCCAGCACCACGCAGACGCTCGCCGCACCGATCGCGATCCGCTCGGCCAGCTCGTCCAGGAAGACCTCGCCCGCCGCGCCGGCCGCCAGGGCGGCCCGTACGGCGGCCTCGGCGGCGGGGGCGTCCCCGGCCGGGCCGGCGGGCAGTCCGTGGGCGCGGGCCAGCGCGCAGATCGCGGCGCTGCCGACCAGGCCGTGGAAGCCGCCCTCGCAGCTGTCGGCGCTGGGTAGGGCGACGGTGCCGGGAACGGGCAGGAAGCAGATCTCGCCGGTGCCGCCGGAGAAGCCCCGGCGCAGCCGCCCGTCCAGGATCACGGCGGCGCCGACGCTGTGGCCGAGCCACAGCAGCACGAAGGTGTCGCGGTCGCGCGCGGCACCGACCCGGTACTCGGCCCGCCCGGCCAGGTTGACCTCGTTCTCCAGGATCACCTCGGTACCGGGCAGCTCGCGCAGCGCGGCGAGGAGTTCGGCGTGCCAGGCGGGGAGCTTGCCGGTGCTCTGCAGCCGGCCGGTGGCCTGGTCGACCAGTCCGGGGGCGCCGACCGCGACGGTGTGCAGCCGTTCGACGCCGACGGCGCGCGCGGTGTCCAGCAGGGCGGCGACGATGGTCCCGGCGGTGTCCGGCCCGCCGTCGCCCTCGACCGGGACCTCGGCGGTGGCCAGGCCGCGCCCGGCCAGGTCGGCGACGACCAGGCTGACGCCACCGGAGCGGACGTCGAAGGCGGCGAGGTGGGCCCGGGAGGCGACCAGCGCGTAGAGCCGGGCGTTGGGGCCGCGCCGCTGTTCGCCGCGCTCGCCGACGACGGCCACCAGTCCGGTGCGCTGGAGGCGTTCGAGCAGGTCGGCGACGGTCGGCCGGGAGAGGCCGGTGAGGTCGCGCAGCTCGGTCGCGGTCAGGGGGCCCTGTTCGAGCAGGAGGTTGAGCGCCAACCGGTCGTTGATCGCCCGGGCGGTACTCGGCGTGGCCGTACGCGCGGTGGTCATGGCAGCTCATCCTTCCAGAGCATTTCTATCAGGGTCCCTTCCTGATAATTTAGCGACCGTCACAGGGCACTGTCGCGCCCCTCACCGCGCGACCGGGAGGGAAGACCCCATGAGCGGAACCACCGCACCACCACCGCCGGAGCCGTTGACCGCGCCCCGCCGGGCCCGGAGGAGCATCGCCCTGACCTTCCTGGTGCACGGGGCCGTCACCGGCAGCTTCGTCACCCGCATCCCCTGGATCCAGCACCACCTCGACCTCTCGGCCGGCCAGCTCGGCCTGGCCCTGGTCATGCCCGCCGTCGGCTCCTCCCTCGCCATGCCGCTGGCCGGCCGCTTCGTGCACCGCTACGGCGGCCGGGCCGCGGTGCGCGGGCTGATCTCGCTCTGGTGCCTGTCCCTCGCCCTGCCCGCGCTCGCCCCCTCGCTGCCGGTGCTGTGCGCGGCCCTGCTGGTGTACGGCGCCACCTCCGGGATGGCCGACGTCGCGATGAACGCCCAGGGCGTGGAGATCGAGGAGCGGCTCGGCCGCTCGATCATGTCCGGGCTGCACGGGATGTGGAGCGCGGGCGGCCTGCTGGCCTCCCCCTTCGGCATCCTCGCCGCCCACCTGGACCTCGACGCCCGGATCCAGCTCGCCGTCACCGCGCTGGTCCTGCTCGCGCTCGCGCAGCCCGTCTGCCGCGGCCTGCCCGACCTCCGGGCGCACGAGGGCGCGGAGGAGCCGCCGCGGTTCGCGCTGCCGCCGCGCAGCTCGCTGGTGATCGGACTGGTCGGCTTCTGCGCGGTCTTCGCCGAGGGCGCCTCGATGGACTGGAGCGGCGTCTACCTGCGGGACGTCACCGGCGCCTCGGCCACCGTCGCCGCCGCCTCGTACACCGCCTTCTCGCTCACCATGGCGGTCAGCCGGCTCGCCGGGGACGCGGCGATCCGCCGCCTCGGCGCCGTCCGCACCACCCGCATCGGCGGCGCCGTCGCCACCGTCGGCGGCCTGCTGGTGGTCGCCGCGGACAGCCCGGCACTGGCCATCCCCGGCTTCGCCCTGATCGGCATCGGCATCGCGGTGATCGTCCCGCTCGCCTTCGCCGCGGCCGGCCGGATCGGCACCAACCCCAGCCAGGCCATCGCGGGCGTCGCCACCGTCACCTACACCTCCGGCCTGATCGCCCCCGCGGTCATCGGCGCCCTCGCCCAGGCCACCTCGCTGACCGTCTCCTTCGGCCTGGTCACCGCGCTCGCCTGCGCCCTGCTGCTGAGCGCCGGGGCGCTGCGGCTGGCCGAACGGAATTCCGGCGGCGAGAACGTGACCGCAATGTCACCGGAAAAGCCTTCCGGAAAAGATCTCTCCGCGATATGATGATGAATTCCTGAGGGAATTTCCCGCTAAGGTCTCGAACCGCCGGACGCACACCGCGCCCGGCGGTTTTCGTGCTCCGCGAGAGGAATTCCCCCGTGTGCTACGACCCGGACGCCGCCCCGCCCGCCCTCGGCCCCGCCCCGTGTCCCCTGGCCGAGGCCGCCCCACTCACCCTGACCTCGGCCGACGGCACCCGGTTCGGCGCCTTCCTGGCCCGGCCGGAGACCGCCACCGGGCCCGCGGTGCTCGTCCTGCCGGACAACAGGGGCCTCTCCCCGTTCTATCGGCAGACCGCCGCCCGGCTCGCCGAACACGGCCACCCGGCCCTCGCCCTCGACTATTACGGCCGCACCGCCGGAGCCGCCCCGGAAAAGCGCCCGGCGGAATTCGGCGAAATGCCGAACCTGCTCCCCCACCTGCTCGCGCTCACCCCCGGAGGACTGGACGCCGACATCACCGCCGCACTGGACCGGCTGCGCGCCACCGGGCCAGCCGAGGTGGTCGCGCTCGGGTTCTGCTTCGGCGGCCGGCAGGCCTTCCGCACCGCCGCACCGCGCTTCGGCCTGGCCGGCGCGGTCGGCTACTACGGCTACCCGGACACCCTCAACGGCGCCCCCGGGCCCACCCAACTGGCCGGGGGGCTGACCGCCCCGGTGCTCGCCTTCTGGGGCGGCGCCGACGAGCACATCCCGGCCGCCACCGTCGAGGCCTTCGACGCGGCGCTCACCGCGGCCGGCTGCCCCCACGAGTTCGTCAGCTATCCGGGGGCACCCCACAACTTCTTCGAGCTCGCCGCCGTCGAACACGCCGACGCGGCCCGTGACTCGTGGCAGCGCCTGCTGGGGTTCCTCTCCCGACCGAGCTGAGGTCCGTCCCGCGGGTCGGCCCGCCGGGGCGCCGGCGGGGCCTGGTGCCCGGGGCGCCGGCGGGGCCCGGGCACCGGTTAGGCTCGGGCGGTGTTCGAGCCCGATGCCGTTCCCGTGCCGCCCGCCGTGCCGCAGGCGCCCGCCGTCGCACCGCGTTCCCCGTGGTGGCGGTTCGCGCTGCTGGTGGTGGTGCTCGCGGCGACGGCCGGGTCGCTGCTGCTGTGGAGCCCGACGGAGCTGCTGTCCGGCGGACTGGCGGACCGGATGCCGGGGTACTGGTTCGGCCCGCTGTTCGCCCTGGTCTACGCGGTGGGGACGCTCGCCTTCGTGCCCCGGCCGGCGCTGAACGCGGTGGCCGGTCTGCTGCTCGGCATCCAGCAGGGCGTGCTGCTGGCGGTGCTCGGCACCACCGTGGGCGCGGCCCTGGCCTTCGGGCTCGGCCGGGGCCTCGGCCGGGAGGCGCTGCGCCCGTACCTGCGCGGGAAGGTGCTCGGGGCGCTGGACCGGCGGTTCACCGAGCAGGGCTTCCGCAGCGTGCTGGTGCTGCGGCTGCTGCCCGGCATGCCGTTCCAGGCGGCCAACTACGGCGCCGCCTTCTCCGGGGTCCGCTTCCTGCCCTTCGTGCTGGCCACCGCGATCGGCGTGGTGCCGACCACCGCGGTGTACGTCACGGCGGCGGCCAGCGCGGGCCGGCCGGGCTCGGCGGCCTTCCTGCTGTCGGCGGGGGTGATCGCCCTGCTGGTGCTGGGCAGCGTGGTGGGCCTCTGGCGGACGGTCCGGACCCGCCGCCGGGCGACGGCCGGCTGATCCGCCCCACGGGGCCGGGAGCAAAATCGCTCGCGCCCGCGCGCGGCCGGACGCCAGGATGGCGCGCATGACCGAACCGAACCCGCGGGTGGACCCGCCGATGACGGCCGACGAGGCCGCCACTCTGACCGCCTTCCTCGACTACCACCGCCGCACCCTCGCCCTCAAGTGCGAGGGTCTGACCGACGACCAGCTGCGGCTGCGCTCCGTCCCGCCGTCCAACCTCTCGCTGCTGGGCCTGGTCCGGCACATGGCCGAGGTGGAGCAGTACTGGTTCCAGTCCGTCCTGCTCGGCGGGGAGATCGCCGGGCACTTCTGGACCAAGGAGCACGAGGACGCCGACTTCGACGACGTCGACACCGCCGACGTCGCGGCCGACTTCGCCACCTGGCGCGCCGAGGTCGAGGCCGCCCGCCTCGCCGCCGCCGGCCTGCCGCTGGACACCGTCGCCAAGAACCCGCGCCGGGGCGAGCCGGTGACGCTGCGCTGGATCCTCACCCACATGATCGAGGAGTACGCGCGACACAACGGCCACGCGGATCTTCTGCGCGAATTGATCGACGGCGCGACCGGCGAGTGACGCGACGGGTGAAATCGTTTCCTCATTGTTGACAGAAGGTCAATTAAGCCGTGACCGCGACCGATAAGGTCAACGCGCGCAACCGTACGGTGCCGCGCCGCGTCACTGGAAGTGCCCGGGTTCGCCCGGGTTTCCGGCGCGGCACGACTCGTACGGGGGTTGCGAGCGGGCACGGGACCGGTGAACAGTGCGATACTCGGACAGTTCCGACGAGTGGATGACGTGTCAAGAACGGCACGCGACCCCGGGGGACCAGGACGGGACGAGGCAGGGAGGCACGGCATGGGAGCACTTCGCGACGAGCACCACAACGGGTGGCTGATGCCCTCGGGGAACTACCCGGCCGCGGTGTACGACGACGAGTGGGTGGATCAGGAGACGGTTCCGGCCGCCCCCGCGCCCACGAAGATCGTCTCCCTGCGGCCGACGGGCTTCGAGGCGGCCCGGACGGTCGGTGAGCACATCCGGGCGAGCATCCCGGTGGTCATGGACCTCACCGAGATGAACGAGGCCGAGGCCAAGCGCATGGTCGACTTCGCCTCCGGGCTGATCTTCGGCACCAGGGGCGGCATCGAGCGGATCGCCCGGAGGGTCTTCCTGCTCACCCCGGCCGACGTCGAGGTCATGGTGATCGACCGCCCGATGGACGAGACCGGCTTCTACAACCAGAGCTGAGGCCGGAGCCGGCCCGCCGCCGCCCGGCGGCGACCGAACGCGGCGGCCGGCGACGACAGCCGGACACGGCGGCACCCCGGACCGGGGACGGTACACCCACCGTCCCCGGTTTTTTGCTGCCCGCCCACCGAGACCCGACGCCTCACCTGAGAGCCCGGACAAAAGAATGAGACATCCACGTCTCATGTGAACTAGACTCGATGCATGGCCACCGATCGCGACACCGTCCTGGAAGCCGCCGTCGGCGTCCTCTCCCGCCGCCCGACCGCCCACCTGGACGAGATCGCGCGCGCCGCCGGCATCAGCCGCGCCACGCTGCACCGGCTCTTCCCGGGGCGCGACGCGCTGATCCGCGAGATCGGCCTGCTCGGGCTGCGCCGCTTCGCCTCCGCGCTGGACACCGCCGACGTCGAGCGGGGCGACGCCGAGGCCGCGTTGCGCCGCCTGGTGGACGCCTCCGTCCCGGACGCCATGCTCTGCGCCTTCCTGGCCGGTGAGAACCAGCTCTACGAGCACGAGGACATCAACGACCTCTGGGAGGTCCAGATCGCCCGGCTGCACGCGCTCTTCCTGCGCGGCCAGCAGCAGGGCGTGTTCCGCATCGAACTGAGCGCCGCCTGGCTGAGCGAGGCCTTCTTCGACCTGGTGGCCGGCGTCGGCTGGTCCATCCAGGACGGCCGGCTCGCCCCGCGCGACGCCGCCTTCTCGCTCGCCGAGCTGTTCCTCGGCGGCGCGCTGCGCAGACCGGACACCCGCACCCCCGTCGGCGCCACCGCCGGCAGCACCGCCCACAGCACCGCCACCCCTGTCCACAGCACTTCCGACCACAGGCCGGACACCGATAAACGATGAACACCCTGACCGCCCGCCAGCGCTGGACCGGCCTCGCCGTCCTCGTCCTGGCCGTGACCGTGGTCGCCCTGGACGCGACCGTCCTCTCCCTCGCCATCCCGTCGATCAGCGAGACGCTGCGCCCCAGCGGCACCCAGCTGCTCTGGATCGGCGACTCCTACTCCTTCGTGCTGGCCGGCCTGCTGGTCAGCATGGGCGCCCTGAGCGACCGGATCGGCCGCAAGAAGCTGCTGCTGGCCGGGTCCGCCGCCTTCGGCGCCGCCTCGCTGCTGGCCGCCTACGCGCCGAGCGCCGGCTGGCTGATCCTGGCCCGCGCGCTGCTCGGCGTGGCCGGGGCGACGATCATGCCGTCCACGCTCTCGCTGATCCGCGGCCTCTTCCCGGACGACCGGGAGCGGGCCACCGCGATCGGCATCTGGGGCGCGGCCGCCACCGCCGGCGCCGCCCTCGGGCCGGTCGTCGGCGGGGTCCTGCTGGAGCACTTCTGGTGGGGTTCGGTGTTCCTGCTGAACATCCCGGTGCTGATCCTGCTGCTGGTGTCCGGCGCCTGGCTGCTGCCGGAGTCCAAGGACCCGAAGCCGGGCCGCTGGGACGTGCTGAGCGTGCTGCTGTCGATGGCCGGCGTGATCGGCACGGTGTACGCGATCAAGGAGGCCGCCGCGCACGGCGTGGACCGCTGGAACGTGCCGGTCGCCTTCGTCCTCGGCGCCACCGCGCTGTTCCTCTTCGTCCGCCGCCAGCTGCGGCTGGAGACCCCGCTGCTCGACGTCCGGCTGTTCCGCGACCGGCGGTTCACGGCGGCCGTCTCGGCCTCGCTGATCTCCCTGGTCGGGCTCTCCGGCGTGATCTTCGTGGTCTCGCAGTACCTCCAGCTGGTCCGCGGCTACCAGCCGCTCCAGGCGGGCCTGGCCGAGCTGCCGGCCTTCGCGGGTTCGGTGGCCGGCGGTCTGCTCACCGCCGCGATCGCCCGGCGCTTCGGCGCCCGCAAGGCGCTGACGGCCTGCCTGCTGGCGATGGGACTGGGCGTGGGCGCGCTCGGCTGGCTGTCGCAGGACACCACCTACCTGCTGCTGGCCGCCTCCTTCCTGCTGGTCGGGACGGCCGAGGGCGTGGTCTACACGCTCGGCGCCGACCTGGTGCTGACCGCCGCGCCCGCCGACAAGGCCGGGGCCGCCTCGGCGGTCTCGGAGACGGCGTACGAGCTGGGCACCGCGCTCGGCATCGCCCTGGTGGGCTCGGTGGTCGGCTCGATCTACGCGAACGGGCTGGCGGTACCGGCCGGGACGGACCCGGCGGCCGCCGCCCGGGCCGGCGAATCGCTGGGCTCGGCCGTCGAGACGGCGCAGGGCCTGTCGCCGGAGCTCGCCCGGCCGCTGCTGGCGAGCGCCCGGGAGTCCTTCGTCAACGGCATGAACAGTGCCGGGCTGCTGGCCGCCGCGCTGCTGGTCGGTGCGGCCGTGATGGCCTGGCGGCTGCTGCGCGGGCTGTCCGAGCCGAGGCCCGGGGCGGCGACCGGTTCGCAGGGCGCGGTCGACGCACCGGCCGAGCAGCCGACGGTCACCGCGTAGCAGTGCCCGGGAACGGCCGTTTCCCCCGGGGGAACGGCCGTTCCCGTCTGCCGGAGCGGCCGTTCCCTAGGAGGCCCCGAAGGGCAGCTCCAGCTCCGCCCAGACCACCTTGCCGTCCCGGGTCAGCCGGCTGCCCCAGCGCTGGGCCAGCTCGCTGACCAGGAACATCCCGCGTCCGCCCTCGTCCTGCTCGGCGAACGGGCGCAGCTGGGGCGTCTGGCCGCCGGCGTCGGAGACTTCCACGGTGAGCACCCGGTCGCGGAACAGCCGCAGCCGGCGCGGGGCGTCGGCGTGCAGCAGGGCGTTCGTGACCAGCTCGCTGACCAGCAGCTCGGCGTAGTCGGTGACCGCCGACAGGCCCCAGGCCTCCAGGGTGGCGCGGGTGAAGCGGCGGGCCTTGCCGGGCACCCGGCCCCCGCCGGACAGCGGCAGGGTGGCGATCCGGTCGGCGGGCAGCGGCAGCACCCGGGCCATGATCATCGCGATGTCGTCCTCGGTGCCGTCGGTGACCAGCGCCGCGAGGACGGCGTCGCAGTTCTCCTCCAGGGTCCGGCCGGGGCCGGACAGGGTGCGGGCGAGCAGGTCGATGCCGGCGTCCAGGTCCTGGCCGCGCCGCTCGACCAGGCCGTCGGTGTAGAGCGCGACCATGCCGCCCTCGGGAATGTCGAACTCGATCGACTCGAAGGCCACCCCGCCGACGCCCAGCGGCACCCCGGGCGGCACGTCCACCCGGGCGGCGGTGCCGTCGGGGCCCACCCGGACCGGCGGCAGGTGCCCGGCCGAGGCGATCTGGACGGTGCGCTCCAGCGGGTCGTACACCGCGCAGACACAGGTGGCGAACTGGCCCTCGCCGATCCCCGTGGCGGTCTCGTCCAGCCGGGTGAGGACCTGCTCGGGCGGCATGTCGAGGGTGGCGAGGGTCCGGGCGACGGTGCGCAGCTGACCCATCGTGGCGGCGGCCCGGATGCCGTGGCCCATCACGTCGCCGACCACCAGGGCGACCCGCCCGCAGGACAGCGGCACCACGTCGAACCAGTCGCCGCCGACCTCGCTGACCACGCTGCTGGGCAGGTAGCGGTAGGCGATCTCCAGGCCGAGGGTGCGGTGCACCTCCTGCGGCAGCAGGCTGCGCTGGAGGGTGAGCGCGGTCTCCCGCTCGCGGCGGTAGAGCCGGGCGTTGTCGAGCGCCAGCGCGGTGCGGGCGACCAGTTCCTCGGCGAGGGCGACGTCGGCGGCGGTGAACGGCTCGGGGTTGCGCATCCGGATGAACTCGGAGCCGCCGAGCACCATGCCCCGGGCGGTGATCGGCACCATCAGGTACGAGTGGATGCCCGCCGCTATGCCGGGGGCCACCCGGTCCTCGCTGGCCACCAGGCCGCGCAGCGCCTCCTCGTCCACGTGCGAGCGCAGCAGCGGCTTCCCGCTGCGCAGGCACTGGACGTAGCTGCGGTCCGGGGAGTACTCGGAGGTCTCGCCGACCACGTCCACGGCGTGCGCGAGGCCGCTCTCGTAGGACTCCCCGACGGCGACGGCGCGCAGCGTAATGTTCCGGTCGGAGGGGATCACGGTGGGCTCGGAGCCGCGCAGCACCGGCTCCAGCAGGTCGACGGTGGCGAAGTCGGCGAACCGGGGGACGACCGCCTCGATCAGCTCCTCGGCGGTGCGCTGGAGGTCGAGGGTGGTGCCGATCCGGGCGGTCGCCTCGGCGATGGTGGCGAGCCGTTCCTGGGCGCGGGCGGCGCGGGCCTCGGCCTGGAACCGCTCGGTGACGTCGATGATCGAGGAGCAGACCCCGAAGATCCGGCCGGTGGAGTCCTCCAGCCGGAAGTAGGAGGCGGACCAGGCGTGGTCCCGCTTGGGGTCGCCGGGGACCCTTCCGTGCGAGCGGGCGTCCACCACGGGTTTGCCGGTCCTCAGCACCTGACGCATGATCTGCTCGATCTCGGCGCTGTTGATGCCGGGCAGCACGGCGGATATCCGGCGGCCGAGGTGGGCGGCGACCGGCACCCCGTTCATCCGGGCCAGCGCCTCGTTGATCCGGATGTAGCGCAGTTCGGTGTCGTAGACGGCCATGCCGATCGGCGAGCGGTCGAAGACGCCGTCCAGCACGGCGAGGTCGGCCTCGACGGCGTGCAGGGCGCGGGTGTCGGAGGCGGTGGCGAGCAGCAGCAGGGTGCCGCCCGGGCCGGCGATCGGGTAGGTGCGGAACTCCAGGTCGACCTTGTGGCCGTCGCGGTGGCGCACCGGGAAGACGCCGGACCAGCCGCTGCCACCCATGATCCGCTGGAAGAGGCCGAGCACCTCGGAGCGGTCGGACTCGTCGGTGAGCAGTTGGGCGGCGTAGCTGCCGACGGCCTCCTCGGAGGAGTAGCCGAGCAGGGCCTCGGCGTCCTCGCTCCAGTGCAGGATCAGTCCGTCGTCCTGGAGCAGCACCGTGGCGAGCGGGACGAGCCGATGGCCTTCGGGGTACGTGCCGTCGGAACGTCCGGGGTTGCCGCCCGGTGCCGGGTCGGCGTCGGTCGCGTCCCACTCGTGTCCGTGCATGATCAGGCAGCACCCCGGTTCGGCTCGTGCCCGGCCGGGGGCCTCGCGGTCCGTGCCGGCCGGGATTCTTCTCCAGACTGCACGGACATCGGCCGCCCGGCGACCCCTTGGTCAGGGGGCGTCCGGCCGCTCCGGTTGTACGGGCGTCATGGGCGTACCGGCCGCAGCGTACTCTCCAGAACGCCCGCCCACTGCCGGATCACTCCGGAACGTCGGTGGCTGTCATCGGTGAGCAGGTTGGCGAGGCCCAGTCCGCGGGCGAGGTCCAGTGTGGCCTGCACGGATTCGCGCACGCCGGGGCGGCTCTCGTCGGCGTCCAGGAACTCCACGGCGGCCCGGTGGGCCTCCCGGCCGACGCGGCCCTCCAGGGCGATGATCCGCTCACGCAGCACCTCCTCGGTGGCGGCGGCGGTCCACAGGTGCAGGGCGGCGCGGAACAGCGGGCCGGTGTAGAGGCGCACGATCATGTCGACCACGGCCCCGGTGCGGTCCGGCCCGGCGGCCGGCAGGTCGTCCGCGTGGGCGCGGACGGCTGCCAGCCGCTCGGCGGTGACGTGCTCGACGGCCGCGGTGAAGAGGTCCTCGCGGGTCGGGAAGTGGTGCTGGGCCGCGCCCCGGGAGACCCCGGCCCGCTCGGCGACGACGGTGACGGTCGAGCCGTGCCAGCCGAGCTCGGCCAGGCATTCCACGGCCGCCGCGAGCAGCCGGGCCCGGGTGGCTCGGCTGCGGTCCTGCTGCGGGGCGCGGGCGGCGGGGTGGCTGGTCATGGCGGCGGGCGGTTCCTGTTCCGATCGGGGCGCGGCGGGTCCCGGTCGGGGCGCGGCAGGAAGATCCTCACAGACGGGCGCCGGTCTTCGGCCGCCGGGGCGGCCCGGTCCGGTCAGCGGACGCCGGCGCGCCCGGCCTCGCGGGCGCGCAGTTCGCGGCGGAGGATCTTGCCGGCTGCGGACTTGGGGACGGCGTCCACGAACTCCACCGCGCGGACCTTCTTGTACGGGGCGACCTGCCCGGCGACGTACCCGGTGACCTCCTCCTCGGTCAGGGCGCTGCCCGGGGCGCGGACCACGAAGGCCTTGGGGCACTCGGTGCCCTCGGCGTCCGGGACCCCGATCACGGCGGCGTCGGTGATCTGCGGGTGGCCGAGCAGGACGGCCTCCAGCTCGGCGGGGGCGACCTGGTAGCCCTTGTACTTGATCAGTTCCTTGACCCGGTCGACGATGTGCAGGTAGCCGCGCTCGTCCACGAAGCCGACGTCGCCGGTGTGCAGCCAGCCGTCGGCGTCGACCACCGCGGCGGTCTCGGAGGGGCGGCCCAGGTAGCCCTTCATCACCTGCGGGCCGCGGATCAACAGCTCGCCGCGCTCGCCGGGGCCGAGGTCGCCGTCGGAGCCGTCCAGGGCGGCGATCCGCAGCTCGGTGGAGGGGACCATTCGGCCGACCGAGCCGGGCGAGGGGTCGCCCTCGCGCGGGGAGACGACGTGGGTGACCGGGGAGAGCTCGGTCATGCCGTAGCCCTGGAGCAGGTGCGGCAGGCCCAGGCGCCGGGCGCAGGCGTCGGCGAGTTCATGGTCCAGCGGGGCGGCGGCGCACAGCAGGTACTCGACGGAGGAGAGGTCGTACTGGTCCACGATCGGGTGCCGGGCCAGTGCGAGGGCGATCGGCGGGGCGACCACCAGGGCCTGCACCCGGTGGTCCTGGACGGTGCGGCAGAACTGCTCCAGGTCGAAGCGGTGCAGCACGACCACGGTGGCGCCGCAGCGCAGCGGCTGGTTGAGCAGCGCGGCCAGCCCGTAGATGTGGAAGAAGGGCAGGACGGCGAGCACCCGTTCGCCCTCGGCGGGGCGGTAGAGGGCGTCGCACTGGGCGAGGTTGGTGGCGATCGAGCGGTGGGTGAGCATCACGCCCTTGGGCAGGCCGGTGGTGCCGCTGGAGTACGGCAGCACGGCGATGTCCTCGCCCGGGTCGATGGCGACCTCGGGGGCGGGGCCGGTGGCGGCCAGCAGGTCGGCGAGCGAGCGGTGGCCCTCGGCGCCGTCCAGGACGACGGTCCCGGCCAGCGGGTGGCCCTGTTCGGCGAGGAGTTCGGCGGCCGCACGGGCGGTCGACAGGAAGGCGGAGACGGTGACCAGCCAGCGGGCGCCGCTGTCGCGCAGCTGGCCGGCCAGGTCGGCGGGCTTGGCGAAGGAGGAGACCGTGGTGACGGTGGCGCCGGCCCTGGTCGCGCCGTAGAAGGCCATCGGGTAGGCGGTCGAGTTGGGGCTGAAGAGGGCGACGACGTCACCGCGGCGCACGCCTGTCTCGGCCAGCCCGGCGGCCACCCGCTCGACGGCGGCGGCGAGTTGGGCGTAGCTGGTGCTCTCGCCGGTGACGCCGTCGATCAGGGCCGGGCGGTCGCCGTACCTGTGCGCGGCGCCGAGTACCGCCTCGTGGATCGGCTGGTCGACCGCGGAGACGTCGGGGAACTCGCTGCGGAACACCAAGGTGAGCCTCCAGTAAGGAAGTTGACGTAGCAACAAAACCGGCGAGCAGTTCCGTGCGGGGCGCGTTCAGGAGCATACGGACAGTCGGGGGTCCGGCTCGGCCATTGTGGGGAACCCGTGACCGTCCGTGCGTGGCGCGGTTGCTCCCGGGGGGCGCCCGACGGGGCGGTGTGCACCACGGGGTCGAATGGACCGTCCGGGTGAGCACCGCCGCCCGCCGCGCCGCTCACCCGGGATCCGGCTCCCCGCGCTCGCGCCCGACGCCCCGGCGACCGTCCTCGGACCGACCGCCGCGCACCGGGGACACCACCGGCGCGCTCGCACACCTGGGCGAGGTCTCGTGCATCAGTACGACTTCGGCAGCCCGAGGGTGTGCTGGGCCACGTAGTTGAGCACCATCTCGCGGCTGACCGGGGCGACCCGGCCGACCCGGGTGGCGGCCAGCAGCGCGCCCAGCCCGTACTCCTGGGTCAGGCCGTTCCCGCCGAGGGTCTGCACCGCCTGGTCGACGGTACGGGCGGCGGCCTCGCCGGCGGCGTACTTGGCCATGTTGGCGGCCTCCCCGGCGGCGAGGTCCTCCCCCGCGTCGTAGAGCAGCCCGGCCTTCTGGGTCATCAGGCGGGCCAGCTCGATCTCCACCGCGCACTGGGCGAGCGGATGGGCCAGGCCCTGGTGGGCGCCGATCGGGGTGGACCAGACCGTGCGGGTCTTCGCGTACTCGACCGCCTTGCCGAGGGCCTGGCGGGCGAGGCCGAGCGAGAAGGCCGCGGTGAGGACGCGCTCGGGGTTGAGGCCGGCGAACAGCTGGAGCAGGCCCGCGTTCTCGTCGCCGACCAGGGCGTCGGCGGGCAGCCGGACGTCGTCCAGGAAGACCTGGAACTGCTTCTCCGGGGCGACGAGCTCCATCGGGATCGCCCGGAACTCGAAGCCGGGGGTCTCGCGCGGGACGACGAACAGGCAGGGCTTCAGCTTGCCGGTGCGGCCCCCACCGGTGTCCACAGTCTCGGTGCGGGCCACGAACAGCACCGCGTCACAGTGGTCGATGCCGGAGACGAACACCTTGCGGCCGGTCAGCAGCCAGTCCTCGCCGTCCCGGCGGGCCACCGTGGAGATCCGGTGGGAGTTCGAACCGGCGTCCGGTTCGGTGATGCCGAAGGCCATCCGGCGGCTGCCGTCGGCCAGGCCCGGCAGCCAGCGGCGCTTCTGCTCCTCGGTGCCGTAGCGGGCTATCACCGTGCCGCAGATCGCCGGGGAGACGATGAGCAGCAGCAGCGGGCACCCGGCGGTGCCGAGCTCCTCCAGGACGATGGCGAGGTCGGTGATGCCGCCGCCCCCGCCGCCGTACTCGACGGGCAGGTTGACGCCGAGGTAGCCGGCCTTGCCTGCGTCCGCCCACAGCTCGTCGGCGGGTTCGCCGGCCCGGGCCTTGGCGAGGTAGTAGGCGGAGCCGTAGCGGCGGCCGAGGTCGCCGACGGCCCGGCGCAGGGCCTGGCGTTCGGGGGTCTCCAGGAGCTGACTGCCGATGGTGGACATGCGGGTCCTTCCTCAGGCTTCGATGGGCTGGACGACGGCCAGCAGGGTGCCGGTTTCGACCTGCCGGCCGGGGGTGGCGCGCAGTTCGACGAGGGTGCCGTCGGCCGGGGCGGCGACGCGGTGCTCCATCTTCATCGCCTCCAGCACCAGCAGCGGCTGGCCGGCGGTGACGGTGTCCCCGACGGCGGCGAGGACCCGGACGACGGTGCCGGGCATCGGGGCGAGCAGCGCGCCGGGCTCGGTGCGGACGGTGGGGTCGGGGAAGCGCGGCAGGGCGGTGAGTACGGTGCCGCCGGCCGGGGTGTCGACGTGCACCCGGTCGCCGTAGCGGGCGACGCGGTAGGTGCGTCGCAGCCCGTCCTCGGACAGCACCACCCGGTCCGGCGCGGCCTCGACGAGTTCGACGTCCGGGTGGTCCTCGGCCAGCAGACCGGCGCGGGTCAGCCGGTAGCGGACGGCCGTCTCGGTGCCGTCCTCGGCCCGGTAGCGCTTGAGCTGCGGCTGCGAGGGCAGGTTGCGCCAGCCGGAGGGCAGCGCGCCGCGGCGGCCGGCGGCGTCGGCGAGGGCGGCGGCCAGCGCGGCGCGGTCGGCGCCCTTGCTGTCCGGGGCGGTGAGTTCGGCCGCGTGCTCGGCCAGGAAGCCGGTGTGCAGCTCCGCGGCCAGGAAGGCCGGGTGGCGCAGGGCGCGCACCAGCAGGTCCCGGTTGGTGGCCGGGCCGTGGATGCGGGCGCGGGCGAGCGCGTCGGCGAGCCGGCGGGCGGCGGCCGCGCGGGTGGGCGCCCAGGCGATCACCTTGGCGAGCATCGCGTCGTAGTGCGGGGTGATCCCGCTGCCGGCCTCCACTCCGGAGTCCAGCCGCAGTCCGGTGCCTCGTCCGGTGCCCGTGCCCGTTCCTGTGCCTGCTCCTGTGCCTGCTCCGGCTCCGGCTCCGGCTCCGGTGAACTCCTGGTACGGGAGCGCGAGTTCGAGCCGGTGCAGGGTCCCGGTCGCGGGCTGCCAGTCCTTGGCCGGGTCCTCCGCGTAGAGCCGCGCCTCGATCGCGTGGCCGCCGGGGGCCGGGGGCTCGGGCGCCAGCGCGTCCCCCTCGGCGACGGCGAGCTGCAGCGCCACCAGGTCCAGCCCGGTGACGGCCTCGGTGACCGGGTGTTCGACCTGCAGGCGGGTGTTCATCTCCAGGAAGAAGAACCGGCCGTCCCCGGTGAGCAGGAACTCCGCGGTGCCGGCGCCCGTGTAGCCGATCGCTCTGGCCGCGTCGCGGGCCGCCGCGTGCAGGCCGGCGCGCACCTCCGCGGGCAGGCCGGGGGCCGGGGCCTCCTCGATCACCTTCTGGTGCCGCCGCTGCAGCGAGCAGTCGCGGTCGCCGACCGCCCAGACGGTGCCGTGGGCGTCGGCCAGCAGCTGGACCTCGACGTGCCGTCCGGCGGGCAGGTAGCGCTCGCAGAACACCTCGTCCGAGCCGAAGGCCTTGGCCGCCTCGGCGCGGGCGGCCGCCAGTTCGCCGGGGAGGTCCGCCAGGCTCCGGACGACCCGCATGCCGCGACCGCCACCGCCCGCCGCGGCCTTGACCAGCAGGGGCAGGTCGGCCTCGGTGGGCTCGGTCAGCGCGCCGAGCACCGGCACCCCGGCCGCGGCCATCAGCTCCTTGGCGGCGGTCTTGGAGCCCATCGCGGCGATCGCGGCCGGCGGCGGGCCGATCCAGAGCAGTCCCGCGTCCAGCACGGCCCGCGCGAAGTCCGCGCTCTCGGACAGGAATCCGTAGCCGGGGTGGACGGCGTCGGCCCCGGCGGCGAGCGCGGCCCGGACGATCAGGTCGGCCCGCAGGTAGGTGTCGGCGGGCGCGGCGCCGGGCAGCCGGACGGCCGCGTCGGCCTCGCGCACGTGCGGGGCGCCGGCGTCCGGGTCGGAGTGGACGGCGGTGGTCGCGATGCCGAGCTCCCGGCAGGTGCGGAAGACCCGGCGGGCGATCTCACCCCGGTTGGCGACCAGCAGATTGGTGATCATCGTCTCGGGGGTCCTTTACAGTCGGAAGACGCCGTAGCCGCGCGCGCCCTCGACCGGCGCGTTGTGGATCGCGGACAGGCACAGGCCGAGCACCGTCCGGGTGTCGCGCGGGTCGATCACGCCGTCGTCGTAGAGCCGGCCGGAGAGGAACACCGGCAGCGACTCGGCCTCGATCTGCTGCTCGACCATCGCCCGGATCGCCGCGTCCGCGTCCTCGTCGTAGGGCTGTCCCTTCGCCGCGGCGGACTGCCGGGCGACGATCGACAGCACTCCGGCGAGCTGCTGCGGGCCCATCACCGCGGACTTGGCGCTCGGCCAGGCGAACAGGAACCGCGGCTCGAAGGCCCGCCCGCACATGCCGTAGTGGCCGGCCCCGTACGAGGCGCCCATCAGGACCGACAGGTGCGGGACCTTCGAGTTGGCGACCGCGTTGATCATCATCGCGCCGTGCTTGATGATGCCGCCCTGCTCGTAGTCCCTGCCGACCATGTAGCCGGTGGTGTTGTGCAGGAAGAGCAGCGGGGTGTCCCGCTGGTTGGCCAGCTGGATGAACTGGGCGGCCTTCTGGGACTCCTGGCTGAACAGCACGCCCTGGGCGTTGGCCAGGACGCCGACCGGGTAGCCGTGGAGGAGGGCCCAGCCGGTGGCCAGGCTGGTGCCGTAGAGCGGCTTGAACTCGTCGAAGTCGGAGCCGTCGACGATCCGGGCGATCACCTCGCGCGGGTCGAAGGGCACCTTGAGGTCGCCGGGGACGATCCCGAGCAGCTCCTCCTCGTCGTACGCGGGCGGTTCGGCGAGCCGGTCCGGGCCGGGGCCGGGCTTGCGGTGGTCGAGCCGGGCGACGATCCGGCGGGCGATCCGCAGCGCGTCCGCCTCGTCCACCGCGAAGTGGTCGGCCAGGCCGGAGACGCGGGCGTGCATCTCGGCGCCGCCCAGCGACTCGTCGTCGGCCTCCTCGCCGGTGGCCATCCTCACCAGCGGCGGGCCGCCGAGGAACACCTTGGCGCGCTCCTTGACCAGCACGGTGTGGTCGGACATGCCCGGCACGTAGGCGCCGCCGGCCGTCGAGTTGCCGAACACCACCGCCACGGTGGGGATTCCGGCGGCGGACAGCCGGGTGAGGTCGCGGAACAGGGCGCCGCCGGGGATGAAGATCTCCTTCTGGCTGGGCAGGTCGGCGCCGCCCGACTCGACCAGGTTGACCAGCGGGAGGCGGTTGTTCAGCGCGATCTCGTTGGCCCGCAGGGCCTTGCGCAGGGTCCAGGGGTTGCTGGCGCCACCGCGCACCGTCGGGTCGTTGGCGGTGATCACGCACTCCACGCCCTCGATCGTGCCGATCCCGGTGACCAGGGCCGCGCCCACCGGGTAGTCGCTGCCCCACGCGGCCAGCGGGGACAGCTCCAGGAACGGGGAGTCCGGGTCGACCAGCAGCTCGATCCGCTCGCGGACCGGCAGCTTGCCGCGCTTGCGGTGGCGCTCCACGTACCTGGGGCCGCCGCCCGCCAGCGCCTTGGCGTGCTCGGCGTCGAGTTCGGCGAGCTTGGCGACCATCGCGGCGCGGTGCTCGGCGTGATCGGGCCCGGCCGGGTCGACACGGGTGGTCAGGACGGTCACAGCGGGGCCTCCGGGCTGTCCAGGAGCAGGGTCGGGATGTCGAGGTGGCGCGAGCGCAGCCACTCCCCGAGGGCCTTGGCCTGCGGGTCGAAGCGGTGCCGGGCGGCGACGCCCTCGCCGAGCAGACCGGTGAGGGTGAAGTTGACCGCGCGCAGGTTCGGCAGAACGTGCCGGGTGACTTCCAACTCCTCGGTTTCCGGCAGGAGTTCGCGCAGCCGCTCGACGGTCAGGGCGTGCGCCAGCCAGCGCCAGCCGTCCGCGGAGCGGGCCCAGACGCCGAGGTTGGCGTCCCCGCCCTTGTCGCCGCTGCGGGCGCCGGCCACCAGGCCGAGCGGGGCCCGCCGGGTGGGGCCGGCCGGCAGCGGTTCGGGCAGCTCGGCCTCCACCGGGCGGGCCTGGTGGGGCTGTTGGGCCCCGGTGGTGACGGGCGCCGGCGGTACGGCGATCCGGCGGCCGTCCGGCAGCACGGCGGTGTGCTCGACGGCCTTCGCGTCGATGTGCGCGGCACTGAACACGCCGTACGGCGCGCCCGGTCCGGGCGGGGCGGTGAGGTGGAAGCCCGGGTACCCGGCGAGACCCAACTCGACGGCCGCCTTGCCGAGTTCGCGTCCGACCTTGGCCGGGTCCGGGTCGCGGGCGGCCAGCCGCAGCAGGGCGGAGGCGCCCTCCTCGGTCGGGGCGTCCGGGTGGTCGGTGCGGGCCAGGGTCCAGCGCAGCTCGGCGGGCCGGGCGCCGGGCGGCAGGGCGTCGGCGAACTGCCGCCGCGCCAGGTCGGCCTTGGCCTCGATGTCCAGGCCGGTGAGGACGAACACCACCTCGTTGAGGTGGCCGCCGAGCCGGTTGAGGCCCGCCTTCAGGGTGGGCGGCGGGGCCTCGCCGCGCACGCCGTCGATCCGGACCCGGTCCGGGCCCTCCCCGGTGAGCCGCACGCTGTCCAGCCGGGCCGTGACGTCCGGGCCGAGGTAGTGCGGTCCGCCGGTCTCGTACAGGAGTTGGGCGGTGACGGTGCCGGTGGTGACGGCGCCGCCGGTGCCCGGATGCTTGGTGATCACACTGGAGCCGTCGGCGCGCAGTTCGGCGAGCGGGAAGCCGGGCCGGGTGACGTCGTGCTCCCGGAAGAAGGCGTAGTTGCCGCCGGTCGCCTGGGCGCCGCACTCCAGGACGTGCCCGGCCACCACGGCGCCGGCCAGGGCGTCCAGGTCCTCCGGGGTCCAGCCGAAGTGGGCGATCCCGGGGCCGACGACCAGTGCCGCGTCCGTCACCCGGCCGGTCACCACCACGTCGGCGCCGGCGGCCAGGCAGGCGGCGATGCCGAACCCACCGAGGTAGGCGTTGGCGGCCAACAGGCCGCCCGGCAGGCCGAGTTCGGCCCGGCGCGGAAGCAAGTCGTCGCCCTCGACATGGCCGACGGCCGTCTCGACCCCGAGCCGCCCCGCCAGCGCCCGCAGCTCCTCGGCGAGCCGGGCCGGGTTGAGGCCGCCCGCGTTGACCACGATCTTCACGCCGCGTTCGCGGGCCAGGCCGAGGCACTCCTCCATCTGGCGCAGGAAGGTCCGGGCGTAGCCGAGCGACGGGTCCTTCAGCCGGTCCCGGGCGAGGATCAGCATCGTCAGCTCGGCCAGGTAGTCCCCGGTGAGCACGTCCAGCGGCCCGCCGGTGAGCATCTCCCGCATCGCCGCGAAGCGGTCCCCGTAGAACCCCGAGGCGTTGCCGATCCGCAGTACCGTGCCGTCGCGCACCAAGGCGCCTCCCCTGCCGGTGAGTTGGGCGCGCCCTTGGTCGGGCGCCACCGGGCAGCAGCGTGGCACCGTCGACAGAAAAAAGCAATCATGCTTGCTTGTTTCCTTGCACCTGCGCTGCTCGCCGCCCTCCGCCGTCGCCGGCCGTGACCGGCCGGGCGCTTCCCCGGGGGCGGCCGGTCAGGCGTAGCGGGCGGCGGCGCGGCGGGTGGCCTCGGCGAGGCGGGCGCGGAGTTCGGGCGGCTGGAGGACCTCGGCCTCCGGGCCGAGGCGGAGGAGTTCGAAGTAACCGATCTCCCAGGTCTCGACCGGCAGGGTCACGGTGACCCAGCCGTCGGCGTCCGGCGGGCCCGCGGTGGCGAGGGCGTCGGCGGCGGCGGTCGGTTCCAACAGGACGGCGAGGTTCTCCACGGCGAGCGGGCTCAGGCGCACCAGCGCCCGCTCGCGCAGCATGGCGCGGGTGAACTCCCGTGCCGCCGCGGCCCAGTGCTCGGCGAGGTCGAACTCCGGGTCGCGTTCGAACCGCTCCTCGCCGGCCTCGGCGGTCTCGAAGCGGTCCACGCGGTACGAGCCGAACCGGCCGGAGGGCCCGCGTGCCACGGCGTACCACTGCCCGGCCTTCAGGACCAGGCCGTACGGCTCCAGCCGCCGGTCCCGGGTGCCGCCGCGCGCCGCGTAGCGGGCGTGGAGCACACGGTCCTCCCACACCGCGCGCGACACCTCGGCGAGCAGCGCGGGCGTCCCGGCCTCGCGGAACCAGGCCGGTGCGTCGAGGTGGAACCGCTGGACGGCGGCCGCGGGGGCGTCGCCGAGCGCGGCGGCGACCTTCAGCCGGGCGGCCAGGGCCCGCCCGGCCAGGCCCATGTCGCGCAGCGGGCCCGGGAGGCCGGCCAGGTGCAGGACTTCCGCCTCCGCGCGTTCGAGGCCGGTGAGGCGGGTGCGGTAGCCGTCGATCAGTCGGTAGCCGCCGCCCCGGCCGCGTTCGGCGTACACCGGCACCCCGGCCTCGACCAGGGCGGCGACGTCCCGCTGCACGGTGCGCTCGGAGACCTCCAGCTCGACCGCGAGTTCCGCGGCGGTCATCTCCCGCCGGGACTGGAGGAGCAGCAGCAGCGCGATGGCCCGGCTCGCCCGCACGTCGCCCCTTCCGCTCGTCCGTCGTCGGGCGCCCGGTGGTCCCACGGCGGCGCCGGCACCATTCTCGCCGGGCGCGGGTCCGGTGCGGACGGGTCCGGTGCGGACGGGGTCACGCCTCCTCCGCCCTCTCGCCGGCCTCGCCGAGCCTGGCGGGGTCGGGGGCGAACGCGGCCATCCACTGCGGGTGCAGCCGGTAGTAGACCACGTCGTTGTCCCAGTCGAAGGCGTCGGCGCCGTAGAAGTCCTGGAAGTACGCGAGCAGGTCCGGCCAGTCGGCGGCCGGCTCGCCGTCGTGGGGGTTGAGGACCTCCACGGTGCCGTGGGTGAACACGCCCAGGTCCTCCCCGCGCAGGTGGGCGGCGCTGGCGGCGGGCCGGGCGGCGAGGTGCCGCGCCTTGGCGGCGCCCCGGGCGGTGCCGAAGTGCCACGTGCCGTGCAGGAAGTGCCCGTCCACGCCGCTGATCCGGGGCTCGCCCTTCGCCGTCACGGTGGACAGCGCGAGCGTGCACATGCCGGTGAGCACGCCGGTGAGCTGCCCGGCGGTGAGGGTGCGCTCGCTGCTGATGATCGACCGCAGGTGCGCCGTGGAGCGGGAGAGCGAGGTGTCGAGGAGGGCCTGGAGCCGGCGCAGCTCGTCGGGTGTTTCGCGCATGGGGGTCCTTCTTCCGTGCGTCTTTCCGTGGGTCTTCGTGTGTCGTCCCGGCCGGCGCCGTCACGGCGCCGGCCGGTGACCCCACTGTCTCCGCAGAACCCGACATCCTCTGTCGTATTTCCCCCGCGACTTCTCCGGGCGCGGCGGATCACCCCGGCAACACCCTCGCCGCCTGCCGCGCAGTTGCCGGTTTCCGCGCCCGTGACCAGCGAACCGGCAACTACCGGAACCCCAGGATCCGTGTGCCGCCGAACCATTGACCCGGAGTCAGCGCCTCCGGAAAGATTCGCGACCATGACTACGCGCGTAAACCTTCTGTCGCGGTGGCTGGTCGCCCCGCTGCGGTGGGCGGCTCTGCTGTCGGTGCTGGTGTCGGTCGGCGTGTTCTTCGCCGGGGCCGGAGCCGCTCAGGCGGCACCCGCCTGCGGGGTGCTCTCCACCGGCGCGGCGCCGCAGGCGACCGCCGCCGTCCGTTCCGCCTGCGGGCTGATAGGCACCCCGTACTCGTGGGGCGGCGGCCACGGCTCGCAGCCCGGTCCGACGTACGGCCTCTGCGACCCCGCCAACGGCGCCCCCAACGACTGCAACGTCCGCGGCCTGGACTGCTCCGGCATGGTCCGCTACGCCTACGACCTGGCGGTCGGCACGGACGTCATCAACGGCACCACCCGGACCCAGTGGCCGACCTCCCGGGCGGTCGCCCGCTACTACCGGGCGGACGGGACCGCACCGCTGCTCCCCGGCGACCTGGTGTACTTCGGCAACACCGCCTCCACCATCCACCACGTCGCGATGTACCTCGGGCAGGGCTGGATCGTCGAGGCCCCCTACTCCGGCGGCTACGTCCAGGTGGCGGCGCTCTCCTCGCACGGCGACTACTACGGCGCGATCCGGCTGTACGGCCCCGGCAGCACCTCGCCGACGACGCCGCCCACCACCCCGCCTCCGTCGAACAGCGGCCAGTACTGGGTGGACACCAACGCCAACGCGCCGGTGTTCGGTTCCCCGACCTCCACCACGAGCACGGGAACGCTGTACCGGGGCACGAACTACGTCTACTGCAAGGCGTGGGGCCGCGAGGTCTCCAGCGGCGCCGGCTACAACCACTGGTGGCTGAAGACCGACCCGGACAGCGGCCCCGGCGGCCAGTGGGTGTCCGCGTTCTACCTGTCCCGGTGGGGCAACGACGTGGCCAAGGACAACAACGGCACCACCGTCCCCGACTGCCCGGGTGGCGGCACCCCGCCCGCCACCGGCAAGTACTGGGTGGACACCAACGCCACCGCGAACGTCTACGCCTCGCCGACCTCCACCAACGCCACCGGGACGCTGTACCAGGGGACCAACTACGTCTACTGCAAGGCCTGGGGCCGTGAGGTCTCCAGCGGCGCCGGCTACAACCACTGGTGGCTGAAGACCGACTCGGACGGCGGCCCCGCCGGCCAGTGGGTGTCCGCCTACTACCTGTCCCGATGGGGCAACGACGTGGCCAAGGACAACAACGGCACCACCATCCCCGACTGCTAGGACCTGGGCAGGACCCGTTCAGGACCCGTTCAGGACCCGTTCCGGCCGTGCCGGCCGCAGCCCCTCCCCCGGGGACCGCGGCCGGCACGGCCGCTCTACCCGACGAGATTCGCAGCCGCCCGGACCGATCAGGATTCGAGAAGCGCCCGGCCGGGGTGCGCGCCTAGCGTTGCGGTCATGAGCGACATCACCATTCACTGGACCTTCCTCCCCCACACCGACCCCGAGGCCTCCCTCGCCTTCTACCGCGATCTGCTGGGCTTCGAGGTGCGCAGCGACGTCGGCGGCGGCCCGATGCGCTGGATCACCGTCGGCCCCGCCGGCCAGCCCGACGTCTCCCTGGTGCTGGAGCCGGCGTCCGCCGACCCGGGCCGCACCGAGGAGGAGCAGCGGACCATCACCGAGATGATGGCCAAGGGCACCTACGCCCGGGTCGTCCTGGGCACCCGCGACCTGGACGGCGTCTACGACCGGCTGAAGTCGGGCGGCGCCGAGCTGGTCCAGGAGCCGACCAAGCAGCCGTACGGCGTCCGCGACTGCGCGTTCCGCGACCCGGCGGGCAACATGGTCCGCTTCAACGAACTGGGCTGAGCCGGGCCCACGGGCACCGGGCCCGCCCCGCCCCTCGTCGACCGCACCCGAAACCCGTTCGATCCCGGCCGGATCGATGGTTGGATCGAACGGTTCGAGCACACCGACGGCGGCCGCGGGGCGGGCCCGCCCAGCAGGCCCCTCCACAGACCGCCGAGAGCCAGGGAGCGAAGAGAACGATGCCCAAGCGGACGGATGCGCAGCCGCACCTCGCCGACAGCCATGACCTGATCCGCGTGCACGGCGCACGGGAGAACAACCTCAAGGACGTCAGCGTCGACATCCCCAAGCGCCGTCTGACGGTGTTCACCGGGGTGTCCGGCTCCGGCAAGAGCTCGCTGGTCTTCGACACCGTCGCCGCCGAGTCCCAGCGGCTGATCAACGAGACGTACAGCGCCTTCGTCCAGGGCTTCATGCCCACCCTGGCCCGCCCCGAGGTGGACGTCCTCGAAGGCCTGACCACCGCGATCATCGTCGACCAGCAGCGGATGGGCGCCGACCCGCGCTCCACCGTCGGCACCGCCACCGACGCCAACGCGATGCTGCGCATCCTCTTCAGCCGCCTCGGCACCCCGCACATCGGCTCCCCCAAGGCCTTCTCCTTCAACGTGCCCTCGATCAGCGGCGCCGGCGCCGTCACCGTCGAGCGCGCCGGCAAGACCGTCAAGGAGCAGCGCAGTTTCAGCATCACCGGCGGCATGTGCCCGCGCTGCGAGGGCCGCGGCACCGTCTCGGACATCGACCTCACCCAGCTGTACGACGACGGCAAGTCGATCTCCGGGGGCGCGTTCACCATCCCCGGCTGGAAGACCGACAGCTGGTGGACGGTCGGCGTCTACGCCAACTCGGGCTTCCTCGACCCGGACAAGCCGATCCGCGAGTTCACCGAGCAGGAGATGCGGGACTTCCTGTACCGGGAGCCGACCAAGGTCAAGGTCAACGGCGTCAACCTCACCTACGAGGGCCTGATCCCCAAGATCCAGAAGTCGATGCTGTCCAAGGACAAGGACGCGCTGCAGCCGCACATCCGGGCCTTCGTGGAGCGGGCCGTCACCTTCACCGCCTGCCCGGACTGCGAGGGCACCCGGCTCAGCGCGGCCGCCCGCTCCTCCCGGATCGCCGGGATCAGCATCGCCGACGCCTGCGCGATGCAGATCAGCGACCTCGCCGCCTGGGTCCGCGACCTCGACGAGCCCTCGGTGGCGCCGCTGCTCGGCACGCTCCGGCAGGCCCTGGACTCCTTCGTGGAGATCGGCCTCGGCTACCTCTCGCTCGACCGCCCCTCCGGCACCCTCTCCGGCGGCGAGGCCCAGCGGGTCAAGATGGTCCGCCACCTCGGTTCCTCGCTCACCGACACCACCTACGTCTTCGACGAGCCCACCACCGGCCTGCACCCGCACGACATCGACCGGATGAACCAGCTGCTGCTGCGCCTGCGGGACAAGGGCAACACGGTGCTGGTGGTGGAGCACAAGCCGCAGACCATCGCGATCGCCGACCACGTGGTCGACCTCGGCCCCGGGGCGGGCACGGCCGGCGGCACGGTCTGCTACGAGGGCGACGTGCCGGGGCTGCGCACCAGTGGCACGGTGACCGGCCGTCACCTGTCCGACCGGACGGCGCTGCGGGAGGACGTCCGCAAGCCCACCGGGAAGCTGGAGATCCGCGGCGCGGGCACCCACAACCTGCGGGACGTGGACGTGGACGTCCCGCTCGGGGTGCTCACGGTGGTGACCGGGGTGGCGGGCTCCGGCAAGAGCTCGCTGATCCACGGCTCGATCCCGCGCGAGGAGGGCGTGGTCTCCGTCGGCCAGGGGGCGATCAAGGGCTCCCGGCGCAGCAACCCGGCCACCTACACCGGTCTGCTCGAACCGGTCCGCAAGGCCTTCGCCAAGGCCAACGGTGTGAAGCCGGCCCTGTTCAGCGCCAACTCCGAGGGCGCCTGCCCGACCTGCAACGGCGCCGGGGTGGTCTTCACCGACCTGGCGATGATGGCCGGGGTGGCCACCACCTGCGAGGACTGCGAGGGCAAGCGGTACCAGCCGGCGGTGCTGGAGTACCGCCTGGGCGGGCGGGACATCGCCGAGGTGCTGGCGATGTCGGTGACGGAGGCGGAGGAGTTCTTCGGCTCGGGCGAGGCGAAGCTCCCGGCCGCGCACCGCGTCCTGGAGCGGCTCGCCGACGTCGGGCTCGGCTACGTCAGCCTGGGCCAGCCGCTCACCACGCTGTCCGGCGGCGAGCGGCAGCGGCTCAAGCTGGCCACCCACATGGCGGACAAGGGCGGCGTCTACGTGCTGGACGAGCCGACCACCGGGCTGCACCTGGCCGACGTCGAGCAGTTGCTCGGGCTGCTGGACCGGCTGGTCGAGTCCGGCAAGTCGGTGATCGTGATCGAGCACCACCCGGCGGTGATGGCGCACGCCGACTGGATCATCGACCTCGGTCCGGGGGCCGGCCACGACGGCGGACGGGTGGTCTTCGAGGGCACCCCGGCCGACCTGGTCGCCGCCCGCTCCACGCCGACCGGCGAGGCGCTGGCCCAGTACCTGGGCTGAGCCGTACCCGGGCCGCGCCCTACCCGGGCCGGTCCGCTCCCGCCCGGTCGAGCGGGAGGGCCATCTCCAGGATCCGCGCCGAGGCGTCCAGCACGTACGGCGTCTCCTGTCCCGTGTAGGCGAACCCGCGCCGCAGGTAGAAGGCGGCGGCGCGGGGGTTCGCCTCGTGCACCCCGAGCAGCATCCGCCCGGCGCCCCGGACCCGCGCCCAGGCGAGCACCGCGTCCAGCAGGGCGTCGGCGACGCCGCGGCCCCGGCCGCGGTGCGCCGGGGCCACCCAGACGCCGATCAGGTCGAGCGCGCCCGGTTGGCTCCGGTTCGGGACGGACAACATGGTGGCGACCCACTCCCCCGCGGCGTCCACCGCGACCAGGCCGAGGCGGTCGGGCTCGTTGACCCAGCCGCACCGGGCCATCCACTCGCCCTCACCGTGGCGGCTCGCGTCCTCGTGGGTCTCGCCGAAGGCCAGGGGCGTGTCGAGGAGTTGGGCCAGCCGCACCTTCCGCAGGCGCTGCCAGTCCGCGCGCCCGATCCGCTCGATCCGGTCGTCCATGGTCTCCCCGTCGCACGACGCCGCCTCCGCCGCCGGTGATCACCGGCGGCGGAGGCAGGATAACCGCGCCGGGGTCCCCCGGATTGCCGAGGTCCCACGGCTCCATGCGGCCCTACGGCTCCGTGTCGCCCCACGGCTTGATGCGGCCCTACGGCTTGATGCGGACCACCTGCGGGTCGTGGTCGCTGGCCTGCTGGGCGAACTCGGCGTTGATGTGCACCACGTCGTACTTGGCGTAGCCGACCTCGGGGCTGACCAGGATGTGGTCCAGCACCTGCGAGTTGCCCTGGTAGACGTACGAGTACTGCTCGGTCTCCGGCAGCTCGTTCACCAGGTCGCGCAGCACGCCGTCCTTGGTGAGCGCGCCGAGCGCGGGCGAGAACTGGTAGTCGTTGAAGTCGCCGAGGGAGACGACCTTGGCCTCCTTGTCGGCGGCCAGCAGCTGGGCGACGAAGGCCTGTTCCACGGTGGCCTGCTTGATCCGCTGCACCTCGGAGCTGCGGACCGGCTGCTGGAAGCGGCTGTCGATGCCCTGGTCGCCGCCCTTGCTGTTGAAGTGGTTGGCGATGACGAAGACCTTCTTGCCGCGGAAGGAGAACTGGCCGACCAGCGGCTTGCGGCTGTTGGTCCAGGCCTCGTCGTTCGGCTCGATCCGGCCGGGCGAGGCGGTCAGCGCGGTGCTCGCGCCGGTGCCGGTCACGCCGACGGCGGAGGTGGCGGCGCCGCCGGGGATGTCGGTGAAGGACACCCGCTGCGGGTTGAACAGGAACACCTGGCGGATGTTGCCGCCGGGCTCGCCGCCGTCCTTGCCGTCCTGCGGGTCGACCGAGCGCCAGTCGTAGGCCGGGCCGCCGGCCGCCTTGATCGCGGCGATGAACTTGGCCACGGTCTGGCTCGCGTCCACCGTGCCGTCGTTCTTGGCGCCGTTGTTGTCCTGGATCTCCTCCAGGGCGACGATGTCGGGCGAGCGCAGGTTGGTGACGACGCCCTGGGCCAGCTCGGCGAACTTGGCGTCCGGGTTGCCCGGGGCCAGGTTCTCCACGTTGTAGGTGGCGAGGGTGAGCTCGCGGTCGGTCGCCTGGGCGGTGACCTCGCGCTGGAGGTGGTTGTCCTTCAGCGTGCCCATGGTGCCGGCGACCAGGGTGTAGCCGCCGAAGTTGTTGTAGTCCAGCGGGCCGGTGGTGGTGCCGGTCAGCTCGTCGCCGACGTTGGCGACCGGGAAGGGCTGCTGGGTGACCGCGGCCTGCTGCTGGATCATCAGGCGGCCGACGTTGGGCTCGCGGTAGGACTCGTACAGGACGCCGCCGCGCTTGCTGCGCTGGTCCTGGCGGTCGGCGGCGACCCACAGCTCGTTGTACTTGTCGGTCGCCTGGATCACCCGGACGTCCTTGACCTGGACGAGCATGCCCTCCAGGGACTCGTAGAAGTCCAGGGTGTACTTCGCCGGGTTGAGCGCCACGCCGTCGACGGAACCGTCCGCACCGGCCGGCGGGGCGTAGGTGCCGGGGATGTTGCGGGTGTCGACGACCACCGGGGCGGGCAGCGGGTTGCCGGCCGACAGGACGGTGACGCCCGGGGCGGAGATCTCGGTGAGGGACTGCGAGCCGCCGCCGAAGTTCGGGTAGTACTCGGTGACCTTGCCGCTGACCAGCACCGAGTCGCCGACCTTCACGGTCGGGTTGCCGCCGGTGAAGACGAAGACGCCCTCGCTGGTGGCCGGGTCGGCGTCCGGGTTCGGGTCCTGGAGCCAGAAGCCCTTGGAACTGCCGTACGCGCGCACGCCGGTGACGATGCCGGGCACGCCGGTGACGGGCTTGCCGGTCTGCGGGGATATCCGGGTGCCGCCCTGGATGTCGTGGATCCGCAGCGGGCCGACCTCGGTCGAGGCGGGGGTCGCGGGCGCGGCGGCGTTGGCCACCGGCAACGGGACGAGCACCAGCGAGGCGGCCAGCGAGGCCGGGATCAGGGCGGCACGCAGCAGGGCTCTGCGGGGGCGGGGTGCGGGGGCGGTGGTCACCGGGGCTGGACTCCTAGCTCCGTCGTGCGGCACTGGCGTGGCACGGCGGTCCGGGCGGAGGCGCGCTTCGAGCGCGCGCTACTCGCGTAGAGAAGAAGCGGGGGACGGGCACCCGCCCCCCGCGGCGCCCCTCAAGATACGCGCGTAGAAAATGCCCCGACAAGACCCTGCCGGTGAACTGTCGGCTCCCCGGAGATGACGTGACGCCGGGTCAGCCCAGAATCCTCACAGCCCGCTCCCAGCCGACTCCCAGGAAGCCCCGATCCGCTCCACGACCAGCTCGCACAGCTCGTGGGTGCGCAGCGCGTCATGGGCGTCCAGGGTGTGTCCGGCGCGGACGGCCGCCAGGAAGGCGAGCACGCACTGCTCGATGCCGCGCTGACGGGCCACCGGCACCCAGTCGCCGCGGCGGCGGACGGTCGGCTGGCCGCGGTGGTCGATCACCTCGGCCAGGTTGCGCACCTCGCGCTTGGAGTCACCGCCGGAGACCTCCAGCACCTCCTCGGTGGAGCCGGAGACCCGGTTCATGATGCCCAGGGCGGTGAAACCGTCGCCGGCCAGGGTGAGGACGACGTGCTCGACCAGGCCGTCGCGGACCCGCGAGCGGACGTCCACGTGCTCGATCTCGCCGGGGGCCAGGAAGCGCAGGGTGTCCACCACGTGGATGAAGTCGTCGAACACCAGCGGGCGTGCCGCCTCGGCCAGGCCCTCACGGTTCTTCTGCAGCACGATCAGATCGCGCGGGCGCTCCTTGGCCTGGACGTAGCCGGGCGCGTGGCGGCGGTTGAAGCCGACCATCAGCGAGCGGCCGGTGCGGTCGGCGAGGTCGACCAGCCGGCGGGCGCCGTCCAGGGTCTGGTCGAGCGGCTTGTCGACGTAGACGTCCACCCCGGCGGTGAGCAGCTGCTCGACGATCGGCACGTGCTGACTGGTCGCGGCATGCACGAACGCCGCCCGGATCCCGCTGCCGATCAGGGCGCCGAGGTCGGTGAAGCGGTGCTCGGGGGCGATCCGGTGGGCCTCACCGATCCTGTCCAGCTTCGCCGCGTCCCGGGTCATCAGCCGGACGTCCAGCCCGGGCAGCGCGGTGAGCACCGGCAGATACGCCTTCTGCGCGATGTCACCGAGCCCGATCACCCCGACCGGGAGAAGGCCGTCGGCAACAGGGGTCGGATTCATCGGATTCTCCCACGGGTACGGCGACACATCGGCCCCACCCTATGCACCGGCTCCCCCGCGCCACCAACCCGCCGCCGAGGAGCCCCCGGGCTCACCGGGCGAGCTCCTCCTCCCGGACCTTCGCGGGCGGGACCTTTCGCGGGCGGACCTTCGCCGCCGGCTGCACGGCGGGTGCGGGTGCGCCCTCAGGGCCGACGACGGCGCGTTCCACCGCGGTCGAGCTGACGCCAGAGCATCAGCTCGACCGCGGTGGGAGGCAGTTCGGGGCAGGTCCGCTCGGGGTGACCCGCGCCGGGGCCCCGGGCAGGCGGATCCGGCGGGGCCGGGGGCGGGAACCAGCAGTTGCCGTAGGTGATCAGAACGCGGCCCACACAGCGCAACAGGGTGATCACCGCGGCGCGGGCCGGCAGGTACCACCGCATGTCAGGACGTGGCCGACGGGCGGCCGAACCAGTCGTCCAGTGCCTCCGCCAGCCGGGGCCCGGCATCCGTCCCGTCGCCGGCCCAGGCCACGTAACCGTCGGGGCGGACCAGGACGGCGGCGAGAGCCGGGTGGTCGGGGAACCCCGTCCGGGCCCAGCGGACGTCCGGGCGGCCGGCGACGGCCGGCCGGTGTTCGGCGGCGGGCGTCGCGTCGAGCAGGACGGCGCGCCCGTCCTCGAAGACGGCAGGACCGTCGGGCGCCAGCAGATCGGGAGCGAAGCGACCGACCAGGGGGTGGCCCGCGGGGCGGCCGTGGTCGTAGGTGACATCCAGTGCGTGCAGCATCTCGATCAGCATCCGTTTCGCCTGGGGCACTTCGGCCAGGTCGGCGATCAGCTCGCGCACCGCGTCGATCTGCGGGCCGTGGCGCAGCAGTGCGGCCTGGGCACGGGAGTTGCGCAGGACCCGGGCGGCAGGGGCGTGCCGTTCCGCGGTGTAGGTGTCGAGGAGGCGGGACGGTGCGGTTCCGCGGACCACACGGGCGAGCTTCCAGCCGAGGTTGGCGGCGTCCTGGACACCGAGGTTGACGCCCTGTCCGCCGAACGGCGAGTGGACGTGGGCGGCGTCGCCGGCGAGCAGGATCCGGTCACGGCGGTAGGTCACGGCCTGCCGGGCGTTGTCGTTGTAGCGGAACGGCGAGCGCACCCGCGCGACGGTCACCTCGACGCCGCTGACCCGGCGCAGCGCCGCCTGGAGTTCCCGCGCGGTGGCGGGGGCGTGACGGTCCGCGGGCGGGCGGTCGAATTCGAGGGCGACGACCTGGCCGGGAACGACGTCGACCATGAGCGCGCCGACGGGAGTGCGGGTGAATCCGCGGGGGAGCCTCTCCGGGCCGGCCAGGGTGACGTCCTCACCGCCGACCGCGAACAGTGTGGGTTCGGTGCCGGGGAAGTCGAATCCGGCGAGTCGGCGGACGGTACTGCGTCCACCGTCGGCACCGACCAGGTAGCGGGCCCGGACGGTCCGGCCGTCGTCGAGTCGGGCGGCCACCCCGCCCGGTTCGGACTCCAGGGCGACGACGCCGCGACCGTGCGTCAACCGGACCCCGTGCTGCCGGGCGCGTTCGGCGAACACCTCGCGCAGAGCGGCGTAGGGCACCGGGAGCAGCGACACGTCGGAGTGCTCTCCGGCCGGATCCGTCAGCGGCACCATGGCGATGTGCCCCTTGGTGGCACCGCCGTTGCCGAGCTTGGTCGAGGCGACCTGGCCGGGTGCCTCGGACCGCCGGGCACGGGCGGGAGCAAGGGTGGCGGCGGTGCCGATCAGCGTGCGCAGCGTCTGCTCGGCCGCCTCGACGATCGGCCTGTCCAGTCCGCGCAGTGCCAGGGTGCGCATCGTGCGGGTGGTGACTCCGCGCAGCGCGGGGCTGTCCGGGCGTCCGTTCCGGTCGAGTTTCTCGACCACGAGGACGGACGCGCCGGCCAGGCCGAGTTCGCCGGCGAGGAACAGGCCGACCGGGCCGCCCCCCACCACCAGCACGTCCGCATCGGGGCGGGCATCGGCGTCCATGACGGGACTTCCTTCCTCAGGGTGCGGTGACGGGGAGCACGGTGTGCAGGTAGCGGGCGAGTGCGGACGGGGTGGGGTTCTCGAAGATCTCCGTCAGCGGCAGGTCGACGCCGGTGGCGTCCACCAGGCGGGTGCGCAGTTCGAACGCGGTGAAGGACGTGAGGCCCAGGTCGGCGAAGGAGATGTCCCCGGGCACGGCGTCGTGGGCGGCGTGCCCGAGAACGAACGCCGTGCTCCTGCGCACCAGCGACAGCAGCGCGTCCTGGCGCTGTTCCGCGGGCAGGTCCGCCAGGTGCGCGGTCAGGCGGGTCCCGGACGCGTCGGACGCCGCGGGGTCGTCGACGGGCCGGGCCCGGCCGAGCAGTTCGCGCAGCGACGGCGGAACGGGACTCCCGGCGAACGCGGTGAGCAGGTCGGTCAACGGGAGGTCGGCGACCAGCAGGGCGGCCTCCTCGCCGAGCATGGCGTGTCGCATCGCGTCCGCGGGGTCCGCGGGTTCGGCCCAGGTCACGCTGCGGCCGGGCAGCCCGGCGGCCCGGCGCTCACGGGCCACCGCGTCGTGGACGGCCCGCAGCGTCGTCGTCGACCCGGCCGGGCCCCCGCCGAGCAGCGGGGTGAGCGGAGCGAACAGGGCGAAGTGGGTGAGCGGCAGCCCGGCCGTCACCTCATGGAGCGCCAGCGCCGCGGCGGAGGACTGTTCGTCCGCCCCGTGATCGGCGAGGGCCGCCAGGTGCAGGACCGCGCTCAGCGGCCGATCTTCCGGAAGGTCGGCGAGGACGGCGGCCAGCGCGGCCCGGTCGGTCGGGACGCGGTCACGGACCACGAGCCCGCAGCCGGGCGACGCGGAGAACCGCGCGGCCTGCCCGTCCCGGGCGAGGAGCAGAACCTGGGCGGCGCCGTGCTCCGCCGCCCACCGGATCGCTGCCGCGGTCGGCGCGGCCGGGCCGGCGGTGACCAGGACGGTGCCGGTCGTGCGCGCCGCCGGCCCGGCGGATCGCCCGGCCGTCCGGGCCAGGCGCCGAACCTGCACGCCGCCGGGCCGGATCACGGCGTGCTCGGGGCCGGACGGATCGGCGAGCAGTGCGACCAGCCAGGACAGGACGCGCCCGGTGGGCTGCTCGGGCAGGTCCACCAGCCCGAACCAGGGGACGGGCGCGGCCCTGCGGACATCGGCGAGCGACCACAGCCGGCCGGCGGCTGCTGCGGGCTCCGGCCCGTCGGGCTCGACGGCGGCGCGGGTGAGACACCACAGCGGCGCGTCCAGCCCGACCTCCAGCAGGGCCGTGTCGAGGCGTTCGGTGGCCTCCGCCTCGGGCGCGGGCTCCGCGGCCGACGGCGGGAAACGGTCGTGGCGGGCGAGCAGCGAGAGCACGCCCGTCGGTGGGACGCCGGCCGGTGCGGAGGCGAGGGCCGCGCGCAACGCTCCGGTCAGGTCCGAGTCGGCCGGACCGACGAGGACCGGGATCACCTCGGCGCCACTGTCCCGGAGGGCGGCGAGGACGGCGGCCGGGTACGGCTCGGCGGCGGCGTCCGCGGGCAGGACGGCGAGCCAGCAGCCGGAGAGCAGCGGTACGCCCGGCGGCGGGATCCGACGCCACCCGGGCCGGTACCCGGAGCCGCCCTCGGCCCCGGCCGGGTCGGGGCCGCGCGTGCCGGTCGGCGTGTTCGAGGGCTCGGCCGGGGTCGCGGAGCGGTCGCCGTCCTGCCCGGTCCGCCCGGTGGCGTCGGCGTGGTCGACGGCCCGGCACCGCTCGGTCGCGCCGTGACCCGGGCCGGCCGGCCGCAACCAGTGGCGCTTCCGCTCGAACGGGTAGGTCGGCAGCTGTGCCGGAGCGGTGGGCGGGACCGGAAAGGCCGTCCGCCAGGACACCTCGACGCCTTCGACGTACAGGGCGGCCAGAGCGGCCAGCACCGATTCGGGCTCGGCACGGTCGTGGCGCAGCGACGGGACGACCACCCGCGGCGGAGCGGGCTCGGATCCTCCGGCGGCGGCCGCCGGGGGACGCTGGGCGAGGGCGGCGAGCACGCTGTCGGGTCCGAGTTCGAGGTACGCCTCGATCCCGGCTTCCTGCAGCCGCCGCAGCCCGTCGTGGAAACGCACCGTGCCCCGCGCGTGCTCCACCCAGTAGTCGGGGGTGGCCAGTCGCCCGTCGGCGCTGTCCCCGGTGGAACCGCAGACCACGTGGGTGTGCGGCGGGGCGAAGTCGAGTTCGGCGGCGGCCTTGCGGAGGCCGTCGAGCATCGGCTCCATCAGCGGCGAGTGGAAGGCGTGGCTCACGGTGAGCCGGCGGACTCTGCGGCCCTGGCGGCGGAGGCGCTCGGCGACCTCCTGCGCCTCCGCGGCCGCGCCGGACAGCACCACCGCCCGGGGACCGTTGACGGCCGCGACGCCGAGCCGGTCCTCCAGACCGGAGACGGCCTCCAGGAGCTCGGCCTCGGTGGCCTCCACGGCGATCATCGCGCCGCCGTCGGGGAGTTCCCCCATCAGCCGGCCACGGGCGGCGACCAGCCCGGCCGCGTCGGAGAGCGACAGCATTCCGGCGCAGTGGGCGACGGCCAGTTCGCCCACCGAGTGCCCGATCAACGCGTCCGGCCGGACGCCGAAGGCCTCGATCAGACGGAACAGCGCGATCTGGAGGGCGAACAGGGCCGGCTGCGCGTACTCGGTGCGGTCCAACAGCGCGGCCTCGGGGGTGCCCGCCCGGGCTCCGACGACCTCCCGCAGGGGCCGCGGCAGGTGCGGGTCGAGGGCCTCGCACGCCGCGTCGAACGCGGTGGCGAAAACCGGGTGGGCGCGGTACAGCTCGCCGCCCATGCCGGGCCGCTGGCCACCTTGACCGGAGAACATGAAAGCGACCCTCGGCGGGGCCGAGGCCCGGCCGGTCAGCAGACGGGTCGAGGTGCGGCCCTCGTGCAACGCCCGCAGACCCTCGGTGTACGCCTCACGGTCGCCGCCCACCACGACGGCGCGGTGCTCGAACGGGGTGCGGGTGGTCGCGAGGGCCCAGCCGATCGCCTCGTCGGCCTCCGTCCGGGTGCGCAGGTGGTGCAGCAGCCGGTGGGCGCCGCTCGCCAGCGCGGACGGCGTGCGGGCGGTGAGCACCCATGGGCGCGGGCCGGACGCGCCGACCCGGCGCGGGTGCGCGGCACCGGTGTCCGAGTCGGCGCCGGTGTCGGTGTCGGTGTCCGAGTCGGTGTCGGTGTCGGTGTCGGTGTCGGAGCACTGTTCGACGATGACGTGGGCGTTGGTGCCGCTGATCCCGAACGACGAGACCGCGGCACGACGCGGCCGGTCCACCGCGGGCCAGGGAACGTCCTCGGTGAGCAGCCGGACCGCGCCGGCGGACCAGTCGACGTGCGGCGACGGCGCGTCGACGTGCAGGGTGCGCGGCAGCCGGCCGTGGCGGATCGCCTCGATCGTCTTGATCACCCCGCACACCCCTGCGGCGGCCTGGGTGTGACCGAGGTTCGACTTGACCGAACCCAGCCACAACGGCCGGTCCGCGGGCCGGCCCTGCCCGTAGGTGGCGAGCAGCGCCTGCGCCTCGATCGGGTCGCCGAGCGGGGTTCCGGTGCCGTGCGCCTCGACCGCGTCGACATCGGCCGCGAGCAGCCGCGCCTCGGCCAGCGCTCGGCGGACCACCCGTTCCTGTGCGGGGCCGCTGGGCGCGGTCAGCCCGTTGCTGGCGCCGTCCTGGTTGACGGCGGTACCGGTGATGACGGCGTGCACGCGACGGCCGGCCCGGCGCGCGTCGGACAGCCGCTCCAGCAGCAGGACCCCGGCGCCCTCCGCCCACGCGGTGCCGTCGGCGGCGGCGGCGAACGGCTTGCAGCGCCCGTCGGGGGCGAGGCCGCGCTGGCGGCTGAACTCGACGAAGCCGCGCGGGCTCGGCAGCACGGTCACACCGCCCGCCAGGGCCAGCGAGCACGTCCCGTCGCGCAGGGCGCCGGCGGCCAGGTGGATCGCCACCAGTGAGGAGGAGCAGGCGGTGTCCAGAGTGATCGCGGGGCCGTTCAGGCCGAGCGTGTAGGAGACCCGGCCGGACGCGACGCTGGTCTGGTTGCCGATCGCGAAGCCCTCGATGTCGGCCGGGACACCGTGCACGGTCACCGGCCCGTAGTCCTGTGCGATGACACCCGCGTACACGCCGGTGTCGGTGCCCCGCAGCGTCGCCGGGTCGATGCCCGCCCGTTCGACGGCCTCCCAGGCGATCTCCAGCAGCAGCCGCTGCTGCGGGTCGGTGGCCTGGGCCTCACGGGGGCTCATTCCGAAGAACGCCGCGTCGAACTCGCCCGCTTCGTGCAGGAATCCGCCCTGGTCGACGTAGCTGGTGCCGCGGTGCTCGGGATCCGGGTGGTGGACGGCGTCGAGGTCCCAGCCGCGGTCGGCGGGAAAGCGGGTGATGGCATCGGTACCGGAGGCCACCAGCTCCCACAGGTCCTCGGGGCTCTGCACACCACCCGGGTACCGGCACGCCATGCCGACGACGGCGATCGGTTCGGTTCGCTCCGCCTCCACCTCCTGCAGGCGGCGGCGGGTCCTCAGCAGGTCGGCGGTGACCCGCTTCAGGTAGTCGGCGAGTTTGGCTTCCTCGGTCACGGCTGGCCCGGCCTCTCCGGTTGGGTGCGGTCCACGGCGATGTGCGGCGGTGTGCGGCCCCGGCGCGCTGCTCATCGGCCGAGTTCCCGGTCGATCAGGGCGAAGATCTCCTCGGTGCTGGCGGCATCGATGCCGGCCTCCGGCGCCGTGTCCGGCTCGGCGGGCCGCAGGCGCTGCGCCATCGCCTCCAGGCGGGCGAGCAGTTCCTCCCGCGGCATGTCGTCGGGGTCTTCGGCGGTGAGCCGCGCCTCCAGACGGTCCAGCTCGGCGAGCAGCGTGGGCCCGGCCGGGGCGAGTTGGGCGAGCACGTACTCGGTGAGCTGCCCGGCGGTGGGGTGGGCGAAGATCACGGTCGCGGGCAGGCGCAGCCCGGTTGCGCGGTTGAGCCGGTTGCGGAGCTCGACGGCGGTGAGGGAGTCGAATCCGAGGTCCTTGAAGGGCCGGTCCGGTCGGACGCCGTCGGGCGAGTCGTGGCCGAGGACCAGGGCGGCGTTGCCGAGGACCAGTTCCAGGACGGCTCGTCGACGCTCCTCGGGGCCCCGGCCGGCCAGCTGGAGCGCCTCCGGCCGGGCGGCCCCGGCGGGGACGTCGCGCCCGGCCGGGCGGCGCACCAGGTCCTGCAGGACGGGGTGGAGCAGTCCGGTCTCGGCCTGCCGGCGCAGCGCCACGAGGTCGAACAGGGCGGGGACCACGGCCGGGTGGCTGCCGTCCATGGCGAGGTCGAGCAGGCCGAGCGCGAGCTCCTCTCCCATCGGCAGGACGCCACCGCGCCGCAGCCGGGCCAGGTCGTCGCGGTCGAGGTGGCCGGTCATTCCGCTGGCCTGCGCCCACAGGCCCCAGGCGAGCGAGGCCGCGGGCAGGCCGCGGACCCGCCGGTGTCGGGCGAGCGCGTCCAGGAAGGCGTTGGCGGCGGCGTAGTTGGCCTGCCCGGGGGCGCCGACGGTGGAGGCCAGCGAGGAGAACAGCACGAAGTCCGACAGGTCGAGGTGTTCGGTGAGCCGGTGCAGGTTCCAGGCCGCGTCGACCTTGGCGCGCAGCACGGCGCGCAGCTTGTCCTCGGTGAGGTTGGCGACGGTCGCGTCGTCGAGCACCCCGGCGAGGTGCACGACCGCGGTCAGCGGGTGCTCGGCGGGTATGCCGGCCAACAGGGCGGCGAGCTGCTGTTCGTCGGCCGTGTCGCAGGACACGAGGTCGACGTGGGCGCCGAGGGCGGTCAGTTCCTTGGCGAGTTCCTCCGCCCCGGGTGCCTCGGGGCCACGCCGACCGACCAGCAGCAGGCGGGTGGCGCCGCGTTCCCGCACCAGGTGGCGGGCGACCATCGCGCCGAGGGTGCCGGTGCCGCCGCTGAGCAGCACGGTGCCCTCGGGGTCGCGCGGGACGGGCAGCGCGAGTGCGAGTTTGCCGGTGTGCCGGGCCTGTGAGAGGAATCGGAGCGCGTCCTTGGCCTGCCGGACGTCCCAGCTGTGCACGGGCAGCGGGGCGAGCACGCCCTCGGCGAACAGCCTTCCGAGATCGGCGAGCATCCGCCGGATCCGTTCGGGCCCGGCGTCGAGCAGGTCGAAGGCCCGGTAGCGGACGCCCCGGTGCTCGCGGGCGACGGTATCGGCGTCCCGGATGTCGGTCTTGCCCATCTCGACGAACCGGCCGCCCGGGCGCAGGGAGCGCAGCGAGGCGTCGACGAACTCCTTGGCCAACGAGTTGAGCACGATGTCCGCGCCCGCTCCACCGGTGCGCTCCGCGACCATGGCCTCGAAACCGAGTTCGCGGGAGGAGGCGATGCGTTCCTCGGGCACGCCGAGGGCGCGCAGCACCGGCCACTTGGCGGGACTGGCGGTGGCGAGCACTTCGAGGCCCCAGTGCTCGGCGAGTTGCAGGGCGGCCATGCCGACGCCGCCGGTGGCCGCGTGCAGCAGCACGCGTTCGCCGCGCCGGGCACCGGCGAGGTCCTGCAGCCCGTAGTAGGCGGTGAGGAAGACGATGGGGACGGTGGCGGCCTGCGCGTACGACCACCCGGCCGGAACGGGCGTCAGCATCCGGTGGTCGGTGACGGCAACGGGGCCGGTGCCGTGGGTGATCAGGCCCATGACCCGGTCGCCGGGCCGCAGTTCGGTGACGCCGGGCCCGGTCTCCAGGACGACGCCGGCGCCTTCGCCTCCCATCCTCCCGTCGCCCGGGTACATGCCTAGACCGATCAGCACGTCGCGGAAGTTCAGGCCGGCCGCGCGCAGCGCCACCCGGACCTGTCCCGGTCGGAGTTCCTCCCCGAGTTCGGGGCAGTCGGCCAGGACGAGGTTCTCCAGGCTCCCGCGCTCGGTCAGGTCGAGCCGCCAGGTCCGCCGGTCGGGAACCGCCAGGTCGGGGTGCGGTCCGGCGGAACGGGCCAGACGCGGCAGGAGCACCGTTCCGGAGCGCAGCGCGAACCTGGATTCGCCGGCGGTGAGAGCCGCCGGCAGCACGTCGAGGGAGTGCTCGTCGATGTCGACCAGACCGAACCGGTCGGGGCTCTCGGCCATCGCCGCGCCGACCAGACCCCGGACTGCCGCGCCGGCGAGATCGGGCGCGGGCTCGTCGGCCATGGTGGAGACGGACCGCCGGGTGACGAGGACGAGCCGGGAGCCGGCGAGCGTCTCGTCGGCCAGCCAGTCCTGGAGCAGGCCGAGCAGCCCGGCGGTCAGCCGGTGGGTGTCGCCCGCGACGTCCTCCCCCTCCTGCGACGGCACGAGGACCAGCACGTGCTCGGGGCTGGGCGCACCGGCGGCGAGGGCGGCCCGGAGTTCGTCGAGGCTCAGGTGACAGATCGGCTGTTCGGGGCGGTCGGCCAGCCTGTGGGCCGCGTCCTCGGCGGCGGAACGACCTCCGGGGACGGGCGCGGCGAGCACCACGAACGGGCCGGCCTCGGGCGCCGGATCGGCGGTCCCGGGCCGGGGCCGCCAGCCGAGGTGGAACATGCCGTCCCGGGCCTCACGGGTGCCTGCGGCGAGCCTGGCCGGGTCGATCGGGCGCAGCGTCAGGGCCGCCGCGTCGAGGACGGGGCGGCCGTGGACGTCGGCGGCGGCCAGCTCCAGCGTCTGCTCGCCGGTGGGTCGCAGCCGGACCCGCAGGGTGCGGACACCCGTCGCGTGCAGACGCACGCCGCTCCAGTGGAAGGGCAGGAGCAGGCCGTCCTCGGGCGGGTCGGCGACGAGCAGCGCGTGCAGACAGGCGTCGAGCAGCGCCGGGTGGATCCCGTGGCCGGTGTCGTCCGAGTCGGCGGCCAGTTCCACCTCGGCGTGCAGTTCGTCCCCGTCCCGCCACAGTGCGCGCAGGCCCTGGAACGCTCCGGTGTAGTGGTAGCCGAGGTCGGCGAGCCGCCCGTACACGCCGTCGAGCGGGACCGGCTGCGCGCCGGACGGCGGCCAGGCGGTGGCGGGGGCGGCGGTGGCGGTGGCGGGGGTGGCGGGCGGCTGCTGGGTCAGGGTGCCGGAGGCGTGGCGGATCCAGTCGCCGGGGGTGCCGTCGGGCGCGGTCCGGGAGTGGACGGTGACGCGGTGCCGGCCTTCGCCGTCCGCGGTGACGGCGACCTGGAGCTGCACCGCGTCCTCCTCGGGCAGCGGCAGCGGTGCTTCCAGGGTGAGTTCCTCCACCGCGCCGCCACCGACCCGGGCGGCGGCGTGCAGGGCGAGTTCGAGCAGCGCGGTGCCGGGGACGAGGACGCTTCCGGCCACCGCGTGGCCGGTCAGCCAGGGGTGGGTACGCCGGGAGATCCGGCCGGTCAGCACCAGGGTTCCGGGTTCGGCGGTGCCCAGCGCCGCGCCGAGCATCGGGTGCCCGGCCGGCTCCAGACCCAGCCCGGCGGCGTCGCCGGCTCCGACCGGGGTGTCGATCCACAGCCGGCGGCGCTGGAAGGCGTACGTGGGCGGCACCGCCTCGCGGGACGGCGAGACGGTGCGCAGGGCGGTCCAGTCGACGTCCGCGGCCTGGGTGTGCAGTTCGGCTGCGGAGCGCAGGAAGCGGTCGGCGGCCGGTTCCTCGCGGCGCAGCGTGCCGACCGCGGTGACGGTCGTGCCGGACTGCTCGGCGGTCTCCTCGACGGCGGAGGTCAACACGGGGTGCGGGCTGGACTCCACGAACACGGTGTAGCCGTCCGCGGTGAGTCGGCGGGTGGCCTCGTCGAAACGGACGGGCCGGCGCAGGTTGCGGTACCAGTAGTCGGCGTCGAGGGTACCGGTGTCGATCGGGCCGGCGGTGACGGTCGAGTAGAAGGCGGTGTCGGCGGTACGCGGCTTCAGGCCGGCCAACGCCTCGGTGACCTCCTGTTCGATGGCCTCGACGTGCTGGGAGTGCGAGGCGTAGTCGACGGGGAGCAAGCGGACCTTCACCCCGGCCGTCCGGTACTCGTCGAGGAGTGCCCGGACCGAACCGGGGTCGCCCGCCACGACAGTGGCGTTGGGGCCGTTGACGGCGGCGATCTGCACGCCGGGCCGACCGGCCGCGAGCGTTCGGGCGACCTGCTCCGCGCCGAGCGCGACCGAGGCCATCGCGCCGGTGCCGGCCAGCCGGGCCACGGCGCGGCTGCGCAGGGCGACCGCGCGCGCGGCGTCGTCCAGGTCGAGCGCGCCGGCGACGTGGGCGGCGGCGATCTCGCCCTGGGAGTGGCCGACGACGGCGTCCGGAACCACGCCGACGGATCGCCACAGCCGCGCGAGCGACACCATCATCGCGAACAGCGCGGGCTGGACGACGTCCACGCGTTGCAGCAGCTCCGCGTTGCCGTCGGTGCGCACCGCGTCCAGCAGCGACCAGTCGGTGTGCGGGCCGAGCGCGTCGGCACAGTCCTCCAGTGCGCGCCGGAACACCGACGAGCGGTCGAGCAGGTCGCCGGCCATGCCCACCCACTGGGTGCCCTGCCCGGGGAAGACCAGGACGGTACGGCCCGCGGGTGCGACCCTTCCCTCGACCAGGTCGAGGGTGGCGCGCCCGGCGGCGAGGGCGTCGAGGGCGGCCGTCATCCGGTCGCGGTCGCCGCCGAGCAGAACGGCGCGGTACTCGAAGAGGGTGCGGTCACCGGCCAGCGCGGCGGCGATCTCGGCATCGCCGGTCCGGGCGCCGCCGAGCCAGTTCCGGAGCCGGCCGGCCTGGTCACGCAGGGCCGCACCGGTCCGGGCCGACAGCACCCATGGCGGGATCCCGGTGGCGACGGCCGGTTCGCCCGGAGCCGACGGCTCGACGGCCGGGCCCTCCTCGACGATCACATGGGCGTTGGTGCCGCTGATGCCGAAGGAGGACACGCCGGCCCGCCGGGGCCTCTCGCGCCGCGGCCACGGCACCGGCCCGGTCAGCAGCTCGACACCGCCCGCCGCCCAGTCCACGTACGGCGAGGGCGTCCCGGCGTGCAGGGTGGGCGGCAGCACCTCGTGGCGCAGCGCCATCACCGTCTTGATCACGCCGGCCACGCCGGCGGCGGCCTGGGTGTGGCCGAGGTTGGACTTCACCGAGCCCAGCCACAGCGGGGCGTCCGGGGCGCGGTCGGGGCCGTAGACACCGAGCAGCGCGCCGGCCTCGATCGGATCGCCCAACGTGGTTCCGGTCCCGTGCGCCTCGACGGCGTCGACGTCGGAGGGCAGCAGTCCGCCGTTCGCCAGCGCCTGCCGCAGCACGCGCTGCTGGGCCGGGCCGTTGGGCGCGGTGAGCTGGCTGCTGGTGCCGTCCTGGTTGACGGCGCTGGAGCGGACCAGGGCGAGCACGGGGTGCCCGTTGCGCTCCGCGTCCGAGAGCCGTTCGAGCAGGAGGAGTCCGCCGCCCTCTCCCCAGCCGGTGCCGTCGGCGGCGGCGGCGAACGGCTTGCAGCGCCCGTCGGGGGCGAGGCCGCGCTGGCGGCTGAACTCGACGAAGGTGTCCGGGGTCGCCATCACGGTGACCCCGCCGGCCAGCGCGAGTGCGGACTCGCCCCGGCGCAGCGACTCGGCGGCCAGGTGGATGGCGACCAGTGAGGACGAGCAGGCGGTGTCCACGGTGATGGCGGGCCCGCCGAGGTCGAAGGTGTGGGCGACCCGACCGGAGGCGACGCTGCCCGCGCTGCCGCTGCCCAGGTATCCCTCGAAGGCACCGGGCATCGGCCGCAGCCGACCGGCGTAGTCGTTGTACATGACGCCGGTGAACACGCCGGTCGAGCTGCCGCGCACGTCCTGCGGCCGGATTCCGGCCCGTTCGAAGGCCTCCCAGGCGAGTTCCAGCAGCAGCCGCTGCTGCGGGTCGGTGGCGAGCGCCTCCCGCGGGTTGAGTCCGAAGAACTCCGGGTCGAAGCGGTCGGCGTCGTAGAGGAAGCCGCCCCGGGTGGTGTAGGTCCGGCCGGTCGCCTCCGGGTCGGGATCGTACAGCGCCGCGGTGTCCCAGCCCCGGTCGGTGGGGAAGTCGCCGGTCGCGTCCCGCCCGTCGGCGACCAGCTGCCAGAGCTCCTCGGGGGTGCTGACGTCGCCCGGGTAACGGCAGCTCATCGCGACGATCGCGATCGGTTCGGTCCGTGCCTCATCGGCTTCGCGCAGGCGACGGTTGGCCTGCTGGAGCTGGCCGGTCGCCCGCTTGAGGTAGTCGCGCAGTTTCTGTTCGGTCGTCACGTCGGTCCGTCCTCTCGGGGTCTGCGGAGACAGCCTTCGGTGGCCCATCAGGAGGCCCCGAGCTCGCGGTCGATGAAGTCGAAGATCTCGTCGTCGCTGACGTCCTCGAAGCCGTCCTCGTCCCCGGGTCCGGCCGCGGGCCGGTCGAGTGCCTGCAGCAGGTCCCTCAGCTGGACGAGCGCGCCGGCCCGGGCCGCGTCATCGAGTTCCGTCAGGGTCCTGGCGAGCTCCTCCAGTCCGGTGAACGCCGGCGAGGCGGCCGGCGCCGGATCCGTGGACCCGGTCAGTTCCAGCAGGTACCGGGCCAGGGCGTCCGGGGTGGGGTGGTCGAACATCACGGTCGTGCTCAGCCGCAGACCGGTGAGCCGCTCCAGGTCGTTGCGGAACTCGACCGCGGTGAGCGAGTTGAAGCCCAGGTCGAGGAAGCCGCGGCCGGGCGGGACGGCGTCCTCGTCGAGGTGGCCGAGCGCCGCGGCGGCCCGCCGGCGCACCGTGTCGAGCAGCAGCTGTCCGCGTTCCGGTCCGGCCAGCGCGTCCAGCCGGCTCCGCAACCGGTCACCCTGCGTGCTTCCGGCGGTCACCGCGCGGCCCGTCCCCGGCCGGGGGCGGGCCGGGAGGAGGCCGCGCAGCACCGCCGGAACGGTACCCGCCGCCTCCTGCTCGCGCAGCGCGCGCAGGTCGAACCGGGCGGCCACCAGCGCGGACCGACGCGACGTCAGACTCAGGTCGAGCAGGGCGAGCCCGTCCTCGGCGGTCAGCGGGACCACACCGGTGCGGCGCAGCCGCGCCCACTGCGCGCCGCCGAGCGCCCCGGTCATGCCGCGGCCGGGCCCCTCGGCCTCCCAGCTGCCCCAGGCCAGGGAGGCAGCGGGCAGGCCCAGGTCGCGGCGCTGATCGGCCAGCGCGTCCAACATCGCGTTGGCGGCGGCGTAGTTCGCCTGCCCGGCCGAGCCGAGCACCCCGGCGATGGAGGAGAACAGCACGAACGCGCCGAGCGCCGTGCCCCGGGTCAGCTCGTCCAGGTGCAGCGCCGCGTCGCTCTTGGGCCGCAGCACGGCGTCCAGGTCCGCGGCGGTCAACGACCGCAGCACTCCGTCCGCGACCACGCCGGCGGCGTGGAACACCCCGGTGAGCGGGTGCGCCGCCGGAACGTCCCGCAGGACGGCCGCCAGTGCGGCACGGTCCGCGACGTCGCAGGCCGCGAAGGTCACGGCCGCGCCGTCCGCGGCCAGTTCGGCCGCCAGCTCGGCATCGGCGCCGCCGCGGCTGACCAGCAGCAGGTGGCTCACACCATGCCTCCGGACCAGGTGACGGGCAACCTGGCGGCCGAGCGCGCCGGTGGCGCCGGTGATCAGCACGGTGCCGTCGGGGTCCAGCACCGGGGCCGTCGCCTCGGCGTCGACGGACACCGGGGCCAGGCGCGGGACACGCGCCGCACCGTCCCGCAGGGCCACCTCGGGCTCGTCCCCGGCACAGGCGGCGAGCAGCAGCTCGACGGTGCTCCGCCCGTCGGTCTCCACCAGCCCGAACCGACCGGGGTGTTCGCGCTGCGCGGCCCGCACGAGTCCACGCACCGCCGCGTCGGCCGGCCCGTCGCCGCGGGTGAGCACGACCAGGCGGCTGCCGGACAGCCGCTCCTCCGCCAGCCAGGACTGCAGCACGGCGAGGAAGCCCGCGGTTTCCGTGCGCACCCTCTCCGCGGATCGCGCCGTCGACGGGGCGAAGGCCGGGCAGGGGGCCACCACCACCTCCGGTGCGTCGCCGTCCGCGGCGGCGAGCGCGGCGACGTCCGGGTGACGTCCCGCTCCGGCCGGCAGGCCGACCGCCTCCGTCTCCGGGTCCTCGCCGCCCAGCAGCGCCCACCGCAGGCCGGCCGGCGCGGCCGGCAGGGCCGCCTCGACCCATTCCGTCGCGTACAGGCCGCCTCGTTCGCCACCGAGGACCCCGGTGGGCAGGGGACGGCAGGCCAACGAGTCGATCCGGGCGAGGAACCGCCCGTCCCGGTCCCAGGCCTCGACGCGCACGCGGTCCGCCGCGAGCTCGGTGATGCGGGCCCGCAGCGCCGTGGCGCCCGTCCCCGCCACCCGCACGCCGCTCCAGGCGAACGGCAGCACCGGCGCCGGGTCGTCCCGCAGCAGCAGGAATCCGTGCAGTGCGGAGTCGAGCAGCGCCGGGTGGAGCACGAAGCCGTCCGGGTCGGCGCCCTCCGGCAGTTCGGCCTCCACCAGTACGGTGCCGCCCTCGCGCCAGGCGGCGCGCAGTCCCCGGAACAGCGGGCCGTAGCCGAGCCCGAGGGCCGCGAGGTCCGGGTAGAACGTCTCGACGGACAGGGCGGTGGCCCCGGCGGGCGGCCACGGCCCGTGGTGGTCCGCCGGATCCTGCCCGGGCGTTCCGGCCGTGCCCGGGCTCAGCCGCGCCGTGGCGTGCCTCGTCCACCCCGTGGACGAGGCATCGTCCTCGGGCCGGGCGTACAGGGCGGCCGACCGGTCCCCGTCGTCCCCCGGCGCGCCGACGACCAGCCGGAGCTGGAGCCCCCTGCCCGCGGGCAACACGACCGGGGACTCCAACAGCAGTTCCCGCACCTCGTCCGCGCCGACCCGGCCCGCGGTGTGCAGCAGCAGGTCGAGGATCGCCGTGCCGGGCAGCAGTACCGCTCCGGCGATCGTGTGCTCGACCAGCCACGGGTGGGTGGCCTCCGCCACCCGGCCGGTCAGGCTCAGCGCCTCCGACTCGGGGTCGTCCACCACCGCGCCCAGGAGCGGGTGGAGCACCTCTCCCAGACCTGCGGCCGAGACCTGCCCAACTGCCGGGGTGGGCTCCAGCCAGTAGCGCCGCCGCTGGAAGGGGTAGCTCGGCACCGCGAACGCACCGGTCCCGAGGTGCTTCCCCGAGCCGCCGGTGGAGTCGAGCAGCGCCGGCCAGTCGACCTCGGCCCCGTGCACGTGCAGCCGGGCCAGCGCGACGGCCGCGCTCAGGTCCTCCGGCCGGTCGGCGCGCAGCACCGGCACCGCGACGGGCCGCTCGGCCCCGGCGGGCCAGCTGTCCAGGGCCATCGGCGTCAGGACCGCTCCCGGACCGAGTTCCAGCAGCACTTCGGCGCCCGCTTCCTGAGCCCGGCGCACCGCGTCGGCGAAGCGCACCGTGCCGCGGGCATGGCGCACCCAGTACTCGGCCGACCCCAGTTCCTCGTCACCGGCCGGCCGGCCCGTCAGTGCGGAGATCACCGGGACGGTCGCGGGCCGGTAGTCGAGGCCCTCCGCGACGACGCGGAACTCCGCCAGCATGTCGTCCATGTGCGCGGAGTGAAAGGCGTGGCTGACCGCCAGGCGCTTCGTCCTGCGCCCCGCCGTGGCGAGTTCGCGAGCCAGTTCGGCGACGGCGTCCTCGTCCCCGGCGATCACCACCGACGTCGGGCCGTTCACCGCGGCCAGGTCCACCGCGGACCCGTGGCGCTCGATCAGCGCCCGCACCTGCTCCTCGTCCGCCTCGACGGCGAGCATCGCCCCGCCCGGCGGAAGCGCCTGCATCAGCCGGCCCCGGGCCGTGACCAGCTTCGCCGCGTCCGGCAGCCCCAGCACGCCGGACACGTGCGCGGCCGCGATCTCACCGACCGAGTGCCCGAGCAGCAGAGCGGGACGCACGCCCCAGTGTTCGAGCAGCCGGAACAGGGCCACCTCGAGGGCGAACAGCGCCGGCTGGGTGTACGCGGTGCCGTCGAGCAGTGCCGCCTCCGCACTCCCCGGATCGGCGAACACCACGTCGGCCAGCGGGCGTTCCAGGTGCCGGTCGAGTTCGGCGAACAACTCGTCGACGGCGGCCGCGAAGACCGGCTGGGACCGGTACAACTCCCTTCCCATGCCGGCACGTTGGCTGCCCTGACCGGTGAACATGAACGCCACCGCCCCGGAGCCGGCGACGGCGCCGACCACGTCGGGAGTCGTGCCGCCCTCCGCCAGTTCGTCCAGGCCCACGAGATAGCCGTCCAGGTCACGAGCGACGACCGCCGCGCGGTGGTTCCAGTGGGTGCGGGTGGTGGCCAGGGCCCGGGCGACGGCGCCCGGATCGACGCCCTCGACCCCGCGGACGCTCCGGGCGAGGTTGACGGCCTGTTCGCGCAGCGCCGCCTCGGAACGGGCCGACAGCACCCACGGAACCGGACCCGCCACCACATCGACCGCCGGGGAGGACGGCCGGGACGGCGGCTGTTCGAGCACGACGTGCGCGTTGGTACCGCTGATCCCGAACGCGGAGACCCCCGCACGCCGCGGCCGCTCCACCTCCGGCCACCGTTCCCGACCGACGAGCAGTTCGACACCACCGCCCTCCCACTGCACGTGCTCGCTCGGCGCGTCCACGTGCAACGAGGCGGGCAGCACACCGTGCTCCATCGCCTTCACCATCTTGATCACACCGGCCACACCCGCCGCGGCCTGGGTGTGCCCGATGTTCGACTTCACCGAGCCCAACCACAACGGACGATCCGCCTCCCGGCCCCGCCCGTACGCCTCGATCAACGCCTGCGCCTCGATCGGGTCCCCCAGCCGCGTACCCGTACCGTGCGCCTCCACCACGTCCACGTCCCCCGGCACGAGCCGCGCGTCGGCCAGCGCCGCCGCGATCACCCGCTGCTGCGCCGGACCGTTCGGCGCCGTCAACCCGTTGCTCGCACCGTCCTGGTTGACCGCCGAACCACGCACCACCGCCAGCACCCGGTGACCGTTGCGCCGCGCGTCCGACAGACGCTCCACCAACAGCAGCCCCGCACCCTCGCTCCACCCCGTCCCGTCCGCCGCCCGCGCGAACGGCTTGCACCGCCCGTCGACCGCCAACCCCCGCTGCCGACTGAACTCCACGAACATCGACGGAGTCGACATCAGGGTCACTCCGCCGGCCAGGGCGAGGTCGCACTCACCGCGCCGCAGCGACTGGGCCGCCAGGTGCAGGGCCACCAGCGAGGACGAGCAGGCGGTGTCCACGGTGACGGCCGGCCCCTGGAGACCCAGCTGATAGGCGACCCGACCCGACGCGACACTCGACGAGTTGCCTATCGCCAGGTACCCCTCCATGCCGTCAGGGGTCTGCTGGAGGCGTGAGCTGTAGTCGTTGTACATCACACCGGCGAACACACCGGTCTGCGACTCCCGCAACGTCACCGGATCGATCCCGGCCCGCTCCACCACCTCCCACGCCAGCTCCAGCAGCAACCGCTGCTGCGGATCCGTCGCCAACGCCTCCCGCGGACTGATCTCGAAGAACTCCGCGTCGAAGTCCGCCGCGTCGTACAGGAACCCACCCCGCCGCGTGTACGACTTCCCCCGCACCTCCGGATCCGGATCGAACAACCCCTCCAGATCCCACCCACGATCCTCCGGGAACCCACCGATCGCATCACCCCCCTCCACCACCAACCGCCACAGGTCCTCCGGCGACACCACCCCACCCGGGAACCGGCACGCCATCCCCACGATCGCCACCGGCTCCTCCACCGACGACACCACCGGCACCCGCACCGGCACCGGCACCGGCGCCGCCGAGGACACCCCCAGCACCTCCTCCCGCAACCACGCCGCCAACGCCACCGGACTCGGACGGTCGAACACCACCGTCGCCGGCAACCGCACCCCCACCACCGCCTGCAAACGGTTCCGCAACTCCACCGCGGTCAACGAATCGAAACCCAGATCCTTGAACGCCCGACCCGCGTCCACCCGCGAACCGTCCACATGCCCCAGCACCAACGCCACCTGGGCCACCACCACGTCCAGCAGCAACCCCTCCTGCTCCTCCACCGACAGACCCGCCAACCGACCCGCGAGTGCGGAACCGGCGCCGGCGCCGGCGCCGGCGCCGGTGGCGACAGCGGCGCTCGAAGCGCGTCGCAGCACCGGCCGAACCAGCTCGGCGAACATCGGCGAGAGCGCGGAACCACCGCCGCCGGCGCGCGAGTCGAGGACAGCCGTGCTCAGTTCGGCGAGCACCGGGTTGGGGTGGTCGAGGGTGAGCGCGGTGTCGAAGAGGGCCAGTCCGGTCTCGTCCGACATCGGCGCGATACCCGCCCGCGCCATCCGCGCCCGATCCACCTCCCCCAAATGCCCCGTCATCCCACCGGCCCGCTCCCACAGACCCCACGCCAACGACACACCCGACAAACCCGCACCACGACGCCACGCCACCAACGCGTCCACGAACACATTCGCAGCCGCGTAATTCGCCTGCCCCGCAGTCCCCAACACCCCCGCCACCGACGAGAACACCACGAAAGCCGCCACATCCCCCGCCACCAGATGCAGATTCCACGCACCCAGCACCTTCGGACGCAACACCCGCCCCAACGCCCCCACCGACAAGTTCTCCACCGTCGCGTCGTCCAGCACACCCGCCGCATGCACCACACCCGTCAACGGGAACTCCACCGGCAAACCACCCACCAACCCCGCCAACGCCCCCAGATCCGCCACATCGCACGCCGCCACCTCGACCACCGCACCCAAACCCCGCAACTCCCCCGCCAACACCTCCAACCCCGCATCACCCCCACCACGACGCGACACCAACAACAACCGCCGCACCCCATGACCAACCACCAGACGACGCGCCACCACACCACCCAGCGCACCACCCGCCCCCGTCACCAGAACCGTCCCACCACCGAACGACGACGACCCCCCACCACCCCCACCACCCGACACCCGCACCAACCGCGGCACCACCACCCCACCGGCACCGACCACCACCTGCGCCTCACCCGACGCCAACACCCCCGACAACCACCCACCGACCCCACCCGCACCAACCCCCGCATCCACCAACACCAACCGACCCGGATGCTCCGACTGCACACTCCGCAACAAACCCCACACACCCGCACCCGCCAAACCACCCGCCCCCGACACCCCACCAGGCCCCACCGAACCCCCCGTCACCACCACCAACCGCACACCCACCAACCGCTCCTCCACCAACCACCCCCGCACAAACGCAAGGGCGGACTCGACGGTCGCCAGGGCCAGTTCGCCGGCGTCCTCGCCGGCCGGGAGCTCGAAGGCGGTCAGGACGACCGCGGGCGGGGTGGCGTCCGGGCCGAGCGCGTCGAGGAGGGCGCCCAGGTCGGCGTGATGGGCGACGGGCAGGCCCTCGGTGTCCAGCGCGCCGGGGCCGACGACAGCCCATTCGCCGGGCGCGGGCGGAGCCGCGGACACGGTCCGCAGCGGGACCCAGGCGACTTCCAGCACCGGGCTCGACGCGGTACGGCCGGCGGGCGAGGTCATCTCACGCAGCGTCAGCCCGTCGACGGAGGCGACCGGCGCGCCGCTCGCGTCGGCGGCCTCGATCGAGGCGGTGCCGTCCGCGCGCCGGGTCAGCCGGACCCGCAGGTCGGTCGCGGCGACCGCGTGCAGCCGGACGCCCGACCAGGAGAACGGCAGCCTGGTGGCGGCGGCAGCGGGGTCGAGGACGAGCAGGTGCAGGGCGGCGTCCAGCAGCGCGGGGTGCAGGCCGTACGCATCGGCCGCCGCCCGCTGGTCCTCGGGAAGGCTGATCTCGGCGTAGGTGGCGTCGCCGTCCGTCCAGGCGCGGGTCACGCCCTGGAACAGCGGCCCGTAGTGGTACCCCTGGTCGGCCAGGCGCGGGTAGAGGTCCGCGACGTCCAGCTGGTCCGCTCCGGCCGGCGGCCACTGCTGCGGCAGCGCGGAGGGCGTGGCCGCGCCGCGGACCAGGGTTCCGGTGGCGTGCCGGGTCCACTGCTCCTGCGGCGTGTCGGCGTCCTCCGGCCGGGAGGAGACGGTGACCGCTCGTCGTCCGGTGTCGTCCGAGGCGGCGAGCGAGACCTGCAGGCGCACCGCGCCGGCCTCGGCGAGGACGAGCGGTGCTTCGAGGGTCAGTTCCTCCAGAGTCCGGTGGCCCACGCGGTGCCCGGCGTGCAGGGCCAGTTCGACGAATGCCGTGCCGGGCAGCAGCACGGTGTCGCCGACCCGGTGGTCGGCCAGCCAGGGGAGGCCGCGCTGCGAGAGCCGCCCGGTGAAGACCAGCTGTTCGTTGTCGGCCAGGGTGGTCGTCGCGCCGAGCAGCGGGTGGTCGTCCGGTTGCAGGCCGAGCCCGGTCGCGCCGCCGGCGGTGCCGGCGGGTTCGGCGAGCCAGTAGCTTTCCCGCCGGAAGGGATAGGTGGGCAGTTCGGCGGTGGCGGCGTCGCCGGGGAACAGCCTGGCCCGGTCCGGCGACGCGCCGCCGGCGATCGCGCGGGCGAGCGAGTCGAGGAACTGCGGACGGCCGCCCTGCTGCCTGCGCAGCGATCCGACGGCGGCGCCGTGGACGCCCATGCCGTCGAGGGTCTCCTCGATGCCGACGGTGAGCACCGGGTGCGGGCTGGCCTCCACGAACAGGGTGTGGCCCTGCTCGATCAGACCGCGGACGACCTGTTCGAAGCGGACGGGGTTGCGCAGGTTGCGGTACCAGTAGCCGGCGTCGAGCTGCGTGGTGTCCTCGACGAGTGCGCCGGTGAGCGTGGAGTGGAACGGCACGGCGGAGTGCGGGCGCGGTGCGATCGGCGCCAGCAGTTCGGCGAGTTCCGCCTCCAGCGCCTCGACGTGCGCGGAGTGCGAGGCGTAGTCCACCGGGATCCGACGGGCGCGGACGCCGGACTCCTCGCAGTGGGCGAGGAGTTCACCCAGGGCGTCCGGGTCGCCGGAGACGACCGTCGAACGGGGCCCGTTGGCCGCTGCCACGGACAGGCGGCCGGACCAGGCGGCGAGCCGCTGCTCCACGTCCTCGGCGGCCGACGCGACGGAGACCATGCCGCCGGTACCGGCCAACCGCAGCAACGCCTTGCTCCGCAACGCCACCACCCGCGCCGCGTCCCGCAACGACAACGCACCCGCCACACACGCCGCCGCGATCTCCCCCTGCGAATGCCCCACCACCGCCGCCGGCTCCACCCCGAACGACCGCCACAACTCGGCCAACGACACCATCACCGCGAACAACACCGGCTGCACCACATCGACCCGCTCCAACGAAGGCGCCCCCGGCACCCCCTCCAACACCCCCTCCAACGACCAGTCCACGAACTCACCCAGCGCCGAACCGCACTGCGCCATCCGCTCCGCGAACACCGCCGACGACCCCAACAACTCCGTCGCCATCCCCACCCACTGCGACCCCTGACCCGGGAACACCAGCACCGGACGGACGTCCTGTGCGGCGTAGCCGCGCACCAGCAGGTCGTCGGAACCGTCGGCCGCGAGCGCGCGCAGCGCCCGCAGGGCCTCCTCGCGACCGGTCGCGGTGACGACCGCGCGGTGTTCGAAGCGGGCACGTCCGGCGGCCAGGGTGCGACCGATGCCCGCCACGTCGAGCGGGCCGTCCTCGGCGGCGAGGACCGTGGCCAGCCGGTCGGCGACGCCGCGGAGCGCCGAGTCGTCACGGGCGGTCAGCAGCCACGGCAGGCCGGGGCCTGCTCCGTCGGGGACGGCGGCGGTGGGGACGGCGGCGGTGGGGACTGCTGGGCCCTCTTCGAGGATCAGGTGGGCGTTGGTGCCGCTGATGCCGAACGAGGACACGGCGGCCCGGCGCACCCGCTCGCCGCGTTCCCACGGAACGGCGTCCTGGAGCAGGCTGACGGCTCCGCTGCTCCAGTCGACGTGCGAGGTCGGACTGTCCACGTGCAAGGTCCGCGGCAGCAGGCCGTGGTGGAGGCTCATCACCATCTTGATCACGCCGCCGACGCCGGCGGCCGCCTGGGCATGGCCGATGTTGGACTTGAGGGAGCCCAGCCACAACGGCTTCGCCGGGTCGCGGCGCAGGCCGTAGGTGGCCAGCAGCGCCCGTGCCTCGATCGGGTCGCCGAGGGTGGTACCGGTACCGTGTGCCTCCACCGCGTCGACGTCCGCGCCGGTCAGTCCGGCGACGGCCAGCGCCTGCCGGACCACCCGTTCCTGGGCCGGTCCGCTGGGCGCGGACAGGCCGTTGCTGGCGCCGTCCTGGTTGACCGCCGAACCGCGGATCACCGCGAGCACGCGCAGGCCGCGGCGCTCGGCCTCGGACCGGCGCATCAGCACCAGCATGCCCACGCCCTCGGCCCAGGCGGTACCGTCCGCGGCCTCGGCGAAGGCCTTGGCCCGACCGTCGGGTGCCAGTCCGCGCTGGCGGCTGAACTCGACGAACATGCCCGGCGAGCTCATCACCGCGGCGCCGCCGGCCAGCGCCGTCTCGCACTCGCCGCGCAGCAGCGACTGGGCCGCCATGTGCAGTGCCACCAGCGAGGACGAGCAGGCGGTGTCCACGGTGATCGCCGGCCCGTGCAGGCCCAGGGCGTACGACACCCGCCCGGAGGCGACGCTGGAGGTGCTGCCGGTCAGCAGGTAGCCGTCGTAGCCCTGGGCCGCCTGGTGCAGGCGCGGCCCGTACTCGGGGGCGACGGCGCCGACGAACACCCCGGTGCTGCTTCCGCGCAGACCGGACGGGTCGACGCCGGCCCGTTCCAGCGCTTCCCAGGAGGTCTCCAGCAGCAGCCGCTGCTGGGGGTCCATCGCGGTGGCCTCCCGGGGGCTGATCCCGAAGAAGCCGGGGTCGAAGCGGTCCGCGTCGAGCAGGAAGCCCCCGACGTCGACGTAGGAGCGTCCGGGCCGGTCCGGGTCGGCGTCGAAGAGCGTGTCGAGGTCCCAGCCGCGGTTGTCGGGGAAGCCGCCGATCGCGTCGACGCCGTCGGCGACCAGCCGCCACAGGTCCTCCGGCGAGGCCACCCCGCCCGGGTAGCGGCAGGCCATGCCGACGATCGCCACCGGCTCGTCGACGGCCACCAGCGGGCCGGTCGGTCGCGTGTCGTCCGGCGTGTCGCCGGCGAGCCGCTCCGCCAGGTGCCGGCCCAGCGCGAGCGGGCTCGGGCAGTCGTACAGCAGGGTGGTCGGCAGGTCGAGGCCGGTGGCGAGCGAGAGCCGCGCGCACAGGTCGACCGACATCATCGAGTCCAGGCCGAGGTCGCGGAAGACCGCCGAGCCGTCGACGTCCCCGGCCGAGGTGTGTCCGAGGACGGCGGCGACCTCGGCGCGGACCAGGGCGGACAGCGCCCCGGTCCGGTCCGGCCCGGCGGGAACGGCGGGAACGGCGGGTACGGGAGCTACGGCGGGTACGGCGCCGGCATCCAGGTCCGCCTCGGCGGTCGCGCCGCGCGGTGCGACCGCCGGGCGGCCCGGTCCGACGGGTTCGGGCCAGAAGCTCTGTCGCTGGAAGGCGTAGGTCGGCAGCGGGACGGTGCGGGCCCCGCTCGGGGCGAAGAAGGCGGACCAGTCGAGGTCCACCCCCGCGAGGTGGAGCTGTGCGAGCGAGCGGACGAAGGTGTCCTCCTCCGACCGGTCCCGACGCTGCGCGGCCACCGCGAGCGGGCCGGGGGTGGCATCCGCGGGAAGGTTCTGCCGGATCATGTGGACCAGCGCCGCGTCCGGGCCGATCTCGAGGAAGCGGGTGACGCCCAGTTCGTGCAGGGTCCGGATGCCGTCTCCGAACCTGACCGTCGCGCGGACGTGCTCGGCCCAGTAGTCGGCGGAGGCCAGCTGCTCGGGCGAGGCGAGCGTCCCGCTGAGGTTGGAGACGACGGGCACGGCGGGAGCCGAGAAGTCCAGTCCCGCGGCGAGTGCGCGCAGGTCGTCGAGCGCCGGCTCCATCAGCCGGGAGTGGAAGGCGTGGCTGACCTGGAGCCTGCGGGTTCGTCGTCCGCGCTCCCCGAACACGGCCGCCACCGCGAGCACGGCCGCCTCGGGGCCGGAGACGACGGTGGAACCGGGAGCGTTGACGGCGGCGATCCCGGCGTCGCCGCCGTGCGCGGCGAGGACGTCCCGCACTTCGTCCTCGGTGGCCTCGACGGCGGCCATCGCGCCGCCCTCGGGCAGTGCCTGCATCAGCGCGCCGCGTCCGGCCACCAGCCGGCAGGCGTCGGGCCGGGACAGCACCCCGGCGACGTGGGCGGCGGCCAGTTCGCCGATCGAGTGGCCGATCAGGTAGTCGGGGTGGATGCCGAGCGATTCGAGCAGACGGAACAGTGACACCTCGAAGGTGAACAGGGCGGGCTGGGTGTACGCGGTCCGGTCCAGCAGGGCGGCGTCCGGGGTGCCCTGGTCGGCGAACATCACGGTCCGCAGCGGATGCTCCAGCAGACCGTCGAACTCCGCACACAGTTCGTCCACGGAATTCCTGAACTCGCCGAAGGCCTCGTACAGTTCGCGGCCCATGCCGGCCCGCTGGGCGCCCTGGCCGGAGAACACCAGGGCCAGCGCGCCGCCCGGTTCGGCGCTGCCGGTCAGCACCTCGCCGACGGGGCGGCCCTCGGCGAGCGCGGTCAGCCCGTCCACCAGGGCGCCGCGGTCCCGGCCGACGACGGCCGCGCGGTGTCCGAAAGCGGTCCGGGTGGTGGCCAGCGACAGTCCGAGCTCGGCGGGCGTGTCGTGCGACCCGTCCGACAGCCGGTCCAGCAGCCGCCGCGCCTGCCCCTGCAGGGCGGCCCGCGTCCGCCCGGACAGCACCCAGGGGACGGTCCGGTCGGCCGACGGCGCGGCGGCGTCCGGCTCCGGTTGCGGCTCCGGCTCCGGTTTCCGGTGCTCGGCGAGGACGAGGTGGCAGTTGGTGCCGCCCATGCCGAAGGAGCTGACGCCGGCCACCAGTCGCTCCTCGGGGCGGGGCCAGGGCTCGTGCCGGGTCTGCACCTGCAACCGGAGCTCGTCGAGCGGGATGTCGGGGTTGGGGGTCCGGAAGTGCAGGCTGGCGGGGAGTTCGCGGTGGCCCAGGCTGAGTGCGGTCTTGATCAGCCCGGCGATGCCGGCGGCCGCTTCCAGATGTCCGATGTTGGTCTTGACGGAGCCCACTCGCAGCCGGGAGCCGGCCGACCGGTCGGCGGCGAAGACCATGCCGAGCGCGGCGGCCTCGACCGGGTCGCCGACCCGGGTGCCGGTGCCGTGCAGTTCGACGTACTGGACGTCGGCGGGCCGGAGGCCGGCCGCGGCCTGCGCCCGCCGTACCGCCTCGGCCTGGTACTCGGCGCTGGGCACGGTGAGGCCGTCGGTGCGGCCGTCGTTGGTGACGGCACTGCCGAGGATGACGCACTGGATGCGGTCGCCGTCGCGCACGGCCAGCCGCAGCGGCTTGAGCAGCACCAGGCCGGCGCCCTCGCCGCGCACGTACCCGTCGGCGTCGGCGTCGAAGGTGTGGCAGCGTCCGGACGGCGAGAGCGCGCCGAACTTCGCGGAGGTTTCGGTGGTCTCGGCCAGCAGGTCGAGGTTCACCCCGCCCGCGATCGCGAGTTCGGACTCGCCCGCCCGCAGGCTCTCGCAGGCGAGGTGGACGGCAACCAGGGACGACGACTGGCCCGCGTCCACGGCGAGGCTGGGGCCGTGCAGGCCGAGGACGTAGGACAACCGGTTGGCGATGATGCTGCGGTGGGTGCCGGTGACGGTGTGGCCGGTGGCGCCGTCCGGGCCGCGCCGGCCGAGCAGGTGCGCGTAGTCGTCCCAGATCGCGCCGACGAAGACGCCGGTGCGGGAGTCCCGGAGCCGCTCGGGGAGGACGCCGGCGTTCTCCAGGAGTTCCCAGCCGAGTTCGAGGACCAGCCGCTGCTGCGGGTCCGTCTCGACGGCCTCGCGGGGGGAGATCCCGAAGAACGCGGCGTCGAACCCGTCCACCCGGTCGAGCAGTGCCGCGGGCATGGGCCGCCCGTCGCCGGCCGGCCCCCAGCGGTGCCCGGGGGCCGGCGCGACCGCGTCCCGGCCTTCGCGCAGGAGCTGCCAGAAGGCCTGCGGATCGTCGGCCTGCGGCAGTCGGCACGACATGCCGATGACTGCCACGGCGTCCTGGGCCCGCACGGCGGACCGGTCGGCGTCGATCTTCGCGGTTCCTGCAACCACCCTGCTCACTCCTCGGTCGAAAACTGTGGCCCTGGCTCCGTCGTGGCCGCTGTCCCCAGCGGCCGGCGCGCCCTAGTTCTTGCGGGCGACGCCCGCGTAGATGACCATCTCGCTGACCCGGCGCGGGGCGACTTCCCCGGCCCGCCACTCGGTGGTCTCGACCAGACCGGGAGGCAGCAGTTCGAGACCGTCCAGGAAGCGGCCGATCTGGGCCTTGGAACGGTTGGCGTTGAGTTCGATGCTCCGCTTCTCGAAGGCCCGGTCGGTGGTCGCGGCGAGGTCGTCGAGTTCGGCCAGCGACACGTGGGAGAGCACCAGGTGGCTCCCGGCGGGCAGAGCGTCGAGCAGCAGCCGGACGGCCGCCCACGGGTCCTTGCCGTCCGGGACGAAGTGCAGGACGGCGACCAGCAGGAGCGCCACCGGCTGTTCGAAATCGATGAGTTCGCGCACCCGCGGGTGGTCGAGGAGGCTCTGCGGGCTGCCGAGGTCGCCGAGGATCACCGCGATGCCGTCCTGGCCCTGGACCAGCGACTCGGCGTGCACGGCGACAGTGGGGTCGTTGTCGACGTACACCACGCGCGCCGAGGGGTCGATGGCCCGGGCGACGGCGTGCACGTTGTCCTGCGTGGGCAGTCCCGAGCCGATGTCGAGGAACTGGCGGATGCCGACCTCCTCGGTCAGGTAGGTGACGGCGCGGATCAGGAAGTCGCGGTTCGCACGCGCGGCGGCGAACACTCCCGGGTCGGTCACCGCGATCTCGTCGACCAGTGCGCGGTCGACCGGATGGTTCTCGGTGCCGCCGAGCAGGTAGTCGTACATCCGCGCCAGGCCTGGGCGGGTGGTGTCGAGCTCGGTGGAGGTGTCACTCACGGAATCGTCCGATCTTCGTAGGAAGTTGATGTAACGCCGGACGCCGTCCCCGAACGGCTCGCGGGCGTCCGGCGGCGCGGGCCCGGCGGCGCGGGCGTCCGGCGGCGCGGGCGTCCGACGGCGCGGGCCCGACCGCACGTGCTCAGCGGCGCAGGCCTACAAGGAGCCGACGGAACCGGAGCAGGGTGGCCGCGGCGGACAGCAGCACGGGACCGGGCCCGCGCACACCCCTCATCCGCAGCAGCGAGCGGAAGATCCACACCTTGGTCTCGGCGGCGTTGCCGGGGCCGGCGTGCGCGTCGCGGTACTCGAGGACCTCGGTTCGCCGGGTCCTGGTGCGCAGGCGCACCACGTCCGCGCCCGGGATGATCGCGTCCTCCTGGGTCGCCAGGTAGTGGACGGGAATGTCCAGGGCCGCGAGTTCCTCATCGGTGAGCGCCCAGGATCCCATGTCGCCGGTGATCGCCTCCGCCCCCGCGCCCGTGAGGCCGGCCAGCGTGTCCACGGTGATCCCGGGCAGGCCGCGGCGCCAGTCCGGGTCGGTGAAGAAGGCGCTGACAGGAGCCGCGATGGTGATGATTCCCCTGATTCGCGGGTCGTGGACGGCGCACCGGAGCGCGGAGTGGCCGCTGAAGCTGAGGGTCAGTGCATAGGTCTGCCCGACGTCCGCGGACTCGGCGACGGCGTCCAGCAGTTGCGGGATCATCCGCCAGCTGTCGGCGGTATACGGCAGCGGGTTCTCCCCCACTCCGGGCAGCTCGGCGACCAGGACGGCCATGCCGAGCCGGGCGGCCCGGCCGAGCAGCGGCATCCACTGCTCCTTGATGCTGATGATGCCACCCATCACCAGCAGGAGCGGCCGCCGCTCGGCGCCGCCCAGGCCGCTCGCCCAGCACGGCACCTTCTCGCCGAGTACGGGCAGTTCCAGCCGGACCACGCCGTGGTCGGCGGCCCAGGCGGCGCACGTCTCCACGCACTTGCGCAGCGCGCGTTCCCGGGCCGGGCCGTCGACCGCCGGGAACCTCGCCAGGTTGTAGTAGCCACAGGCATCGAGCAGCCGCCCCTCGGCCTCCAGCCGGGCCGCGGCGCGGCTCCACTCTCCCGCCCAGGACCCGGGGGCGTCCTGGTCGTCGGACTCGATCCGCTCGCAGACCGCCCGGTACGCGGCCTGCGGGATGTTCTGGGCCCGCGCGTGGGCCAGCCCGTACAGCTTGAGTTCGGCCACGTCGTTCATTCGGCTCCCCTGCCGGACCCGGTCGGATCGGAACGGCGGAGCGCGGCGGGCACCTGGAAGTCCTCCAGCGCGCTCTTGATGTCGGCGAGCAGGTCGGCGGCCTCGGCGCCGTCCACCACCCGGTGGTCGAAGGCGAGGTTGACGCGCAGCACGGGCGCGATCACCACCCGGCCGTCGCGTACCACCGGCCGGTCGGTGATCCGGCCGAGCCCGAGGGTGATGGTGGTGCCGCCGACGGAGTGGAATCCGTCGACGGGCCGGTGGCCGAGCGAGGAGACGGCGAGCGTGCCCATGATCCGCCGCCGACCGGCCGGCGGGCGCAGGGCCCGCCGGAAGAGCAACGCGCCGAGCGGGACCGGGAGCCGCTGCAACCGCCGGACGGGCGCGAACTCGGCCATCCGAGCCGGGTCACCGTCGCGGTAGTGCGCGAGCCAGGTCTGGATCTCGTCGAGGTCGGCCCGGTCGGCATCGGGCAGCACCGCCGAGAGCACGGCCCGCTCGCCGTCCAGGGTCTTGTCCAGCGCCACCTTCACGTCGACCCGGTCATAGGTCTCGATCCGCGGCCGCAGCACGCCGTGCAGCGCCGCGTTGGCGCGCGGGTGGGCGGCGAGTGCCCGGGCCGCGGCCTGCACGACGACGGCGACCGCCGAGTACCGCCGTCCGCTCTCGCGGGCGGCCTCGCGCGCCTGCTGGACCCGGCTCATGTCGACGTCCGTGTCGAGGAAGACGGGAGCGAAGCCGCGGATCGCGCGCAGGAAGTAGTACGTGTGGCGGCGCTGCCGCACCAGCGGCCCGATGCTCACGCGCCCACCGCCAGCCGGTGGACGTGGGCGAGCGTGGGTGCCTCGATCACCTGCGGGAGGGACAACCGTCGACCGGTCTCCCGTTCCAGGACGGTCAGCAACCACATCACGTGCAGCGAGTCCCAGCCCGGCACCTCGTCGATGTCGCGGTGCAGGTCCTCGACGGTGATCGGGACCCCGAGCTGATCGCCGATCAACTCCGCGAATTCGTCCAGACTTTTCAACGTCCCTCCTTCTCAGGGCGGTTGGCGGACTCCGTGCGGTCGATGAGCCGGATGTGGCCGGGCACGGCCGGCAGTTCCTCCAGCACGTGGCGGTAGGCCGTGGTCGCCCCGTCGCCCCCGGTCTCCCGGAACCCGTGGTCGGGGTAGAGGCGGGCCACCTTGGCGTTCTTCGCCGTGGCCCGGTACTCGGCCTCGACGGCGTGCACGCCCCGCGCCTCGGCCCGCCTCAGCACGGCGGCGAGGCAGGCGCCCTCCACACCGCGGGCCAGTACCCGGCAGCTCAGCAGGAAGTTCTCGACGGTCAGCACCTCACCGGACTGCCGCAGGAACACCGCGCCGGTCAGTCCGCTGCCGCCGAACCGGTCGCCGACCCGTACCGACAGCACCGTCCGCGTGGGGTCGTCGATCCGGTCCTGCACGTCGGCCGGCTGGAGCCGCTCCGTGGTCAGGTTGAACTGGTTCGTGCGCAGGGTCAGTTGGGAGAGCCTTTGGATCTCGCCGGGTTCCGCCGGAGCGAGCGTGACGGTGATGCCGAGGTCCGCCAGGTAGCCGTCGAGGCTGGCGTGCGCGGTGCGCAGTTCGCCGCGCGCGGCGTCGGCCCGGTACATCGCGGTGCGTTCGCCGTCCTCCGCGGTGACCTCTCTGACGTTGAACCAGCCGTCGGCCAGCAGTTTCTCGACGTGCAGGGCGGGCTCCGTGTCGAGCGGGACCACGTCCACCTCGGGGCAGTGCTCCCGCACGACCCCGCACTCGTGGGGGCTGTCGTCGACGAAGACGAAGCTGTCGAGGCCGATGCCGATGGCACCGGCGATCTCCCGCAGGTGGCCCGGCTTGGCCTGCCAGTCGGCCCTGACCCGCACGAAGTCGTCCTCGCTCAGAGTCATGCCGGGGTGGGAGCGAAGCACCTCGCGGACCGGTTCCAGGTCGTTCTTGCTGACCGCGGTGAGCAGCACGCCCTGAGCCGCCAGTTGCCGTACCGCGCGCTGGAACGCGGTGAACGCCTTCCCTCGCAGGCCCTCGCCGATCTCGATGCCCTCGAAGCCGTCCTCGCTCAGAACGCCGCCCCACAGCGTCTCGTCGAGGTCGACGGCCAGGCATTTCTTGGTCCGGCCCTGCAGGTGCCGGACCAGGTGCGCGGCCTCCTTCGCATAGGCGGCGAGCAGCGGGGCGGACAGATGGGCACCGGCGTAGGTGCTGAGTCGCGGGTCGCTCGCGGGCACGCCCTCGGCGAGCAGCGGGTCGAGGTCGAGCACCACGACCTGGGGGCTGCGCTCGCCGAGCCTCAGCAGCCGGGCGCCGGCCTCCCGCCACAGGGCGCCGAGGCGGGCGCGCGATCGGTAGTCGACGAGTTGGGCGGTGAAACGACGCAGCAGTGGGAGGGTGTTGAGGACGAGGGTGGCCTCGCTGTGCACGACGAACTGTTCGGCCAGGCCTTCGATCAGGGCGAGCCGGTGGTCGACGGCGGTCCGCACGGCGTCGAGGTCCCAGGGGGTGGGCAGGTCGTCGAGCACCACCATCGGGTCGAGGACGCACAGCACCAGGTCGGGCCGGGAGGCGTGCAGTTCGCCGGCCGGGTCGGAGAGCTCGGCGACGTAGCTGTCGAAGTCGGTGACGGTCGGACGCAACAGCACTCCGTGCCGGGCGAGTTCGGCGGTCAGCGGCGGCACCAGCATGGCGAGGTTTCCGTGCCCGGTGACCGCGACCCGGACCAGCGGCACCTGGGGGTGTGCGCGCAGCACCTCCTCCGGGTCCAGTCGGGCGAGCAGCTGTCCGGCACGCTGGAACTCGGCCTCCGGGGCGACCGACAGCCGGGCGCGCACCTGCGGGTAGTCGGCGGCGAGTCGCCCGGCGCGGTGGAGGTCGAGCAACGAGCCGGGCGTGGCCGTGGTCGCGGTCATCTCGCTCACAACCGCTCGATCGCGAGGCCGGCCCTGATCCACTTGCTGGACTCGACGGAGATGCCCAGGCCGCGGTCACCGGGGCTCATCACGTCCAGCGCCTGTTCGAGCTGGAAGAAGGGCGTGGCGTTGCCGGTGTTGCCGGTCCGTACGACGCAGCTGATCTCCTGGGCGCCGGGCAGTGCGAGGGCTTCGACCACCTTCCGGGTCATCCGGCCGGAGAGCTGGGGCGGCATGACGTAGTGGACGTCCTCGGGTGTCCATCGGAGGTCGGAGAGCAACCGGTCGAGGATCTCGCGGCTCATCCGGGGCACGGAGGCCTCGATCTCCTTGTAGTCCTCGACGGCCGGGATCCGGTCGGACGTCCGGTCGGCCGGGCCGAACCATTCGAGGATCTGACCGGCGGGCCGGCCGAGCCCGGTCAGCCGGACGGAGCTGTGCCGGATCACGGCTCGCGCGCCCTCCGGATCGGCGGCGAGCACCGCGGCACCCGCTCCGTCGCCGAACAGCACGTAGTTGATGAGCTGCTCGGGGCGCATGGCCCCGAAGTCCTGGCCGAGGTCGAAGTACTTCTCGTTCAGTTCGCCGCCGAGGACCAGCGCCCGCCGGTACGCGCCGGTGCCGAGCAGCTGGTGGGCGGCGCTGAGCGCCTGGAACGCCCCGGTGCAACCCGACTGGAGTTGGAACACCGGAAGGTCGTCGATGCCGAGCCGCTCCGCGACCACGGAGGCGGTGGTGGGCAGCAGGCGGTCGGGGGTGGCGGTGCCCATGACCAGCAGGTCGATGTCCTCGGGCGCGAGGGAGGCGGAGTCGAGCGCGCGCCGGCCGGCGAGTTCGGCGAGGTCCGCGAGCGAGTTGCGGCGCTCACCGGTGTCCAGGTCGACGGAGAGGTGCCTGGTGGCCGTTCCGATGAAGAGCTGGATCCACTCCTCCCACTGGTCGCTCGCACCGAAACGTCGCGCGAGTGCCGAATTGTCGACCGGTGGACCGGGAAGGGCAGTCCCGGTTGACACGATATGGATTCCCTCGGGGTGCATCAGATCCCTCCGCGTGGTCGGCGTCGCTGCCCGGCGGGGCCGCTCCGGACGAGATCCTCGGACCGGGTTCTTAAGTGGATTTAAGGCCATCCTTGGGCGCGGCCCTGGAGGTGGTGGCGTTGCCGACCTGACCAACTGCCTTAAGATTGACTTTAGTTGGCAGCACGAGGATCTATGCGGAGGCAATCCAGTCACACCACACCCGGAAGTGAGAATTCCGTGAATGACGTGCCGCTCGGGAATAATATCCTTCAGTTCCCGATTGTTCGCAGTTGCCCATTCACCCCCCCTGCGGAGTACACCGCACTGCGCGCCGGGAGTCCGATCGCCAAGGTCGCCCTCCCCGGCGACCGCGTGGCCTGGCTGGTGACCAAGTACGACTACGTACGGCGACTGCTGGCCGACCCGCGGGTCAGCTCCGACCCGATGAAGCCCGGCTTCCCCTCGCTCGTCGAGGGCCAGCAGGAGGTCGACAAGGCGGGCGTGCTGCCCTGGATGGACCCGCCGCAGCACAACCTCTACCGTCGCACCGTCGTCAACGAGTTCACCTTCCGCCGGATCAAGGCCATGCGCCCCTACATCCAGGGCATCGTCGACGACTGCGTCACCGCGATCCTCGCCAAGCCCGGCGAGGCCGACCTGGTCCAGGAACTCGGCCTGATCGTTCCGTCGCTGGTGATCTGCGAACTGCTCGGGGTCCCCTACGACGACCGCGCGATGTTCCAACAGCGCGCCCGCACCGTCGTCAACCGCACCGTCACCGCCGAGGAGTGGGCCGCCAACCTCGGCGACATGCGGACGTACCTGGCAGACCTCGTCGAACGCAAGAGCGCCGACCTGTCCGAGGACGACCTGCTCACCCGGCTGATCGTCAAGTTCGCGGAGAACGGCCTCGACGACCGCAACCAGCTGATCGGCCTCGCGGTGCTGCTGCTGATCGCGGGCTTCGAGACCACCGCCAGCCTGATCTCGCTGAGCGCGGTCGTCCTGCTCACCCACCCCGACCAGCTGGCGCTGCTCCAGGCCGACCCGGCCACCGCCCCTGCCGCGACCGAGGAACTGCTGCGCTTCATCAGCCACGCCGACCACGTCACCCACCGGGCCGCCATCGAGGACATCGAGATCGACGGGCTGGTGATCCGGGCCGGCGAGGGCATCCTGCTGTCCACCGCGGCGGGCAACCACGACCCCGACGTCTTCGAGGAGCCCGGCACCCTCGATCTCGCCCGCGACAGCCGACACCACCTGGCCTTCGGCTACGGCATCCACCAGTGCATCGGCCAGAACCTGGCCCGACTGGAACTGGAGGTGGTGCTGTCCACCCTGTTCACCAGGATCCCCACCCTGAAGCTGGCGCTCCCCGTCGAGGAACTGCCGTTCAAGCGGGAGACGCTGATCTACGGTTACGACTCCGTTCCCGTCACCTGGTGAGCGTCCCCCGCAGCGGGGACCGCACTGCCCGGGTCACCGTCGACCCCGCCAGGTGCATCGCGGCCGGCCAGTGCGCCAGGGTGGCTCCGGAGGTCTTCGACCAGGACCCGGACGAGGGCACCTCCCTCGTCCTGCGGCCGAACCCCGATCACGCCGACGCGGCCCTCGCCCGTCTCGCGGCCGGCCTCTGCCCCGCCGCCGCGATCCATATCGCCGACTCCTGAAGCGAGGTCCGTCGACCGGCCTGCCTTAGTCGTTTCCGGTCGACGGACCTCGCCCTTCCGCGTTACCCACCACGAGCGCACACCTACCGCTATTGTCACAGGAAGCAATCAACAGGTACGGGGAGAGAGGGAGATGTTCAATAACTTGCAGCTCGTGGGCCTTGGCGAAAGAAGCGGAACCGTCAATTCACCTTTTCGCCTGGATCTTACCGCAGCACAAAGGCTTCACCCTGTCACCTTCGAGGTCCTCGGCCCCGTTTGCGTGAACAGCCATGAGCAGCGACGGTCGGTCAGCGCCCGCAAAGTGGAAATCCTGTTCGCCGCACTGCTGGCCCGGGCCGAACAGAGCGTGGGAATCGACGATCTGATCACCGAACTCTGGGGGGAGCGTCCACCGCTGCGCGCCACTTCGGCCCTGTACGTCTACGTGTCCCAGCTCCGGAAATTCCTGATCAGGGCCGGCTGTACGGGCAGCGTCATCGAAACCCAGCATTCCGGTTACATGCTGCACCTCGGCCCGCACGGGTTGGACGTCGAGGCGTTCCTGTGGCTGGCGCAGAACGGCCGCCAGCACGTCGACCGCGAGGAGCACGAACAGGCAGTCGCGGAATTCAAACGGGCGCTCGGAATGTGGCACGGGCCGGCCCTCGGCAACCTGCGGGACGGGCCCATCGTCAACGGCTTCGCCACCTGGATCCAGGAGCACCGCCTGGAATGCATCGAGATCATGATGCAGTCCAATCTCGCCCTCGGCCGGCACCGCGAGATCATCGGGCAGCTCTACTCGCTCACCGTCGACCAGCCGTTCCGCGAGACCTTCTACCGGCAGCTGATGATCGCGCTCTACCGGTCCGAACGGCGGGCAGACGCACTGAACGTCTACCGAACCGCCCGGGAAACCCTCCGTCGCGACCTCGGTATCGATCCCGGATCCGCGCTGCGCACCCTCCATCAGGAAATCCTCACCGCCGACGACCGGCCGGAGGCCATCGGATGACGAGGACGCCCGCCAGGCCAAGGGAGAAAAAGGCACGGCTTTAGAAGTCGGACCGATCATAGCGGAAAGACTTTCTCCACCATCGAACCAGGGAGCGACATGGTGAACATCGTCATCGACAACGTGACGGAAAAGACGGTCCGCTACCACTACATCGGACAGAACGAGCCGCTGCCGATCCAGAAGGTCGGGGACGCCATCGTCTATTTCGACGAGATCTACGACGCCGACGGCACCACGATCGGACACACTGTCGGTATGGTGACGGCCACGCATGTCGCACCGAACGGCCACCTCATGACCCACTACGAGGAGGCCATCGAGCTCCCCGACGGAACGCTGCGATCCAGCGGCACCATCGACCGGCAGGAAATGCTGGGCGGAGCCTGGGCCCGGTTCCCCGCGATCGGCACCGGAGGCAAGTTCCTCGGACTCACCGGAGTCCGGGAATGGGGCCTGATCCTTCCCGTCTCCACCATGACGGTGAACCTCCGGATCACTCTCAACGGCTGATTTCTTCCACCCCTGGCCGAATTCCGGTCCCGTCCCGGCATGCCTACCGCTGCCGGGACGGGACCGTTTTCCGGTCGGGACCGACCGGTTCCGCCGCCGCCCGGACCACCGCGCCGAGCCGCGAGGCGAACGGCCCGGCCGACTCCCGCAGGAAGAAGAAGTGCCCACCGTCGAAACGGTGCAGCGCACCCCCCGCCGACCCGGCCCCGACCCAGGCGAGCGCGTCCCGCTCGGTCACCAGCGGATCCGCGACACCGTGGAAGACGTCGACCGGGCAATCCAGCGGCGCCGTCGGCGAGGTGCTCCGCGTCGCGCACAACCGTAGGTCGGCGCGGGTCAGTTCCAGCACCGGCCGGTACCAGTCCGGGTACCTCAGCAGGTCAGGGGACAAGCCCCCGCAGTCCACGATCCTCTCCAGCAGGTTCTCGTCGGAGTCGACGTGTGCCGCGACCAGGGCCGCCGGCAGCCGCGGCCCCCGGGCCGCCCCGGCGACGAGTCGGTCGGGGATCCGCACACCCCGTTCCTGCCGACGGGCCACCAGATCGTGCGCCACCAGGGCGCCCATGCTGTGCCCGTAGAACACGTGCGGCCCGGCCAGGTACGGGTCGAGCTGCTGGTCGAGGACGGCCACCAGCTCCGCCATCGAGCCGGGTCGTCGGTCCCGCAGCCGGTTCTCCCGGCCGGGCAGCTGGACCGGCAGCACGTCCGCGGCGGGCGCGAGGGCGGTACGCAGCGCGGTGAACACCGATGCGCTGCCACCGGCGTGAGGGAAGCAGAACAGCACCGGTCGCCCGTCCGCCGCGGGGCCGGCCGTCAGGTACGGCGTGGTCGCGGCCGCTCGGCCGGAGCCGGGGGTGGGTTGGTCCCGATCGCGCATGCGAGTACCTCTCCTGGGTTTTCCACCATGCTCGGTGCGGCGCATTCACTGCCGCTGAACCCGGCCCAAAGGCCCGAAGTCGGGTGCCCCGGCCCACCGGTGGGCCGGGGCACCCGACGACCGCCCACGGCTCCGGTCAGGCGGGCTTCGCCGCCGGCTTCGGCGTGCGGATCAGCAGCGTCGCGATCACCAGGGCGCAGCCCACGAAGGCGATGCTGGCGGTGAAGGCGCTCTGCACGCCGTGTGTCAGCGCCCGGTGCGCCTCCTCCACCGCGGTGCCGGCCTGCGGGTGCTTGGCGGCGTCGTCGCTGGCGGTGCCGTACACCGTCACGAGGATGGACAGACCGAGCGCGCCGCCCAGCTGCATCATGGTCTGCAGCACGCCCGAGGCCGCACCTGCCAGCTGCGGCTGCACCCCGCTCAGGACGGTCACGTTGGTCGGCATCAGGCAGCAGCCCGCTCCGATGCCGAACAGCAGCATCGGTCCGAGCACGCCGACGGCGTAGCTGTCGGACACCGAGATGCGGCTGAGCCACACCGCGGTGACCGTCATCAGCAGCGCCCCGACCACCATGAAGCGCTTGGCGCCGTACTTGGGCAGCAGCTTGGGGACGACCCTCGCCACCGCGAACATGCCGAGCGTCATCGGCAGGAACGCCAGCCCGGCCCGGATCGGCGAGAACTCCAGGACGTTCTGGATGAATTGGCTGAGGAAGTAGAACAGGCTGAGGATCGTCGCCGTGAACATCAGCATGTTCAGGTAGGCGGCGGTGCGGGTCCGGTCCCGGAACAGCGCGAGCGGCACCATCGGATGGCTGACCCGACGCTCGACCAGCACGAACCCGATCAGCAGGACCACCGCCGCGACGAAGCAGGTGACCGTCAGGGAGTCGCTCCAGCCCTCGGCGGGAACCCGGATGAACGCGTACACCAACAGGCCGACGCCGGCCGTGCCGGTGATCGTCCCGAGGAAGTCGAATCGGCCGTTCTGCCGGGCGGTCTCCCGGATGCACATCGGGGCCAGCACCGCCACCGCCACCCCGATCGGCACGTTGACGAACTGCACCCACCGCCAGGACACCCAGGAGGTGAGGATGCCGCCGAGGATCAGCCCGATCGACGTGCCGGTGGCCGCCGTCGCCGAGTAGATGCTGAGCGCGCGGTTGCGCGGCGTCCCCTCCTCGAAGTTGCTGGCGATCAGCGCGAGGGTCCCGGGTGCGGCCATCGCCGCGCCGACGCCCTGCAGCGCGCGGGCCAGGATCAGCAGCCACGGCGCGTTCGCCAGGCCGCCGAGCAGCGAGGCCGCCGTGAACAGCACGGTGCCGATCACCAGCACCCGGCGCCGTCCGAAGATGTCGCCGGCCCGTCCGCCGAGCAGCAGCAGGCCGCCGAAGGCGAGCAGGTACGCGTTGATCACCCACGACAGCCCGACCGGCGAGAAGTCCAGCGCCGCTTGGATCTTGGGCAGAGCGATGTTCACGATGGTCGAGTCGATGCCGACCATCAGGTAGCAGGTCGCGATGACCGCCAGGGTGAGGCCCGGCCGGCGCGTTCCCGCCGGCGCGGGACGATCCGGCGCCTCCTTCGGGACGTCCGTGCCGACAGCGTTCCGGTTGGGCATGGTGCTCCTTCTCAGGCCCGGTCCGGACGCGTGCGAGCAGTCGCCGGAGGGCAGGTAGCAACGGTGGAGGACCCGGTGGCCCACCCAGGACTCCCGATTCCTCAACAACCGTAGAGCCAAAGCTCGACGCCAGTCAACGTGCGTTGAGCGAGGTTGGGTAATATCGATACGTGGACACCAACGGACCTGCCCGCTCCCGGGCCGAACGACGACGCAACTCGGAGCGCCGCATCCTGGAGGCGGCTCGTCGGATCTTCGGCGAACTCGGCTACGAACGGACCACCATGCGCACCGTGGCCAAGGCGGCCGAGGTCGATCCAGCGCTGATCATGCAGTACTTCGGCAGCAAGGAGGGCCTGTTCCGGCAGGTCGTCCGGATCGACACCGAGTCGATGGACGCCGATGCCACCGAGCCGCTCAGCGAGCTCCTGCTGGCCGGACTCGGCGTGAAACTCGCCGGCATGCCCGCCACCTCGTTGACCATGCTCCGCTCGATGCTCACCCACCCCGAGGCGGCCTCCGAGATGCGGGCCGTCTTCGGGCAGCAGATCAAGCAGATCGCCGCCGTCCTCCCCGACGACGAGGACTCCGACCTCCGGGCCGCGCTCCTCATCACCGCACACCTCGGCGTGGTCATCGGCCGCCACCTGCTCGAACTCGACCCCCTCCGGGACGCCTCCCCCGAGAAGATCGTCGACCTCCTCCAGCCGGGCTTCCGCACCCTCGCCGCCGACCCCGACGCGGGCTGACCCACGACCTCGGAAATGCCGACGGCCGGGAAGGGCAACCGCCCTCCCCGGCCACACGTGCTCCGGACCGCCTGTGTCCTACCCGTCCGCCCCGGTCCCGTCCGGCCGGTGACCGACCGCCAGCACGTGACCGGCCGTCCCGAACGGCTCGGTGGTGATGCCGACGAACCCCGCGTCCGCCAGATAGCCGCGGCACTCCGACTCCAGGTACTCCGAGCCGCCGCCCTTCGTCGCCAGATACATGCTCAGACTGGCGATCAGCTTGGCCCGGTCCGACCGGGCCTCGTCCATCATCCGGTCGAACACCAGCACCGAACCGCCCGGACGAACGGCCCGCGCCGCCTTCCCGATCAGCATCCGCCGGGTGTCCGGGGACCAGTTGTGCAGCACGTCCCCGAAGACCACCACATCCGCCTCCGGCAGCGGATCCGTGAAGAAGTCCCCGCCGTGGAAGCCGGTCCGCTCCCGCAGCCCCGCTCCCGCCATCAGCCGATCGAAGAACGGCCCCAGCTGCGGCAGGTCGAACACCTCCACGGTCAGGTGCGGAGCCGCCCGGGCGATGTGCGCGGCGTGGTTGCCCCGCGCACCCCCCACGTCCAGCACCGTCCGGTGGCGCGACCAGTCCACCGCCGCCGCGAGCAGCTCTCCCGGCACCGAGTTGTACGAGTCCAGCCCGTCCAGGAAGTCCCCGAGCGTCTCCTCGTCATCCGCGACCGAGGAGTAGAACCCACTGGTCCACCCGTCGCCCCGAGGCTTCCCGTCAGCCTCGCCCGTCTCGTCGCCGCCCCGGAGTGAGGCCGCGACCCCCGACCAGGACGGATACATCAGCCTGCTGTAGTAGCCGAACGAACTCCCCAGGTAGCCGGCCTTCCCGGCCACCAGGAACCGCTCCGCCGCCGCGCTGTTGGCGAACCGCCCGTCCCTGGCCTCCAGCAGCCCGAGGGTGACGAGCAGGTGCAGAAAGTCGGCGGCGGGCCGAGGATCCAGCCCCAGCCGCTCACACAATTCCGTCCCGCTGGCGGGACGTTCACGCAGTTCGGTGAACACGCCGAGTTCCACGGCGGCCAGAAGCCCCTGCGCCTCGGCGAACCGGTTGGCGAGGTCGATGAGCTCCTGCGGATTGTCGGAGGAGATTCGATGGCGGGTCATGGCCCCATCCTCGGAGCCCCTGCTTAATTTGCCATAAATCCCGCCCGTTCCCCGACGTCTCCGTCGCGTACCCCGCTCTCCGGGAGGGCCGTTGGAGCATGGCGCCGCGCGGTGCGGCGCCGCCCCGGTTCAGCGTGGGGACGGTACGGCGCCGGGACGGGCGGAGGGGGCCGGACAGCGGCGTCGGGCCGCGCTCACGCGTGGGCGCTGATCTCACCGCCGGCGGAGAGCACGATGGAGATGCCGTTGGCGTCGACGCCGACGTCGTGCTGGTCCGTCTCCAGCGTGCCGTACACGGCGTTGTCGTTGCCGAGGATCTCCGCGCGGTACCGGAGCTCGCCGAGCTTGGTGACCTTGGCCGTCCAGCCGCCCGCCAGCTTGAAGGTGCCCGGTCCCTGGTGGCTCCCGCCCATCCAGGAGTGGATCCGGCCGTCCAGCGAGAGCATGACGAACATGCCGTTGGCGTCGAGTCCGTCGTCGTGCTCCTTCGTCTCCATGGTGGCGAGGACCTGACCCTTGTTGAGGATCCTGGCGACGTAGTGCATGTTGCCGAGGTCCTTGATCTCGGCCGTGCTGCCGTCCACCAGGGTCTCGGTGCGGACGCCCGAGGCCGTCTTGGGCGGCGCGGCCGGCGTCGTGGCGGCGCGCCCGGTGGGGGCGGCGGTCGGGGCGGTGGCGCCGCGCGTGGCGGGCGTGCCGGACGCGGCGGGCGTCGTGGCCGGTGCCGTGGCGGCGGGGGTGGTGGTGGTGGCCGGTGCGGCCGAGCCCTGGGTGTCCGAGGTGGGAGAGCAGGCCGTCGCGGCGGGAACCAGCAGGGCCGCGGCCAGGACGGTTCCGGCCAGCGTACGGGTGGCGGTCGCGCGGCGGATCGTCGAGAGGGGCATGCGGGTTCTCCTGAGCGCAGTACGGGTGAGGAGCAGCCGGTACGGGTCGTCCCTCCTGTGTGGGCCGGAGGGCGGGCGCCGGGTGCAATTCGAAACTAGTGCGAACAGTCGACGGAATGGAGCATTCCGTGTCACCGAACGGCAACGCCCGGACCGCTTCGCACCGGTCACGCCCCGTCAGGCACGGCTCCCGGCCCCGACACTCCTTCGACCGTTGCCGCGAGGAAGGCCGCGCCGGACGCGAGCAGCGGGGGCAGCGGGGCGGCCGCCGGGTGCCAGGGCGCCTCGTACTCCCAGCAGACCCAGGCGCCGGGCGGCAGCAGGCGCAGGCAGTCGGTGATCGGCAGGACGCCGGCGCCCAGCGGGAGCGGGGTGCGGTCGTGCGGGCCGGCGATGTCCTTGACCTGCACGTGGCCGGGGTACGGGGCGAGCGCGGCGCGGGTCTCGGCCGGCGTCTCGCCCGCGAGGTGGGTGTGCATCAGGTCCCACAGGGCGCCCACGGCCGGGTGGGCGACGCGGGCCAGCAGCCCGGCCACCGCCCGTCCGCCCCGGTGGGAGTCGTGGGTCTCGACGAGCACCCGGACGCCCAGCGCCCGGGCCTCCCGCGCGACCGCCGCGAGCCGCCGGGCGCCCCGGTCGTCGGCCTCGGCCCGCGGACCGTCGCCGCCGCGCGGGAAAACCCGCACGGCGCCCGCGCCCAGGTCGGCGGCGAGCCGCAGGTGGGAGCGGAGCGCGTCGGTCACCGGGGCGTCCGGTCCGGGGGCGGCGACGCCGACGTAGGAGGCGAGCGCGAGGGGGGTGAGGCCGTGCGCGCGGAGGGTGCGGGCGGCGGCGCGGCGCTCCCCGGGGGTCATCGCCGGGTGGACCGACTCGCCCTCGGCGCAGCGCAGTTCGAGCCCGTCCCAGCCGTGGTCGGCGCCGAGTCGGGCGGCCTCGGCCAGCGGGAGCCCGGGGACGCCGAGCGTGGAGTAGGCGAGCGGCATGGCGGCTCCATGGCTTGTCGGGCGGCCCCGGACGGCCGGGCCAAGGATATATTCAAGCTGAGACAAAGTCCTGACCGCCCGGGCCCGACCCGGGCCGAGGAGCCCGCGATGCCCCCGAGCCGTACCCCCGCCACCGCCACGACGCAGACCGTCGCCCAGGTGAACCAGACCGTCCTGCTGGAGGTGCTGCGGCGGCACGGCACGCTGTCCCGGCAGCGGCTGGCCGCCGAGAGCGGGCTGAGCACCGCGACCGTGCACCGGCTGGTCGAGGTGCTGCGCGCCGAGGGGCTGGTGGAGGTGGAGACGGAACGGGCGCCGTCCAGCGGGGGCCGGCCGCCGCAGCTGATCCGGTACAACGCCCGCGCGCAGACCGTGCTGGCGATCGCGATGCGCCCGCGCCGGATCGTCGGCGTGGTGGCCGCCCTGGACGGCACGGTGCTGCACGAGGCCGAGCACCACTGGGCGTTCCCCGGCCCGGACCGCCCGCGGGAGATCGCGGCCGGCGACCTGACCGGCCCCCTGCTCGCGCTGGTGGACGGCCTGCGGGACTGGGCCGGGCGGCACGCGGGGGCGCCCCGCGCCCTCGTCGTGGGCGTGCCCGGGGTGGTCCGGGACCGCACCGGGCTGGTGGAGTTCGCGCCCGCCCTGGACTGGCCCGGGCTGCGGCTGGGCGTGCTGCTCCAGGAGCGCTACGGCGTCCCGGTGGCGGTCGAGAGCAACGTCAACCTGGTCGCGCTGGCGGTGCGGCAGTCGCCGGCCGCGTCCGGCGTGGGCGACCTGGCGGCCGTCGTGGTGGGCATCGAGGTCGGCGCCGGGATCGTGCTGGACGGCCGGCTGCACCGCGGCCGGCTGGGCGCGGCCGGGGCGCTGGGCCATCTGATGTCCGGCCACGCGGCGCTGGACCGGCCGCTCGGACGGACCGGCGACACCCAGGCGAGGATCGGCGACCACGCGGTGGACCGGCGGATCACCGAGGCCGGCCTGACGGTGTCCGGCACCCCGGCGGAGCGGGTGGCGGGCCTGTTCCGGCTGGGCCGCGAGGGCGATCCGGCGGCGGTCCGGCTGATCGGCGAACTCACCGACGACCTGGCGCTGGTGGTGGCCAACCTGAGCGCGGTGCTGGCGCCGGAGCTGATCGCCCTGGGCGGGCGGCTGTTCTGGGAGAGCGGGGGCGAGCTCCCGGCGGCGATCGAGAGCCGGCTCCAGGGGCGGGTGCCGGTGCTGCCGCGCCTGGTGGTCGTGCACAGCACCACCACCGAGCTGGTCGGCGCGGCCTCGGCGGCGGTGCGGCTCGCGGACGGGGCGACCTTCATCACCCGCTGAGGCCGGCAGATCGCGTCGGGGCACGAACCCCCTCACTATTTCTCACTGTGATAGAAACTCCTTGTGCGTCAGCGACCCGAGGAGAACCGGATGCCCACCGCCGCCTTCGCGATGGACCCGGAGCGCTTCCCGGACGTGTACGGCCCCCGGGCGCGCGCCCGGGTCGCCGCCCGGGCCGAGGTGCTGGCCGACCCGGCCTCGCCCGACGGGGTGTGGAGCACCGAACGGCTGGCCGCCGCACCGCAGGCGCTGCGCGACGTCGAGGTGCTGTTCACCGGCTGGGGCGGCCCCGTCCTGGACGCCGCCGCCCTGGCCCGGCTCCCCCGCCTGCGACTGGTGCTCTACGCCGCCGGCTCGGTGCGCCGGATCGCCGGCGAGGCGTTCTGGGCGGCGGGCATCCCGATCGTCACCGCCGCGCACGCCAACGCCGTCCCGGTCGCCGAGTTCACCGTGGCCCAGATCGTCTACGCCCTCAAGGGCGGCTGGCGCCACGTCCTCGCCGCCCGGGCCGCCCGCGCCGCCGTCCCGGCCGCCCGCACCCCGGGCGCGTACGGCTCCACCGTCGGCGTCCTGTCGCTCGGCGCGACCGGGCGGCTGGTCTGCGAGATGCTGCGCGGCTACGACGTCGAGGTCCTCGCGCACGATCCGTACGCCCCGGCGCCGCCGCCCGGGGTCCGGGCCGTCGGCCCGGAGGAGCTCTTCGCCACCGCCGACGTGGTGAGCGTGCACACTCCGCTGCTGCCCGGGACCCGGGGCCTGGTCGGCCGGCGGCTGCTGACCTCGATGAAGCCCGGCGCCACCCTGGTCAACACCTCGCGCGGAGCCGTCCTGGACGAGCCCGCGCTGCTGGCCGTCCTCGCCGAACGCCCGGACCTCTTCGCCGTGCTGGACGTCACCGATCCCGAGCCGCCGCTGCCCGGCTCACCCCTGTTCACCCTGCCCAACGTCGTCGTCACCCCGCACCTGGCGGGCAGCCGCGGGCTTGAGCGCCGCCGCCTCGGCGATCTGGTCGTCGAGGAGTTCGAGCGCTGGCTGCGCGGGGCGCCGCTGCGCCGGGCGCTGGACCCGCACACCTACGAACGGATGGCCTGACCCGTGCCCGACCCCCTGAACCGGAGCGGCCCGGACGTGGTGCTGATCCTGACCGACCAGCAGACCGCCGACGCGATGAGCGCCGCCGGGAACCCGTACCTGCGCACCCCCGCGATGGACGCGCTGGCCGCCGCCGGCACCCGCTACCCCAACGCCTACTGCGCCCAGCCGCTCTGCACCCCCTCCCGGGCCAGTCTGATGACCGGCCGCCTGCCCAGCACGGTCGGCGTGACCGGCAACACCGGCGGCCCCGAGGACCCGCTGCTCGGACGGCTGTTCACCGAGGCCGGGTACGACTGCGGCTACGGCGGCAAGTGGCACCTGCCCGAGCTCGACCTGCCCACGGACCGGGGCTTTCGCCGGATCCACCCGGCGGGCGGGGACGACGCCGGACTCGCCCGCGCGGCCGCGGAGTTCGTCCGCGCACCGCGCGAGCGGCCGTTCCTGCTGGTCGCCTCCTTCCTGGAGCCGCACGGCATCTGCGAGTGGGCCCGCGGCCAGGACCCGCGCACCGGTCCGCTCCCGCCCGCGCCGCCCGTCCCGCGACTCCCGCCGCTGCCCGCCAACTTCCCGGTCGGGCCGTACGATCCGGCGCTGCCCCGGCTGGCCCGGCTGGCCCAGCCGCACACCCACCCGACCGCCGAGTGGCGGGAGGACGACTGGCGCCGCTACCGGCACGCCTACTACGCCCTGGTGGAGCGGGTGGACCGGCACATCGGACTGCTGCTGGAGGCCCTGGCGGAGCGCGGCACGGACCGCGGGACCGTGGTGGTGTTCAGCTCCGACCACGGCGACGGCGCGGGCGCCCACCGCTGGAACCAGAAGTGGGCCCTGTACGAGGAGTGCGTGCGGGTGCCCCTGGTGGTCTCCGCGCCCGGGGTGGCCGCCGGCGCCGTCGACGAACGGCTGGTCGCGGCCGGGCTGGACCTCATCCCGACGCTCTGCGACCTGGCCGGCATCGAGGGGCCCGACGGGCTGCCCGGCCGCAGCGTCCGCGCCCCGCGGCCGCACGACAGCGTGGTGGTCGAGACCCGCTGGGAGATCCCCGGCTTCAACAACGCCCTGGGCCGGATGGTCCGCGCCGGGCGGCACAAGTACGTGTGCTACGCCTGGGGCGACCACCGGGAGCAGCTCTTCGACCTCGCGGCCGACCCCGGCGAACTGGTCAACCTCGCGGTCGACGCCCGGCACGCGGCACTGCTCGACCGCTTCCGGGCCCTGCTGTCCGAGCACTGCGCGGAGGTCGCCGACCCGTTCGCGCGCTTCGTCCCGCGGGCCGCCGGGGACCTGCCGGTCGCCGGGGAGCCGCGGGCCGCCGGGGACCCGCACGCCGCGCACTGACGCGAAAGGGCCGGCCCGCCCGGGCCGGCCCCTCCCCCGCCGTTTACGGCCGGACGGCGATCAGTTCGCGCCCGCGCAGCGTGTAGAGCACCCCGTCCTCGTCCGCGGCCAGCCGGGCGCCGCTGTACCACTCGGCGTCCAGCTCGACCAGCACGGTCGCGGCCAGCGTGTCGCGGTCCAGCCGGAACAGGGTGCGCTCGCTGACCCCGTACAGGGCCCCGCCGAGGGCCAGCAGCCGCGGGTTGGCGCCGGACACCGCCCCCAGGTCGGCGCGCCGCCCGATCACGGGGGTGAACCCGCGCCTCCCGGAGCCCCGCAGGTCGACGGTGAACGCCCGGCCGTTCACGGTGAGCCCGTACAGGGTGTGCCCGTGCACGGCCAGGCTGCTGACGCCCGCGCCCAGGTCGGTCGCGGTGCGCCACAGTTCGCGGCCGGCCACCGGGTCCCAGCCGGCCAGGTCGCCGCGCGGGCCGGTGGGCCGGGCGTTGTCGCCCCCGAGGAAGGCCTGTCCGCGCCCGGCGGCCACGGCGCGCACCATCTGCTCGGGGCCCAGCGGGTCGGTGTGCACGGTGGGCCGGCCGCTGCCCGGGCGGTAGGTGACGAAGGAGCCGCCGCCGGTGGTGTCGGCCTGGACGCCGAGCAGCAGCAGGCCGCTGTCGGGGTCCCGGCGGATCGCCTGGGGCCGGTTCTGCTCCTGGGGCAGCGCCGCCTCCTCGACCGGTGCCCGGTCGACGCCCGGCCGGTAGCGCCAGATGCCCTGCGAGGAGTAGACGCCCAGGTAGAGGGTGCCGTCGTCGAGGACCAGGGTGTCCTTGGCCTCGCCCGGCACCGGGAGCTTGTGGACGGTGCCGGCGGCCAGGTCGTGCAGGGCGATCGAGCCGTTGCCGCCGACGTAGACCCGCCCGGCGCGGGCCGCCACCGACATGCCGAGCTGGGGGGCCGCGGGCGCGCCGGCCTCGACCAGGTCCCGGGTGGTGACGGTCCCGGTGCCGAGGTCCAGGGTCCAGACGGTGCCGCCCTCGGTGACGCCCGCCAGGGTGTCGCCGAGCCGGCCGAGGCCCCAGGAGTTGCCGTCCGGCACGGGCACCGCGAGCTGGTCGAGGGCGCCGGTGGCGAGGTCGTGGCGCCACAGCACGCCGTGCTCGGTCGAGGTGAACCAGAGGGTGTCCCCGCGGCGCTGGAAGTTGGTGACGCTCTTGGTGCCGGGGACGGCGAAGGAGCGCAGCACCCGGTGGCCGGCCGGGTCGAGGAGCGCGACGTGGGCGGGCGCGCCCTCGGTGGAGACGGCCAGCAGGTCGTCGCCGAGGACGGTGATCCGGCGGATGATCGTGTCGCCGCGCAGGTCGGGCGGGGTGATGTCGGTGACGGCGCCGGTGGCCCGCTCGACGGCGTACAGGCTCGCCCGGGTCGCTCCGCCGCCGCCGGCGAGGTTGCTGCCCACGCCGAGGTAGGCGTGGGTCGCGGTGGCGGCCACGGCGCGGCCCTGGGTGGCACCCGGCGCCGGGGAGGCGACCTCGGTGACGGCTCCGGTGGCCGGGCTCCAGGCGTAGAGGCCGGGACCGGCGGCCCGGCCCTTCTGTCGTCCGGTCGCGTAGACCGTCCCGTCCGGTGCGACGGCCACGTCGCGGACGTCGGCGCCGGGGACGTTGCCGAGCGCGGTCAGTGTGCCGTCGTAGCGGTAGAGGTTGGCCGCGCCCGGGGCGTCGGTGACACCGAGGTGGAGCACGCCGTCCCGGGCGGCCGAGCCCTGGACGAAGTTGCCGGTGGGCAGCTCGACGGTGGCGGTGACCCGGCCGGTCGGCAGGTGGTGGCCGATCACCCGGGCCGGGGCGAGGTTGCGCGAACCGATCCACAGGGTGTCGCCGATCAGCGTCGCGCTCATCAGTGGGAAGTCGCTGTTCCCGGGGCCGAGTTCGGTCACGTCCGGTCCGTTCGACGGCCGGGTCGGCGGCCCGTTCGGCGGCGCCGCCACGGCGGTCCCGGCCGGTCCGAGCACCGAGAGCGCGGCCACCGCACCGGTGCCGAGCAGGAGTTGGCGACGCGAAGGGGGCACGGCAGGCATGGGGCTCCAGAGTCCGGTCATGGGCGGGTCGGGCCGGGGGCGCCGGCGGCGGCCAGCAGCTCCCGGGTGTACGGGTGGGCGGGGGCGGCGAACAGCTCGGCGGCGGGGGCCTGTTCGACCACCCGGCCGTGCCGAAGCACCAGCACGTCGTCGCAAAGGTGCCGGACCAGCGCGAGGTCGTGCGAGATGAACACCAGCCCGACGCCGTGGTGTTCGCGCAGTTCGGCGAAGAGGTTGAGGATCTGCGCCTGGACCGAGACGTCCAGCGCGGAGGTCGGCTCGTCGGCGACCAGCACCTGCGGGCCGACGGCCAGGGCCCGCGCGATCGCGACCCGCTGGCGCTGGCCTCCGGAGAGCCGGTGCGGCCGGGCGTCGAGCACCGCCTCCGGCAGGCCGACCAGCTCGCACAGCCCGCGCGGGTCGCGGTCCCGCAGCCCGTGGGCGGCCTGCGGTTCGGCCAGCGCCTCGCGCACCGTCATCCGGGGGCTGAGCGAGGCGTACGGGTCCTGGAAGACCAACTGCACCCGGCGGCGCAGCTCGCGTTCCTCGGCGCGGTCGACCCCGGCCCAGGACCGGCCGTTCACCCGCACCGTCCCTGCCTGCGGGCGCACCAGCCCGAGCAGCGCGCGGGCCAGGGTGGACTTCCCGGAGCCGGACTCGCCGATCACCCCGACCGCCCGGCCGGGCGCGGCGCTCAGGCTCACGCCCTCCAGGGCGGGCGGTCGGCGGCGGCCGTAGCGGACGGTGAGGCCGTCGGCGACCAGGACGGGCTCGGCGGCCCGCTCCGACCGGCGCGGCCCGCTGTCCTGACGCTCCGTCACCACGGCCTGGGACACCGGGAGATGGCAGGCGAAGCCGGAATCGGCCGCGCCGGTCCACTGCGGCGCCGAGGCCGTGCAGCGGTCGTCGGCGGCCGCGCAGCGCGGGGCGAAGGCGCAGCCGGCCGGTGCCCGGCCGGCCGCCGGCGGGCGGCCGCCGATGACGGCGAGCGGTGCACCGGGCGGACCGTCCAGCCGGGGCACGCCGGCCAGCAGCCCGGCGGTGTACCGGTGCCGGGGTGCGGCCAACAGGTGTGCGGTGGGCGCCCGTTCGACGATCCGTCCGGCGTACATCACCTGGACGGTGTCACAGCTGCGGGCCACCACGCCGAGGTCGTGGGTGATCAGCAGGACGGCCGTGCCGGTCTCGTCGCGAAGCCGGACCAGCAGGTCCAGGATCTCCACCCGGGTGCTCGGGTCGAGCGCCGTGGTCGGCTCGTCGGCGATCAGCAGCTCCGGGCGGTTGGCCATCGCCATGGCGATCAGCACGCGCTGGCGCATGCCGCCGGAGAACTCGTGCGGCCGGTCGCGGTAGCGGCGCGCGGGCTCGGCGATGCCGACCAGGTCGAGGAGTTCGAGCGCCCGGTCGCGGGCGGCCCGGCGGCTCGCGCCGTGCACCAGGGCCGCCTCGGCGAGCTGGCGGCCGACCGGCATCCGGGGGTTGAGGTGGGCCAGCGGGTCCTGGAAGACCATGCCGATGCGTCGGCCTCGCACCGCGCGCACGGCGGGTTCGGGCAGGGCGAGCAGGTCGGTGCCGTCGAACCGGACGGTGCCGCCGGTGGTGCGGCAGCCCGGCGGCAGCATCCGGTTGACGGCCAGCGCGGTGAGGGTCTTGCCCGAGCCGGACTCGCCGACCAGGCCGAGGATCTCGCCCGGCCGCACGGTGAAGTCCACCCCGCGCACCGCCTCGCCGCCGCCCGCCGTGACGCGCAGGCCGCGCACCTCCAGCAGCGGCGGGCCCGGCACCGCGGCGGCGGTCACCGCATCGGTCGTCGTCACCGCATCGGTCGTGGTCACCGGATCGGTCGTGGTCACCGCAGTCTCTCCCGGTTGAACGAGTCGGCGAGCAGGGTCAGGCCGAACACCAGCAGGCCGAGCAGGAGGACCGGCGCCAGGGCGTAACCCGGGTGGAGGAAGAGGTACTTGGAGCCGGTGTTGATCATCGTGCCGAGCGAGGGGGCGGGCGGCTGGATGCCGAGGCCCAGCACGCTCAGTCCGCCCTCGGTCTTGACGGCGTGCGCCATCGCCACGGCCAGCAGCGCGGTGGTGGCGTCGACGACGTTCGGCAGCACGTGGCGGCGCAGGATCCGGCCGCGCGGCACGCCGAGCACCCGGGCCGCCACCACGTGGTCGCGGGCCAGCTGGGCGAGCAGCGCGGCCCGAGCCTGGCGGCCGAAGGAGGGCAGCGCGCTGAGCACGATGGTGGCCACCACGGTGCCGATTCCGGGGCGCACCAGCAGGGCGAGCGCGAGTCCGAGCAGGACGCCGTGCAGGCCGAGCAGCAGGTCGAACAGCCGCTGGACGGCCTCGCCCAGCAGCCGGTTCAGCCCGCCGAGCAGGCCCAGCGCGGTGCCGAGCACGGCGGCCGCCGGGACGGCGAGCAGGCAGACCAGCAGCTCGGTGCGGATCCCGGCCAGGGCCCGGGCGAGCAGGTCGCGCCCGACCTCGTCGGTGCCCAGCAGGTGGGCCGCCGACGGTCCGGCCAGGGCGTCCGGGCCCTGCCGGTAGGGGTCCGCGGCCAGCAGCGGGCCGAGCAGCCCCAGCAGCACCACCAGGAGGACGAGCAGCGCGCCGGTGCGGCCGCGCCGGGTGCGCAGCGCGGCCGGGAGCGCGGGCGGGGCGAACCGCCGGCGGCGCGCAGCGGGGGTGGTCGTCGCGGTCACCGGTCCTCCCCGGTGCCGGCGCGGGCGATCCGCGGGTCGAGCCGGCCGACGAGCAGCTCCGAGCCGAGCTGGACGAGCACGGCGACGGCGACGGCGAGCATGATCAGGGTCTGGGCGACCGGGTAGTCCCGCTGGTTGATGGCGTCCAGCAGCAGCTGGCCGAGGCCGTGCCGGGCGAAGAGCTGTTCGGCGACCACCGCGCCGCCGAGCAGCTCACCCAGGTGCAGGCCGAACTCGACGAAGAACGGCGCCAGGCTGTTGGGCACCACATGGCGGGCCAGGACCCGCCGGGGCGAGGCCCCCTTGGCGACGGCGGTCAGCACGAACTCCTCCTGGCGGGTGCGGCGCAGCTCGGTGGCGAGCAGCCGGGCCAGCACCGCCGAGCCCGGCAGCGCGAGCGCCACCGCGGGCAGGGCGAGGTACTGGACGGCGAGGTCCGGAGCGGCGAACAGGTCCCGCTCGCCGCCGGCGGGCAGCAGGCGCAGCAGCACCGCGAAGACGAAGACGAACAGCACGGCGGTGACGTACACCGGCAGCGCCAGCAGGGCGGTGGCCGGCGGGTCGAGCACCCGGGCGAGCCGGCCGCGCCGCTCGGAGGCCAGGGCGACGCCCAGCAGCAGGCCGAGGACCAGCATCAGCAGGCCGGCGGCGAGCGCGAGCTGAACGGTGCTGCCGACGCTCTGGCCGATCAGGCGGGTGACCGGTTCCCGGTAGTGGAAGGAGCTGCCGGGATCGCCGGTGAGCAGCCCGTGCAGCCAGCCCAGGTACTGGACGGGCATCGGCCGGTCCACGCCGAGGCTGTCGGCGAGCCGGTCGCGCTGCTCCTGGTCGGCCTCGGCGCCGAGCGCGGCGGACACCGGGTCGCCGGGGGCGAGGCGGAGCAGCAGGAAGACGGCGACGGAGGCGAGCCAGAGCGTGGCCAGCGCGCCGGCCGCCTTTCTGGTCCAGTAGGGCACGGGGGTACTCCGGGTGGTCGGGCGGGCGGGGGCCGCCGTCCCAGGACGGTGGGGGTCGCCCTGGGACGGCGGTCGCGTTGCGGCGCGTCAGGCGGTGCGGCGGGTGTCGTCGAGCCGCAGGTAGCCGAGCGCGCTGGTGGCCACGCCGTGGACCGAGGAGGCGAAGACGTAGGTCTCCCAGGCGTGCGCGAGGGTGATGTGGAAGGACTCGGCGAGCAGGTACTCGGACAGTTCGTGGTTGACGTCGGCCCGGGCCCGTTCGTCGGCGGCGGCGAAGGCGCGGGACTGGAGTTCGGCGTAGGCGGGGTCGGTGACGTGCGAGGTGTTCCGGCCGACCTGGAGCGGGCCGGAGACGGTGATCCCGCTCAGCGGGGAGACGCTGACCATGCCGTGGTTGGCGATGAACAGTCCTTCCAGCGTGCCCTGTTGGATCTTCGGCTGGAGCGCGGCGTTGTCGAGCAGCTGGACGTCGACGCCGAAGCCGGCCTGCTCCAGGTCGTACTTGACCAGTTCCACGAGGGAGGCGAACACCGGCGAGTTGGCGGCGGTGAGCGGCACCCGCGTGCCTTCCGCACCGGCCTCCCGGAGCAGCCCGCGGGCCTTCTCCGGGTCGTGCGGGTAGCGGGTGACCTGGTCGGGGGTCACGCCAGGGGTGTTGGACGGCCAGGGCAGGCTGCTCGCCTCGGCGTGGCCGCCGTACACCTGGGCGACGATGCGCTCGCGGTCCACCGCGTACTGCAGGGCCTGGCGCACCCGGCGGTCGTCGAAGGGCCTGCTGGTGGTGTTCACGCCGAGGAACGCCTGCTGGTAGGAGGACTTGGCGGACTGCACGGCGAAGCCCGGGTTCCCGCCCAGCACCTTGAGGTCGCGTCCGGGCACCGCGCCGATCAGGTGGGACTGTCCCGACTGGAGGGCGGACAGCGCGGCCTGGCTGCTGGTCACCGACCGGACGGTGATCCGCTCGAAGCGGGGCCGCCCGCTCTGCCAGTAGTGGTCGTAGCGGACCAGGTCGAGCTGGTTGCCGCCCTTGAACGACTGCCAGGTGAAGGGCCCGGTGCCGTTGACCTTCTCGGCGGCCTTGCCGTCGACGTAACTGCGGGCGTCCACCACGGGGTTGAAGGCGAGCGCGTCGAACAGGTTGCTGGTGGGCCTGGCGAGGGTGAGCGTGACCTCGTTGCGGGCGCTCGCCCTGATGTCGGCGAGCCGTTCCAGCAGCGGCTTGACCTGCGAGGACTTGGCGGCGCCGGTGAGCGAGAAGACGACGTCGTCCGGGTCGAGCGGGCGGCCGTCGTGGAAGGTGACGTCCTCGCGCAGCTTGAGCACCAGCCGGGTGCGGTCGGCGCTCCACTCCCAGGAGGTGGCGAGCCAGGGCACGGGTTGCAGCGTCTGCGGGTCGAGGTCGACCAGCCGGTCCAGCACCAGGTTGACGAACACCGGGGTGTCCGGGCCGCGGTGGAGCAGCTGGGTGGGGTCGGGGGCGGCGCCGTAGACGATCTGGAGGTCCGGAGCGGAGGCGGTGGCGGAGGCCGCGGCCCCGCCGGCGGCGTCCTCGGTGGCCGAGCGGCAGCCCGCCGCCAGCAGGGCCGCTCCGGCGCTCAGGCCGAGGAAGCCTCTTCGGGGCAGGCCGCGGTGACGGGCTGCGTCGCTCATGGTGGTGCTACCTCTTCGGTTCTCGGGGTCCGGGGTCCGTGCGCGCGGGTCAGTACCTGGTCACGACGACGCTGTCGCTCCAGGCCACCACGTCGGGGCCGCCGGTCGGGTAGGGGATGTTCTTGGCCGGGTTCCAGTTGGCCCGGTAGATGCCGGTCTTGAAGTACGGCGACTGGTTCTGGTGGTAGTTGTTGAGGCCGCTGTACGCGCCGACCTGCGCGCCGTCCCGGAACACGGTGACGGCGCCGGGGGTGGTGTCGGTGGACCAGGTGATGTCGAAGGCCCACTGGTTCCAGTGGCCGAACTGCACGTCGCCGAGCGGGATCACCGCCTCCTGGACGGTGCTGGGGTCGGACAGCCAGTGCACCTTGAGCCGCCAGCTGCCGTCCTTGACGGTCAGGGCGATCGGCGGCTTGGTGTCGCTGCCGTCCGCGAGCGGGTAGCCGTGCCACTGGGCGACGATCGTCTCGGTGGGGGTCCGCACCCAGTCGGCGGGCAGGTAGTCGGCGAGGGCGAAACGGTAGCTGCCCCAGCCGAGGGAGTTGACGGCGACCTCGGAGCGGTAGGAGACGCCGTCGTTCGGCACGGCGAAGCGGGCGGCCAGGCCGCTGCCGCCGGCGGGGGCGCCGGCCACGGTGATGCTGCCGTTGCCGTCGACGCGCTGGCGGGTCCAGGCGGAGACGGTGCCGGTTTCGAAGTCGTCGGCGAAGACGTCGGTACCGGACACCAGGGCGGGAGCGGTGGGAGCGGCGGGAGCGGCAGGGGCGGCAGGGGCGGCAGGGGCGGGAGCGGTGGGAGCGGGGACGGCGGCGTGGGCCGGGGCGGCGGCGGTCACGGCCAGGGCGGCGATGAGCACGGCGCCGGCGAGGCGGCCGGGGAGGCGGGACATGGTTCTTCTCCTTCTGGAGGTTCGGGACTGATCGACCGGGGGCGCGGCCGGCTGACGGGGGATGGCGTCAGCCGGCCCGGCTACAGGAGTCGGCCGGTCCCACCCATGTCGGGCTGGACCAGGCCCACTGGTCGTTCAGCTGCCGGACCCGCACGTGGTAGAAGTCCCCGTCGCCGCCGGGGCGTTCGTCGGTCAGCTCGAACTCGGCGGTCGCCTCCCGGTCGGGCACGGCCCGGTCGAAGCGGTAGGCGCCGGAGACGAACCCGCCGGTGAATCCGGTCCGCGCGCCGGCGAGGAGTTCGCCGACGGCGTGGGCGCTCTCGACGCCGTTCACGACGGCGACCAGCCGGGTGCGCGTGTCGCCCTCGATCCGCAGCGAGAAGCCCTGGGTGCTGTCGGTGGCGGTGTTGGGGTTGCCGTCGGTGACCGTCCGCAGCCGGATCTCGCCCGGCCCGGTGCGCTCCCACCAGGACGGCCGGTAGGTGTCCGGCTCGGCCTCGGCCGGCGCGACGGTCTCCGGGCCGCGCAACCGGGGCTGGACGTCCAGCAGCCGCCCGCCCTCGATCCGCAGCACGACGTCCCAGTGCACCGGTTCGCCGCGCCGGCCCCAGCCGACGGCGAAGCCCAGGGTGCCGGAGAAGGCGTCCGATCCACCGGCGCCGGCGAGGAGTTCGGGCCGGGAGACCCGGTGGACGGGTACGCCGTTGCGGAGCAGTTCCACGTGGTCGAGCGCGTCCCGGCCCTGGACGGTGACGTGGATCCGGCGCCGGTCGGCGGAGGCGGCCTCGGCGCCCATCGGGGCGCCGTTGACGGAGGTGGCGAGCAGGATGCGGTCCCCGGTGATCGCGTAGGCGCGGCGCTGCTGGACGGCGTTCCAGATGCCGTCCCGGGTCAGTTCCGGGGCCCAGACCGCCACCCGGCCGTGCCCGTGGCTGCCGGGGAAGGCGCTGTGGTGGTCGGTGGAGCCGATCAGCCCGAAGCGGTGGCCCAGGCGCAGGCCGTGGACGGCCGTGGCGGTGCCGGCGCGCGGGCCCATGGTGTGCAGGTAGCTGCGCGGCGCCTCGTCGGACTCGGCGCAGCCGTGCATCGACATCATCTCCACCACCGGGGCGAACTCCTCGGTGTAGGAGGCCCAGTCGATGCCGCGGCGGGCCGGCCCGTAGCCGATGTGGTGCGGCAGCGCCCAGGTGCGCACGCCCTGGGCGGCGAGCACCCGCAGCCGGGCGCGCAGTTCGTCCAGGTCCGCCGCCCGGATGATCTCGCCGCGCGGGCCGTCGAAGTACACGCAGTGGTCGCCGTGGGCGAGGCTGTGCCACTCGAAGGACTGGAAGGTGACGAAGCGGCCGTCCTCGTGGGCGGCGGCGGTGACGTCCTGGACGTGGTCCCAGAGCCGGGCCAGCCGGGCGAAGCCCTCGGTGTGGTAGTCGACCAGGCTCGCCAGTTCGGGGGTGCGCTCGGGCAGGTCGGGCCACCAGCCGTGGCCGGTGACGCTGGCGAAGTCGAGTTGGAGCCGGGCGTTGGCGTAGGCGTCCTCGATGCTCCCGTGGCCGTAGCTGATGCCGCAGTGGTTGTGGAGGTCGCCGACGTACAGGCCCAGGCCGGCGTAGCCGGGTGCGTCGGTGCTGGGGGCGGTCATCGGGGCTGGGCTTCCTCGGGTCCTGGTCGGCCATGTTTGATCGACTCTGAGAAGAAGGTAGCCGCGATCTCCAGGGAACGGTCAAGGCTCGGCCGTTCGGTGTCGTGCGATCGCCATCGGGCGAAACATCGTCTTCATAGAAGACCTGCTGGTGAAGCTGGCCACCTCGCCGGTCAGCCGGTCGACGACGACCCACCGCGTCCGGCCCAGACTTTTGATCGATCTGATAGAAACTTCGCGACACCCCTCCCCCGAAGGACGGATCCATGCCGCACCCCGCCCTGCCCGCCGCGCCCGACCTCGGCGCCTCCCACCTCGTCCGCGCCCCCGAGCGCCCCGAACCCGGCTACTGGGCCGGCTGCCCGGGCGTCCGGTACGAGCCGGACCTCGACCGCTTCCTGCTCACCTACCGCGAGCGCCGCCCGCGCGGCGCGACGCACGGGCCCGACCGGGGCTGGCGCTGCGCCGTCGCCGAGAGCGCCGACGGCATCGCCTTCCGCGACCTGTGGTCCGTCCGGCGCGACGAGCTGGGCTCCCCCTCGATGGAACGCCTCGCCCTGCTGCGCCGCGACGGCGGCTACCTGCTCCACCTCAGTTACGTCGACCCGGCCGACAACCGCTGGCGCGTCGACGCCCTGCGCGCCGACGCCCCCGAGTCCTTCGACCTCGCCACCCGCACCCCCGTCCTCACCGCCGCGACCACCGGCACCGAGGGCGTCAAGGACCCGTACCTGCTCGAAACCGACGCCGGCGTCCACCTGTTCGCCACCGTCTCCCGCGCCCGGCCGTTCACCCCCGAGGAGCGGGACCGCGCCCACGCCGACGCCGACATCCACACCACCGGCCTCACCGTCCAGCCCACCGCGCTCGCGGTGTCCCCGGACGGGCTGCGCTTCACCGCCCCGCCGGGCCGCGCCGCCGAGGCCCTGGACGTCGGCCCGGCCGGCGCCTGGGACGGCTACGAGTCCCGGATCACCACCGTCCTGCCCGACGGCCGGGGCGGCTGGCTCGCGCTCTACGACGGCTCGGCGGACGCCGCCGGCAACTACGAGGAGCGCTGCGGCCTGGCCGCCTCCACCGACCTGCGCGGCTGGCACCGCCTCACCCCGGACGGCCCCTGGCTGGACATCCGGTACGCCGACCTCGTCCCGGCCCGCGGCCGCTGGTACCTCTACTACGAGCAGAGCCGGCCGGACGGCGCCCACGAGCTGCGGGTCGCCGTCCTGGACGAGTTCGCCGGAGTCCGCCCCGACGGCGCCCCGGCGGCGCCGCACCACGCCTGAGCCCGGGGCGCGCCGGCCCGGTCCGCCCGGGCCGCCGCTTCAGGCTCAGGCTCAGGCTTCGGGCTTCGGGCTTCAGGCTTCAGGCGGCCAGCAGGGCCTCGGCGATGCCGCGGGCCCGCCAGGCGGCGTCCGGGGTGCCCTCGCGCAGGGCGGTGACGATGGCGCCGTCCATCAGGAGGGCGAACTGCCGGGCGCGCTCCCCGGGCTCGGGGACGCCGGCGTCCCGCATCAGCCGCTCGACCAGGTCGATGACGCGCGTCTTGTGCAGGGCCGCCATCCGGCGGGCCGGGCTGGCCGGGTCGGCGATCTCGGTCATCGTGTTGATCGCGACGCAGCCGCGGAAGTCCTGGGTCGCGAACCGTTCGGCCAGCGCGTCGAAGACGTGCAGCGGGTGGCCGCCGTGGGCCGCGACCCGCTCGGAGAGCCACGCCCGCCACCGGACGTCGCGGCCCTCCAGGACCGCGGTCACCAGTTCCTCCTTGCCGGTGAAGTGCCGGTAGAAGGACGCCCGGCCCACGCCGGACTCGGAGAGGATGCGCTCCACGCCGACCGCGCGGATGCCGTTCGCGTAGAAGAGGGTTTCGGCCGTGCTCAGCAGGCGCGCCCGTGCGTTGACTGCCACGCGGCGGATTCTATCCACTCTTGACGCCAAACGGTACCGGTCGGTACCGTCCTCCAGTCGGTACCGGTCGGTACCGTTTAGCGGGGGCGGTCCCGAGGGGGGCACCGAACCTCGACCGCCCGCACGGACCAGCGGCTGCACGGCCGCCCGGGCCGGGACGCCACGCCGGAAACACCACGGCGGGCCGCCCGACCCGGGACGCCGAGCAGCCGCAGGGCCCGAGCAGCCGCAGACGCCGAGGGCCGCAGGGCCCGCAGCCGCCCCGCGCGCGGTCGGCTCACGCGCCCGCGGCCGCCGCCTGCGCGAGGGAGTCCAGGACCGGCCGGACCAGCGGGTGCCCGTCAGCACCGGTCCGGACGGCGGCGAAGACCCGCCGGGTGGCGAGCTCGCTGTCCACCGGCCGCACCGCGACCTCGCGGAGATCGACGCCGCGCAGCGCCGAGCGCGGCACCAGCGCCACCCCGAGGCCCGCCGAGGCGAGCGCCACCACCGCCCGGAAGTCGTCGGAGGAGTGCAGCAGCCGGGGCTGGAACCCGGCGTGCTCGCAGGCCAGCAGCACCACGTCGTGGCAGGGGTTGCCCGGGTACGGCCCGATCCACGGCTCGTCGGCCAGCGCGGCGACGGCCAGCGGGCCGGACTCGTCGGCCAGCCGGTGGCCGAGCGGCAGGACGGCCTCGAAGGGCTCGGCGTACAGCGGCACCCGGGTCAGCCGGGCGTCGTCGGCGCGCGGGGCGCCCCGGTACTCGACGGCTACCGCGAGGTCGGCCCGGCCGTCCAGCACCATCGGCAGGCTGGCGTCGCCCTCGGCGTCCAGCACCTTGAGCCGCACCCCGGGGGCGCGCTCGGCGAGCAGGCCGACGGCGGGGGCGAGCACCGAGGCGATGGCGGTCGCGAAGGAGGCGACGGTGACCTCCCCGGAGACGCCCGCGCTGTACGCGGCGAGGTCGGCCTCGGCGCGCTCCAGCTGGGCGAGCACCACGTCGGCGTGGCCCAGCAGGATCTCCCCGGCGGCGGTCAGCCGTACGCCCCGGCCCTCCCGGGCGAGCAGGTGGTGGCCGGTCTCCTGCTCCAGGGCGGCCAGCTGCTGGGAGACCGCGGAGGGGGTCAAGTAGAGGGCGGCCGCCGCGGCGGTCACGGTGCGGTGGTCCGCCACGGCCCGAAGGGTCCGCAGCCGTCGTGCGTCGATCACGGACCAATTCTGCCAGCGCGGCGCGGCGTGCCGGACCGGCGGGGCCGGAACCCGGGCGGGCCGAGCGGGCCCGCCGGAGCAGCGGTTTCGGCCGGGGACACGAGCGGTCGCGCATTTCCGGACGAGATCGCTCCAGTCCGTTGACCGGACGTCCGCGCGGCGCTTGGCTCGTGCCGACCGGGCCACGGGGGGCCGAGGGCCCGGGGCAGTCATCAGGGGAGGACGATCGATGACCACTGCACGCACCCGCCGCCGACTGGCCCGTACCGCCGCCGTCCTGGCGGCCGTCACAGCGGCCGGAGCCGCGATACCCGCCGCCGAGGCCCGCCCGCCCAAGGGCGACACCGCCCGGGTCAGCGAGGGCGCCAAGGGCGAGGCCCTGAACGGGCCCTCGTTCGCGCTCGGGCTGAGCGGCGACGGCCGGTACGCGCTGTTCTCCTCGTCGGCGACCAACCTGCTGCCCGGCGGCGCCGGGGCCGTCGGCGACGTCTACGTCCGGGACCTGCGCAACGGCCGCACCGAGCGGATCAGCGTCGCCGCCGACGGCTCCGCGCTGGACGCCGGCACCAACGACGCGGCGATCAGCGGCAACGGCCGGTACGTGGCGTTCAGCAGCTACGCCGGCAACGTGGTGCCCGGCCAACCGAAGCACCCCACCGACGTCTTCGTCCGGGACCGCTGGACCGGCCGCACCGAGCTGGTCACCACCGGCGACGGCACCTCCGGCGCGGGCGACGACCAGAGCGCCCGCAACGCCTTCGACGCCGCCATCAGCGGGGACGGCCGCTACGTGGTCTACTCCTCCGACCGCACCGACCTCGCACCCGGCGTGCGCCGCGGCAGGTTCAACGTCTTCGTCACCGACCGCTGGACCCGCACCACCCGGGTGGTCAGCACCGGGGCGGACGGCACCCCGGCCGACCACAACTCCTCCCGCCCGACGATCAGCGCCGACGGCACCGTCATCGGCTTCACCTCGCGGGCCGGCAACCTGCTCCCGGCCGACCAGACCCCGCCCTCGCTCGCCGACCAAGCCGACCGAGCCGCCGCCTCCGCGGCCGACACCGCCGACACCGCCGACACCGCCGAGCTGACCGGAATCCGCGCCTACCCGTACTACGTCTGGGACGCCCGCACCGGGAAGATCACCGGCGCCAGCTACGACGGGACCGGCGAGCTCATCGGCGCCGGCAACGACGGACGGATCAGCCCCTCCGGCCGCTACGCGCTCTACACGGTCTACGAGGAGGGCGGCCGGCCCGGCTCGCACGGTGTCCACCAGGACGTCTACGCCCGCGAGCTGGCCACCGGCCGGACCACCAAGGTCAACAAGCCGCTGTCCGGCAGCACCCTCGAATCCTCCTCCAACCCCGTCATGCCGCTGAACGACCGCTGGGTGTACTTCAGCTCCGACGTCGCCGACCTGGTGCCCGGCGACACGAACGGGCAGGCCGACATCTTCCGCACCGACCTGCGCAGCGGGCACACCGAGCGGGTCACCCTCACCCAGGACGGCTCGCAGAGCACCACCTCCGCCTTCTTCCCGCAGGTCGACGCCGACGACACGACCCTGCTGTTCAGCGCCGAGGACGGCAACCTGGCGCCCGTCCCCGACAGCGCCACCACGGACGTCTTCCGGCGCCGCCTGTAAGGGCATGACTCCCTTGCGGGATACGTCCGTTGACGTATTTCCGGACGGGATCACCCCCGGCCGTTGACCACCGGCCCTCCCGACGGTTGGCTCTGCGAGGGCCCGCCGCCGGGAGGGAGCGCGGCCGGGCGATCCCAGGGGAGGACGTTCCATGACCACCGCACGCACCCGCAGATGGCCGGCCCGCGCCGCCGCCGTCCTGGCCGCCACCGCCGTGGCCGCCGGAGCGGCGCTGCCCGCCGCCGAGGCCAAGCCGCCCAAGGGCGACACCGCCCGGGTCAGCGAGACCGCCAAGGGCGCCCAGCTCAACGCCTACTCGACGCCGCTCGGGCTGAGCGAGGACGGCCGCTCCGCACTCTTCACCTCCGCCGCGACCGATCTGCTGCCCGGGCCCGGCACCCCGAACACGGACGAGGTCTACGTCCGCGATCTGCGCAACGGGCACATCGAGAAGGTCAGCGTCGCCGACGACGGCTCCGCGCTGAACGCCGCCACCACCGACGCCTCGATCAGCGCCGACGGCCGGTTCGTGGTCTTCAGCACCACCGCCACCAACGTGGTGCCCGGCCAGCCGAGCCACCCCAGCGACATCTTCGTCCGCGACCGCTGGACCGGCCGCACCGAGCTGGTCACCGCCGCCGCCGTGCCGAGCACCGACGGGCAGAGCGGGTTCGGGGCCGTCAGTCCCAGCATCAGCCGCGACGGCCGCTACGTCACCTACGTCTCCAACCGCAGCGACCTCGCCCCGGGCACCGTGCGGCGCGGCAGGAACAACGTCTACGTCACCGACCGCTGGACCCGCACCAGCCGGCTGGTCACCGTCGGCGCGGACGGCGAGGGTGCCGACAACGGCTCCTTCGCCCCGACGATCAGCGCGGACGGCTCCACCGTCGCCTTCACCTCCCGCGCGGGCAACCTGCTGCCGGAGCCCCCGGCCACCGACCCCGGCTCCGGCTCCGGCTCCGGCAGCGCCACCAACGCCGACCCCGCCGCCGACTCGCCCCAGCTGGCCGGGCCCCACTACTACCGGTGCTACGTCTGGAAGGCCGACACCGGAAAGATCATCGGCGCCAGCCTGAACGACGCCGGCGAGCTGATCGGCGTCTCCTACGACGCCCGGGTCAGCCCGGACGGCCGCTTCGCGATCTACAGCGTCCCGGTGTTCATCGGCGGCTTCCCCGGCCCGGCCCACGGCATCCGGCTGGACGTGTACGTCCACGAGCTGGCCACCGGCAAGGTCACCAAGGTCAACACCGACCTGCCGGGCACCAGCACCAGGTGGTCCTCGTCCGACGGCGTCATGACGGCCGACAGCCACTGGGTCTACTTCGACTCCAGCGCCGAAACCCTGGTCCCCGGCGACACCAACGGCGCCAGCGACATCTTCCGCCGCGACCTGTGGACCGGCCGGATCGAACGGGTCAGTCTCACCCGGGACGGCGGGCAGAGCACCTCCTCGTCCTTCAGCACGTTCGTGGACGCCACCGGCGACACGGTGCTCTTCACCGCCGACGACGGCGACCTGGTGCCGGGCGACACCAACCAGGTGCTGGACGTCTTCCTGCGCCGCCTGTGACGGCCTGACGCGCCCTGAGGCCCCGAGGCCCCGACGATCCGATGCCGTGACTCCCTTGCGGGATACGACCGGTGGCGTATTTCCGGGCGGAATCGCCACCGGTCGTTGACCGACCGTCCGCACGACGCTTGGCTCTCCCGGACCGGGCCGCGGGGGCCGTGGGCCCGGGACCGCCATCAGGGGAGGACGATCCATGACGCACGCACGCACCCGACGCCGGCTCGCCCGCACCGCCGCCGTCCTGGCCGCCACCGCCGTGGCCGCCGGAGCGGCGCTGCCCGCCGCCGAGGCCAAGCCGCCCAAGGGCGACACCGCCCGGGTCAGCGAGACCGCCAAGGGCGGGCAGATCAACGGGCGTTCGATCGCGATCGGGCTGAGCGAGGACGGCCGCTCCGCGCTGTTCACCTCGACCGCGGCCGACCTGCTGCCCGGGCCCGGCACCCCGAACTCCGAGGAGGTCTACGTCCGCGACCTGCGCAACGGACACGTCGAACGGGTCAGCGTCGCCGACGACGGCTCCCGGCTGGACGCACCCACCGCGGACGCCTCGATCAGCGCCGACGGCCGGTTCGTGGCCTTCAGCACCAGCGCCACCAACGTGGTGCCCGGCCAGCCCAGGCACTACAGCGACGTCTTCGTCCGCGACCGCTGGACCGGCCGCACCGAGCTGGTCACCGGGGGCGGGCCCAGCGACGGCGACGGCTACTCCGACACCCCGTCCCTGAGCCGGGACGGCCGCTACGTCGCCTACACCTCCAACCGCACCGACCTCGCCCCGGGCTCGGACCCGCGCCACTTCAACGTGCTCGTCACCGACCGCTGGACCGGCACCACCCGGGTGGTCACCACCGGTGCGGACGGCGGGGCCGCCAACAACACCTCCTACGGCGTGACGATCAGCGCGGACGGCGCCACCGTCGGCTTCACCTCCCGGGCGACCAACCTGCTCCCGCAGGCCCCGGCCGCCGGCCCCGATGCCGCCCCCGGCGCCGACATCGACGCCGACGCCGGTGCACCCGGGCTGGCCCCGGCCCGCTTCTACCCGTACTTCGTCTGGAAGGCCGACACCGGGAAGGTCTCCGGCGCCAGCGTGGACGACGAGGGCACCCTGCGCGGCGTCAGCAGGGGCTCCCGGATCAGCCCCGACGGCCGCTACGCCCTGTTCGGCCTGCCGTTCCGCGTCGGCGGGCCCGGCTCCAACCACTTCCGGATGGACCTCTACGCCCGGGAACTGGCCACCGGCCGGCTGACGCGGCTCAACGCCTTCCTGCCCGGCACCACGACCACCGCGAGCGCCCAGGACCCCGCCATGACCTTCGACGGCCACTGGGTCTACTTCGACTCCGCCGCCGACAACCTCGTCCCCGGCGACACCAACGGCGTCAACGACGTCTTCCGCCGCGACCTGCGGACCGGCGCGATCGAACGGGTCAGCCTCACCCGGGACGGCGGGCAGAGCACCTCCGACTCCTCGGACCCGTTCGTGGACGCCGGCGGCGGGACGGTGGTCTTCACCGCCGACGACGGCGACCTGGTCCCGGGCGACACCAACGCTGCCGCGGACGTCTTCGTGCGCCACCCGCGATGATCCGAATGGCTTGATTCCCTTGCCGCATACGTCCGTTGACGTATTTTCCGCCGACATCACCGGAGGGCGTTGACCCCCCGGCCCTCCCGACGATTGGCTCTGCCGAAAGCCCGTCGCCGGGAGGGAGCCCGGCCGGGTGATCGCTGGGGAGGAACACCTTCATGACACGAACCACCCGGACGACCCGCAACCGGTGGCTGTCGGGCGGCGGCAGCGTCCTGGTCGCGGCCGCCCTGCTCGCCGTCGCCGCCGCCCCGGCCCAGGCCGGCCCGGTGCCGCGCGGCACCACCCAGGTCAGCCTCGGGCCGAACGGCGCGGCGCCCGACAACCAGTCGACGGCCCAGGGCATCAGCGCGAACGGCCGCTACGCCCTGTTCACCTCCCGGGCCACGAACCTGCTGCCCCACCCCTCGGTGGGCTGGAGCAACGCCTATGTGAAGGACCTGCGCACCGGCCGCCTCGAACAGGTCAACCTGTCCGACGCGGGCGGGGCGCTGAGCGGCTCGACCGACCAGGCCGGGATCAGCGCCGACGGCCGCTACGTCGTCTTCGAGAGCGAGGACGAGAACGTGGCGCCCGGCGCGCAGGTCAAGAACCGCACCGAGGTGTACATCAGGGACCGCAGGACCGGCCGCACCGAGCTGGTCAGCAGCAGCCCCACCAACACCGACACCGACCAGTACCACTCCTCGTACAACGCGCAGGTCAGCGGCAACGGCCGGTACGTGGTCTACGTGTCCTCCCGGACCGACCTGGACCCGACCGTCGTGGACCCCGAGCCGGAGCCCACCCCCGAGCCCTCGCTCGCCCGGCCCTACACCTGGAAGATCAACGTCTACCTCACCGACCGCTGGACCCACACCACCCGGCTGGTCTCCCACGACGTGAACGGCAAGCCGGGCGAGAGCACGTCCTTCCGACCGACGATCAGCGCGGACGGCCGCACCATCGGCTTCGGCTCCATCTCCAGCCTGCTGCCGGACGAGCAGGCCCCCGGCCTCGCCGCCGCGACCGCCGCGGCGGCGGCCTCGGCCTCCGCCCCCGCCTCCACCGACGTGGAGCTCACCCCGAGCGCCGCCGAGGCCGCGCGCCGCAGCGTCCCGCAGTCCGCGGCGCAGCCGAGCCTGGCCCGCCCGACCGCCGCCCCCTACTACACCTACGACGTCCGCTCCCGGACGCTCACACCGGTGAGCGCGGGCCTCGACGGCACGATCGGCAGCTCCAGCTTCGAGGCGACGATCAGCCCCGACGGGCGGCGCGCGATCTACACCCTGTCCGAGCCCGGCGGCTCGACCGGCGGCCACCGCTACCACACCGTGCTCCACGTGCGGGACCTGCGGACCGGCACCGTGACGAAGGTCAGCGGCGGCCTGCCCGGCACCAGCTCGGTCGGCTCCTCCGACCACGGCTCGATCACCGCCGACAACCGCTGGATCTACTTCGAGTCCGCCGCCGACAACCTGGTGGCCGGCCCCCAGCACCCGGGCTGGGACGTCTACCGCCAGGACCTGCGCACCGGCCGCACCGAGCGGGTCGCCGCCGCGCCGGACGGCTCGCTCGGCAACGGCTCGTCGACGCAGCCGTTCGTCTCCGCCTCGGGGAACACCGTGGTGTTCGACTCGACCAGCGGCAACCTGGTCACCGGCGGCACCGGCCCGGCGGTCGAGAACGGCCAGGTCTTCGCCAAGCCCGCCGGGTTCCACCGGAGCGGCGGCGACGACCAGGGCGAGAACGAGGACGACTGACCGGCAGCCGTCCTCCGGGAACCACGACGGGGGCGGGACGTCGGCGGGGCCGGCGTCCCGCCCCCGTTGCGGGAGGGTGGGGCAGGTGGTCCGGGGGCCGTGCGGCGGGCGCGTCGATCCGCCCCCGCCGCGCGGCGGTTGTGAGCCCGTGGGCCGGTCCGGTTCCGAGCGGTCCGGCCCACGGGCAGCCTGGGTGGAGGTCAGCCCTCCAGGGCGGCGCGCGCGTCCACGAAGGCCGCGACGGCGCGCTCGACGTCCTCGGTGGAGTGCGCCGCGGACAGCTGCACCCGGATCCGGGCCTGGCCGTGCGGCACCACCGGGTAGGAGAAGCCGATCACGTACACGCCGCGCTCCAGCAGCAGTTCGGCGAGCCGGCCGGCCTCGGCCGCGTCGCCGATCATCACCGGGGCGATCGGGTGGTCGCCGGGCAGGATCTCGAACCCGGCCTCGGTCATCCGCGTCCGGAACAGCGCCGTGTTGGCCGCGAGCCGCTCGCGCAGCTCGTTGGACTTCTCGACCAGGTCGAGCACCTTGAGCGAGGCGGCCGCGATCACCGGGGCCAGCGAGTTGGAGAACAGGTACGGGCGGGAGCGCTGGCGCAGCAGGGCGACGATCTCCCGGCGGGCGGCGACGTAGCCGCCGGAGGCGCCGCCGAGCGCCTTGCCGAGGGTGCCGGTGATGATGTCCACGCGGTCCATCACGCCGTGCAGCTCCGGGGTGCCCCGGCCGCCCGCGCCGACGAAGCCGACGGCGTGCGAGTCGTCCACCATGACCATGGCGTCGTAGCGGTCGGCCAGGTCGCAGATCTCGCGCAGCGGGGCGACGTAGCCGTCCATCGAGAACACGCCGTCGGTGACGATCAGGCGGCGGCGGGCGTCCTGGGTGTCCTGGAGCTGCTTCTCCAGGTCGGCCAGGTCACGGTTGGCGTAGCGGTGGCGGCGGGCCTTGCTGAGCCGGATGCCGTCGATGATGCTGGCGTGGTTCAGCGCGTCGGAGATGACGGCGTCGCGGTCGTCCAGCAGGGTCTCGAAGACACCGCCGTTGGCGTCGAAGCAGGAGGAGTAGAGGATCGTGTCCTCCTGGCCGAGGAAGGCCGAGAGGCGGTCCTCCAGCTCCTTGTGGACGTCCTGGGTGCCGCAGATGAAGCGGACCGAGGCCATCCCGTAGCCCCAGCGGTCCAGGGCGTCCTTGGCCGCGGCGAGCACCTCGGGGTGGTCGGCCAGGCCGAGGTAGTTGTTGGCGCAGAAGTTCAGCACCTCGCCCGGGCGGCCGCCGCCGGTCACGGTGACGGCGGCGCTCTGCGGGCTTCCGATCACCCGCTCGGGCTTGAACAGGCCGGCCTCGCGGATCTCGTCCAGGGTGGCGGCGACGTCGGCACGCACGTTGTCGAACACTGCGGTCTCCTTAAGCAGTTCGGCGGGAGCAGTTCGGCGGGGCTGGGGCGGGCTCAGGCGGTCCAGTCGAGGATGATCTTGCCGCAGTTGCCGCCCGCGGCGTCGTCGAACGCGGCCTCGAAGTCGGTGGCGGCGTAGCGGCCGGTGATCACCGGGCTGAGGTCCAGGCCGCCCTCCAGCAGCACGGACATCGCGTACCAGGTCTCGAACATCTCGCGGCCGTAGATGCCCTTGATGGTGATCATCGAGGTGACGATCGAGGCCCAGTCCACCGGGAACTGCTCGGCGGGCAGGCCGAGCATGGCGATCTTCCCGCCGTGGGTCATGTTGGCGATCATCGACTGCATCGCCTCGGGACGGCCGGACATCTCCAGGCCGACGTCGAAGCCCTCGCGCAGGCCCAGCTTCTGCTGGCCCTCCTCGATGGTGTGCTCGGAGACGTCGAGCGCCAGCGTCACACCGACCCGGCGGGCCAGGTCGAGGCGGTACGGGGAGACGTCGGTGATCATCACGTTGCGGGCGCCGGCGTGCTTGGCGACGGCGGCGGCCATGATGCCGATCGGACCGGCGCCGGTGACCAGCACGTCCTCGCCGACCAGCGGGAAGGACAGCGCGGTGTGCACGGCGTTGCCGAACGGGTCGAAGATCGCGGCCACGTCCAGGTCGACCGGCACCCGGTGCACCCAGACGTTGGAGGCGGGCAGCGCCACGTACTCGGCGAAGGCGCCGTCACGGTTGACGCCCAGGCCGACGGTGTTGCGGCACAGGTGGCGGCGGCCGGCCAGGCAGTTGCGGCACTTGCCGCAGACCAGGTGGCCCTCGCCGCTGACCAGGTCGCCGACCGCGATGTCCGCGACGCCGGCGCCGAGCTCGGCGACCTCGCCGACGAACTCGTGGCCCAGCACCAGCGGGGTCCTGATGGTCTGCTGGGCCCAGCCGTCCCACTTGCGGATGTGCAGGTCGGTGCCGCAGATGCCGGTCCGCAGCACCTTGATCAGCACCTCGCCGGGGCCGATCTCGGGCTTCGGGACATCGATCATCCAGAGGCCGGGCTCGGCCTGCTGCTTGACGAGTGCCTTCACGGCAACGGCTCCTGACGTGCGCGGGGACGGCCTTCGGGGGTCGGGCAGGCCGAGGGGCCCGGTTCGGCCGTTCCTGACGGTCGCACTCCGGGCAGGCAGAAATCTGCCTGGTCGGAGGGGGTGCGGTCCATCGAGGAATTCTTAAGGGCGGCCACAGCTGGGCTGAACGATCGTGCCCGAGCAGCGGCCGACGGCGGGTGCGGCATGCCGGTGCTCACCCGTCCGGCCGAGCGCGGGGCGGCCGCCGCGACACCGTCCGACGGGGCGCCGGCCGGGGTTGCGTGATGCCACCGGGGGTGGGTGGCACCGGGCCGCCAGCCGGACGGGGCACCCGGCTGAGCGCGCTCCCGTTCGGTCCAGCCGGGCCTCGATCCCGCGCGCGCCCGCACGGCGGCGGTGCTTACGGTGGCGACGCTCCCCCGCGCCCCCGTGGAGCAGCGCCCCGGCCTGCCGGGCAGCGCTCCGGGGCCCTTCGCCAAGGGGCCGTCCGCCCCAGAGAGGCGCCTGCGCCGATGACCGACACCCGACGGCCCCGACCGGCCGTTCCCCGCTCCGTGCGGGTCCACCGCTCTTCGCGCCCGGCCGTCCCCCGGTCCGTACGGGTGGCCTCCGCCGCCCTCGCGCTGAGCGGCCTGCTCGCCGTCTCCGCCTGCTCCGGGAGCACGGAGCCCGCGCGGCAGGCCGGTCCGGCCGTCACCGCCGAACCGGCCGCGCTGAGCCCGACCGCCACGCCGACGGGCAGCGCCACCGGCGCGGTGGTGCCGCTCACCCCGGACGTCACGAGCCGTCTGGACGACGCGATCAAGCAGGTGATGAGCGAGGTCTCCATCCCCGGGGTGATCGTCGGCTACACCACCCCCGACGGCAGCTACCAGCGCACCTTCGGCGTCGCCGACAAGGATTCCGGGACGCCGATGTCGCCCAACCTGTACATGCGGATCGGCAGCGTGTCCAAGACCTTCACCGCCACCGGCGTCCTGCGGCTGGTGGACCAGGGCAAGGTGGGCCTGGACGACCCGATCTCCAAGTACGTCCCGAACGTGCCCGGCGGTGACGGCATCACCCTGCGCGAGCTCGGCGAGATGCGCAGCGGCCTGTTCAACTACACCCTGGACTCCGACTTCCAGCAGGCGTTCTTCAGCGACCCGAACCGGCCCTTCACTCCGGACCAGTTGCTCGCGTACGCGTTCAAGCACCCGGCGAACTTCGCGCCGAACGCCCAGTTCGAGTACTCCAACACCAACCTGATCCTGCTCGGCCTGGTGGTCGAGAAGGTCGGCGGGCAGCCGCTCCAGGACTTCCTCAACCAGCAGGTGTTCACCCCGGCCGGGCTCACCAGGACCAGCCTGCCGACCGACGCGACCTTCCCGGACCCGCACGCCCACGGCTACACCAACCAGACGGCCAGCGGCGCGGTCGAGGACGCCACCACCTGGAACCCGTCCTGGGGCTGGGCGGCCGGCGCCGTCATCTCCAGCCTCACCGACCTTCAGACCTGGTCGAAGGTGCTGGCCACCGGGGAGCCGCTGCTCAAGCCCGCCACCCAGGCGGAGCGGCTGAAGTTCGTGCCGGTCGGGCCGACCCCCGACCTCGGCTACGGCTTCGGGGTGTTCACCACCCACGGGTGGATCGGCCACAACGGCTCGCTGCCCGGGTACGAGAGCGTGGTGATCTACCTGCCGCAGGCCAAGGCCAGCCTGGCCATCCTCCTCAACACCGACATCCTGCACGACGGTTCGGAGCCCTCGACGTTCCTGGCGCGGGCGATCACCCAGATCGTCTCGCCGAACAACGTCTACACGCTGCCCACCCCGCCCGGCTCGGCCTCCCCGACGGCCTCCCCCTCCTCCTCCCCCTCGCCCACGGGCTCGCCGACGGCCTCGCCCACCGGTGCCGCCACGCTGCACATCTCCTGAAGCGCACCCGCACCCGCCCTTGCACCCGCACCCGTGCGAGAGGGCCCGACCCGGTATCGGCCGGGTCGGGCCCTCTCGCACGGGTGCGGTGTCCGGCGCGTCGTCAGCTGCCCAGCACCTTGCCGAGGTCGTACGAGACCGGCTCCTCCAGCTGGGCGTAGGTGCAGCTCTCCGGCGTGCGGTCCGGTCGCCAGCGGCGGAACTGCGCGGTGTGCCGGAACCGGGTGCCCTCCATGTGGTCGTACGCGACCTCGACCACCCGCTCGGGGCGCAGCGCGATCCAGGAGAGGTCCTTGCCACCGGTCCAGCGGCTGACCGCGCCGGGCAGCCGGCCCTCGGCATGCGCGGCCTCGTCCGCCCAGCCGCCCCAGGGGTGCTGCGAGAGGTCCTCCATCCGCAACGGGGCCAGTTCCTCGACGAGTTCGCGCCGACGGGCCATCGGGAAGGCGGCGCAGACCCCGACGTGCTGGAGCCTGCCGTCCCCGTCGAAGATGCCGAGCAGCAGCGAGCCGACCACCGGGCCGCTCTTGTGCTCGCGGTAGCCGGCCACCACGCAGTCGGCGGTGCGCTCGTGCTTGATCTTGTACATGGTCCGCTCCCCCGGCCGGTACGGCTGGTCCAGCGGCTTGGCGACCACCCCGTCCAGCCCGGCGCCCTCGTACTCGGCGAACCAGGTCCGGGCGAGGTCGAGGTCGGTGGCGGCGGGGGCGGTGAACACCGGGTCGGCGGCGTCGGCGAGCGCGGCCTCCAGGGCCGGACGGCGCACCGACAGCGGCTCGTCCAGCAGGCTCTCCTCCCCGAGGGCGAGCAGGTCGAAGGCGACGAAGGAGGCCGGAGTCCGCTCGGCCAGGAGCCTGACCCGGCTCGCGGCCGGGTGGATGCGCTCCAGCAGCTCCTCGAAGCGCAGCCGGCCGTCCCGGGCGATCACCACCTCGCCGTCCAGCACGCAGCGCGGCGGCAGCTCCCGCTTGAACGCCTCGACCAGCTCGGGGAAGTACCTGGTCAGCGGCTTTCCGGTGCGGCTGCCGAGCTCCACCTCGTTCCCGTCGCGGAACACGACGGAGCGGAAGCCGTCCCACTTCGCCTCGTACTGCATCCCGGGCGGGATCCTGGCCACCGACTTGGCGAGCATCGGCGCCACCGGCGGCATCACGGGCAGGTCCATGCGTCCGATCCTCGCCCGCTTCGCCCCGGAGCGCGCGCCGGGCGCCCGGCGCTTAGCGTGTGGGGCATGGGCTCAGCCGTGGAACTGGAAGTCGCCGGGCGCACCGTCCGGCTGTCGAACCCGGACAAGGTGTACTACCCCGAGCGCGGCTTCACCAAGCTGGACGTCGCGCGGTACTACCTGGCCGTCGCCGACGGGGTGCTGCGCGGTCTCCGCGACCGGCCGACCACCCTGCAGCGCTTCCCGGACGGGGTGGACGGCGAGTTCTTCTACCAGAAGCGCGCCCCCAAGGGCCTGCCGGAGTGGCTGCCCACCGCCCGGATCGAGTTCCCCTCCGGCCGCTCCGCCGACGAGATCTGCCCCACCGAGCCGGCCGCCGTACTGTGGGCCGCCAACCTGGGCTGCCTCACCTTCCACCCCTGGCCGGTGCGGCGCTCCGACACCGGCCACGTCGACGAGCTGCGGATCGACCTCGACCCGCAGCCCGGCACCGACTTCCACGACGCCGTCCGCGCCGCCCACGAACTGCGCGCCCTGCTGGAGGAGTACGGGCTGCGGGGCTGGCCCAAGTCCTCCGGCGGGCGCGGACTGCACGTCTACGTGCCGCTGGCGCCCGAGTGGACGTTCACCGACGGGCGGCACGCGGTGATCGCCCTCGGCCGGGTGCTGGAGCAGCGGATGCCCGGGAAGGTCACCACCGCCTGGTGGAAGGAGGAACGCGGCGAGCGGATCTTCGTCGACTACAACCAGATGGCCCGCGACCGCACCATCGCCTCCGCCTACTCGCTGCGCGCCCGCCCGCGCGCCACCGCCTCCGCCCCACTGCGCTGGGAGGAGCTGGACGACGCCGCCCCCGAGGACTTCGACCTGCGCACCCTCCCCGCCCGCTTCGCCGAACTCGGCGACCTGAACGCGGAGATGGACGGCCTGGCGTTCCGCCTGGAACCCCTGCTGGAGCTGTACGACAAGCAGCTGCGCGACGAGGGCCTCGGCGAACTCCCGTACCCGCCGGACCACCCCAAGGCAGCCGGCGAGCCCACCCGGGTCCAGCCGAGCCGGGCGAGGAAGAAGTAGTCGGCCGGCCCGGTCGGTCCACCGGCGGCGTCCACAGCACCCGGACCCGGTCGGCGGCCGCGTCGTACCCGAGGCCGTGCCACGTGATCGTCCCAGCGCAGATCGGTCATCCCGCCATCCTGCCCGGCGGGCCCGGCCGCACCGAGCGGCTTTTCGCCCCGCTGTCCGCTCATTCGCCCCGCGCACCGGCCGGGGCCAGTTCGGCGATGATGCGGACGGCCTCGGCGATCTGCCCGTCGGTCAGGTCGCCCCGGGCGGTCAGCCGCAGCCGGGAGACGCCGTCCGGGACGGACGGCGGGCGGAAGCAGCCGACGGCGAGGCCCGCGCGGCGGCAGTCGGCGGCCCAGGCGACGGCGGCCTCGGGGCCCGGGGCACGGACGGACACCACGGCCGCCTCGGGCTCGCAGCTGTGCAGGCCGGCGGCGGTGAGCTGCCGGGCCAGGGTGCGGGCCACCTCGCGGGCACGCTCGGCGCGGGCCGGCTCGGCGCGCAGCAGCCGCAGGGCGGCGAGGGCGGCGCCGGCGGCGGCCGGGGCGAGACCGGTGTCGAAGATGAAGGTGCGGGCGGTCTCGGTGAGGTGGCGGATCACCCGGCGCGGGCCGAGGACGACACCGCCCTGCGAACCGAGCGACTTGGAGAGGGTGGCGGTGGCCACGGTGTCCGGCTGCCCGGCGAGCCCGGCCGCCGCGAGCGCCCCGGTGCCGCCGGGGCCGAGCACGCCCAGTCCGTGCGCGTCGTCCACCAGCAGGGCGGCGCCGTGCGCGCGGACGGCCTCCGACAGCGCGGGCAGCGGGGCCGCGTCGCCGTCCACCGAGAACACCGAGTCGGTGACCACCAGCGCCCGCGGCTGCGCCCGCCCGGCGAGCGCCTCGGCGACGGCCGCCGGGTCGCTGTGCGGGGCCCGGTGGACGTCGGCGCGGGAGAGCCGGCAGCCGTCGATCAGCGAGGCGTGGTTGTAGGCGTCGGAGACGATCAGGGTGTCCGGGTCGGTGAGCGCGGTCAGCGCCGCGAGGTTGGCCGTGTACCCGGAGGAGAACACCAGCGCGGCCTCCGCTCCGCAGAACTCGGCCAGCTCCTGCTCCAGTTCGGTGTGCAGCGCGGTCGTCCCGGTCACCAGCCGCGATCCGGTCGAGCCCCCGCCCCAGCGCAGCGCCGCGTCGGCGGCCGCCCGGGCGACGACCGGATGCCTGGTCAGGCCCAGGTAGTCGTTGCCCGCGAGGTCCAGCACCGGGTCGTCCGCGGCCCGGCTGCGCAGCGTCCGCGTCAGCCCGGCCTCGGCCCGCATCGCGGCCGTCTCGTCGAGCCAGTCGAAGACGTGCGCGGGAGCGGCGGAGGAGGGGGCGGGGACGGGGACGGCGGAGCGCGGCTCGGCCGCGAGCGGATGGTTCATGCCCGGCACTCTGGCATGCCGCCGCGTGTCGGGCAATGTGCGGATCGGCACAGTATGAACCGGCCAATCCAGTCGTGATTCACCACACGTCAACCAGGTATCAATAGTCAATTCACCGAAATCATGGCCGCAGAAATAGTACGATCTATGCCGATCATTATCCGGGGGGAAACAATGACCGACCTCGAATTCGAGCGTCGCATGAATCCGTGGCTCTTCGACGACAAGGGCAACCTGACCGAAGAGGCCAAGAAGCAGTTCCCGGACCTGGCCGGCGCCGGCGCCGCACCGGTCTCGCTGAGCCCGGCGGCCGGCGGCAAGACCGTCGCCGTGAACCCCGGCACTCTCCAGCAGGCCGCACAGAACGCCTTCGCCCTGCGGGACTCCGTCAAGACCGAGTGCGACCAGCCCGGCGAGCACGTCAACGCCGCCGCCGGATCCCTCAAGGGCTGGAACCTCGGCGGCGCGCTCACCGCCACCTGGGGCACCTGGACCAGCCAGTCGAGCGGACTGCAGAGCACCGTCGGCGACATCGGCACCAACCTGCAGACCACGGCCCAGAGTTGCACCAGAACCGAATCGGACATCCAGGCCCACTTCAACCAGGCGCAGGGCGCCGGAAGCTAGCGCCGGCGCGAACGGGGGGATACAGCACGATCATGGTGACGTTCAGTCAACTCCAGCAGGTCGACCTCGGCGGCCTCGCCTCCGCGGCGGGCGACTTCGAGAGCCTGGTCCGCAAGTGGGACCTCACCCAGCGGATGCAGAACGAGGTCATCGGCACCATCCAGCAGTCCGGCTGGCACGGCGACGCCGCGGGCCTCGCCAACGCCAAGCTCACCTGGGCCCGCGACCAGATCCACGCGGCCTTCGAGGAGGCCTCGGCCCTGGCCAAGACGCTCCGCGACGCCCACACCGAGATCACGGCGGCGAAGAACGGCCTCACCACCGCGGTCCAGAACGCGACGCACGAGGGCCTCACCGTCGACGGCGAGGGCGCGGTGCACTGGCCGCCGCCCACGACCCAGGAGGACAAGAAGGACGCCGAGTACGCCAAGAGCTGGAAGGCCGAGGCCGAGACCGCCGCCAAGGCCATCGGCGACGCGATAGACCGCGCCACCGAGGCGGACCAGGACGCCTCCCGGGCCCTGGGTGACGACACCGGCAGCGACGGCACCGCGTTCAACGCCAACCCCGTCGGCGGCATCCCGGAGGAGGAGGCCAAGGCGGCCACCTACATCCTCGGCCTCGGCGACCAGGCCGGCGACGCCCAGCTCAAGCACCTCCAGGACATCCTGGACCACCACAAGAGCGACCCGCGGTTCGCCACGTCCTTCTACGGCAACCAGGACCCGGCGACGTTCATGGCCAAGTACGGCGCGATGGCGCAGAGCGGGGACTACGCCAACAAGGTCCACCGGATCCGGATCGCCACCGCCCCGCGCGTCGCGAGGGAACTGGTCCGCGCCCAGGGCTGCACGAACGACCCGCGGCTGGCCGCGCAGGCGCCCGCCGCACCGTTCTGACGGCCTCCCGACCGGCCCGTCGCGGCCCCGGGCTTTGCCGGGGGTGGCGGCGAGCAGGCAAGATAGCCGGGTGACCCTCCTTGATCTGATGCCGAAGCCCGCCACCCCCGACGCGCTGTACGAGACGTTCGCAGCCTGGGCGGAGGATCGGGGGATCACCCTGTACCCGGCGCAGGAGGAGGCGCTGATCGAGCTGGTGTCGGGGAACAACGTGATCCTGGCGACGCCGACCGGGTCGGGCAAGAGCCTGGTGGCGGCGGGGGCGCACTTCGCGGCGCTGGCGGCGGGGCAGCGGACGTTCTACACCGCCCCGATCAAGGCGCTGGTGTCGGAGAAGTTCTTCGACCTGGTGAAGATGTTCGGCACCGAGCAGGTCGGCATGATGACCGGCGACGCGAGCGTGAACCCGACCGCGCCGATCATCTGCTGCACCGCCGAGGTGCTGGCCCAAATCGCGCTGCGCGACGGCGGCCGGGCGGACATCGGCCAGGTGGTCATGGACGAGTTCCACTTCTACGCCGAGCCGGACCGCGGCTGGGCCTGGCAGATCCCGCTGCTGGAGCTGCCGCAGGCGCAGTTCCTGCTGATGTCCGCGACGCTCGGCGATGTCCGCCGCTTCGAGGAGGACCTGACCCGCCGCACGGGCCGTCCGACCACGGTGGTGCGCAACGCGACCCGCCCGGTGCCGCTGTTCTACGAGTACCGCCGCACCTCGATGCACGACACTCTGGAGGAGCTGCTGCAGACCGGCCAGGCGCCGGTCTACGTCGTGCACTTCACCCAGAAGGAGGCGGTGGAGCGGGCCCAGTCGCTGATGAGCATCAACATGTGCTCGAAGGCGGAGAAGGAGGCCATCGCCGATCTGATCGGCGGCTTCCGTTTCACCACCAAGTTCGGCCGCAACCTGTCCCGTTTCGTGCGTCACGGCATCGGCGTGCACCACGCGGGCATGCTGCCGAAGTATCGCCGGCTGGTCGAACGCCTCGCCCAGGCGGGCCTGTTGAAGGTCATCTGCGGCACCGACACGCTCGGCGTCGGCGTCAATGTGCCGATCCGCACGGTGCTGTTCACCGCCCTGTCCAAGTACGACGGGCAGCGCGTGCGCATCCTGCGCGCCCGCGAGTTCCACCAGATCGCCGGCCGGGCCGGCCGGGCCGGCTTCGACACCGTCGGCCAGGTGGTGGCGCAGGCGCCGGAGCACGTGATCGAGAACGACAAGGCGATCGCCAAGGCCGGGGACGACCCGAAGAAGAAGCGCAAGGTGGTCCGCAAGAAGGCGCCGGAGGGCTTCGTCGGCTGGACCGAGGAGACCTTCGAGAGGCTGATCGGCGCCGACCCGGAGCCGCTGGTCTCCCGGTTCAAGGTGAGCCACGCGATGCTGCTGTCGGTGATCGGCCGCCCGGGCAACGCCTTCGAGGCGATGCGCAAGCTGCTGACCGACAACCACGAGGACCGGGCCGCGCAGCGCCGGCACATCCGCACCACGATCGCCATCTACCGTTCGCTGCTGGAGGGCGGCGTGGTGGAGCGGCTGCCGGAGCCCGACTCCGAGGGCCGGATCGTCCGCCTCACCCTGGACCTCCAGGAGAACTTCGCGCTCAACCAGCCGCTGTCGACCTTCGCGCTGGCCGCCTTCGAGCTGCTCGACCCGACCTCGCCCTCGTACGCGATGGACGTGATCTCGGTCGTCGAGGCGACCCTCGACGACCCGCGCCAGATCCTCGCCGCCCAGCAGAACAAGGCGCGCGGCGAGGCCGTCGGCGAGATGAAGCGGGACGGCATCGAGTACGAGGAGCGGATGGAGCGGCTCCAGGAGATCACGTACCCGAAGCCGCTGGAGGAGCTGCTCACCCACGCCTACGAGGTGTACCGCCGGGCGCACCCGTGGATCGGCGACCACCAGCTGCAGCCGAAGTCGGTGGTCCGCGACCTGTACGAGCGGGCGATGACCTTCTCGGACTACGTCGGCTTCTACGAGCTGGCCCGCACCGAGGGCATCGTGCTGCGCTACCTGGCCGGCGCGTTCAAGGCGCTGGAGCAGACCGTCCCCGAGGACGTGAAGACCGACGACCTCAAGGACGTCATCGCCTGGCTCGGCGAGCTGGTCCGCCAGGTCGACTCCAGCCTGCTGGACGAGTGGGAGCAGCTGGCCAACCCGACCGAGGCGGCCACCGCCGAGGTGCGGCTGGACGACAAGCCGGCGCCGGTCACCGCCAACGCCCGCGCCTTCCGCGTCCTGGTGCGCAACGAGATGTTCCGCCGGGTCGAGCTGTGCGCGCTGGAGCACTACGAGGAGCTCGCCGAGCTGGACGGCGAGTACGGCTGGGACGCGGACCGCTGGGCGGACGCCATGGACGGGTACTGGGAGGAGTACGACGACCTCGGCACCGGCCCGAACGCGCGCGGCCCCAAGATGCTGATCATCGAGGAGGAGGACTCCTCCTGGCGGGTCCGGCAGATCTTCGACGACCCGGAGGGCGACCACGACTGGGGCATCAGCGCCGAGGTCGACCTGTACGGCTCGGACGAGGAGGGCCGGGCGGTGCTGCGGGTGACGGCGGTGGACCGGCTCGGCGGCTGAGCCGGATCCCGGCCCGGTCACGGGTCCGGTCACGGGTCCGGTCCTGACGATGACGAATCCCCCCGGAGGCCGCAGCTTCTGGGGGGATTCGTCATCGGGCCGATGCCAGGCCGCCGCCGTCAGGCCGCCGCCGTCAGGCCGCCGTCAGACCGCCGTCACATCCAGGCGAACGGCGAGCCCGCGGCGTAGGAGAGCGCGCGGGTGGCCTCGTCCAGGGTCTGTTCGCTGCTGGGCGCCGTGCCGGTGGCCCCCGGGAGCGGCGTGGCCGGCGCCCCGGTGCTGCCGGGGGTGGTGGCCGCCGGCCGGCCGTCGCCCGAGCGCGAGCTGGTGACGGTCACGTAGTGCCCGACCGCCTCGATCCGCGGCTCGCCGCCCGTCCGGGCTCCGCCGGGCGGCTGGGTGGGGGCGGTGGTGGTGTCGGCGAGGATGAAGGCGACCGCGCCGGGCTTGGCCCGCAGGGCGTCGGCGGCCCTGGCGGCGGAGGGCTGGTCGGGGAAGCGCAGCAGGGTGACGCTGCTGAGCACCGGGCGGTCCTGGCCGCTGAAGCTGACGGTCAGGTAGCTCTGGCAGCCGGTGTCCTTGAGCGGGTCCTGGGCGCGGTCCTGGAGCACTTCGGCGCAGCTCTCGCCCTGCCGGACGCCGTTGCGCCGTGCCTTGAAGGCGCCGACCTCGACGGGCCGCTGGGCGGGGAAGAGGTTGTCGACGTTGAGGGCCTCGGGGTCGGTGCGCGGCGGCGGGGCGCCCACCACCTTCGGCGTCGCGGTCGCGTCCTTGCTGGAGGGGCCGAGCCCGGGTATGTAGTCGCCGGGCATCGGGCGGGTGATGATCCATCCCCCGGCCGCGACCACGCCGACGACGACGATCCACCCGGCCGTTCGACGGACCGTCAGCCGACGGCCCCGCGTGCGGCCCGTCCCCCCATCGGTGCCGGCGTCGCCGCCGACCCGCTGCTCTGCCCGGCCTTCCCGGCCTTCTCCCGGAGTCGGGGTGCGCTCCCCCTGCGTGGTCATGGCGCAGATTCTAAGCATCCCGGGGGTGGCGTGGATCACGGGGTCGGGGGTTGTGGATCATCGTCCGCCGCGGCCCTCGGCCACCGGCCCGGCGTCACCCTCGCCACCCGTTCACCACCCACTCCCTACCCACCGGTAACCTCTGGCCCGACCTCGCGTCAAGCGCGTGACCAGCGGCGGAGCCGTGACCTTCGACACTGTGGCAATCGGCACATCCTCACACCGATCTTCTGGCGGGTTTGCTCTGGCGCCGCTCGATCACCACCAGGCAGGATCGGCCCCATGGATCTGCTCGATACCCTCACCGCCAAGGGCCTGCGCGGCGAAGTCCCGACCCGCGAGGAGGCCCTGGCCGTCCTCGCCACCACCGACGACGAGCTGCTCGACGTGGTCGCCGCGGCCGGCAAGGTGCGCCGCCGCTGGTTCGGCCGCCGGGTCAAGCTCAACTACCTGGTGAACCTGAAGAGCGGGCTCTGCCCGGAGGACTGCTCGTACTGCTCGCAGCGGCTCGGGTCCAAGGCCGAGATCCTCAAGTACACCTGGCTCAAGCCGGACCAGGCCGCCGACGCGGCCCGCGCCGGGGTGGCCGGCGGCGCCAAGCGGGTCTGTCTGGTCGCCAGCGGCCGCGGTCCGACGGACCGCGACATCGACCGGGTCACCGACACCATGGCCGCCATCAAGGACGCCGACCCCGAGGTCGAGATCTGCGTCTGCCTCGGCCTGCTCTCCGACAACCAGGCCGAGCGGCTCAAGGCGGCGGGCGCCGACGCCTACAACCACAACCTCAACACCTCCGAGGGCACCTACGGGACCATCACCAAGACCCACACCTACGCGGACCGGGTGGACACCGTCCAGAAGGCCCACGGCGCGGGCCTGTCCGCCTGCTCCGGCCTGATCGCCGGCATGGGCGAGAGCGACGAGGACCTGGTCGACGTCGTCTTCGCCCTGCGCGACCTGGGCTCGGACTCCGTCCCGGTCAACTTCCTCATCCCGTTCGAGGGCACCCCGCTCGCCAAGGAGTGGAACCTCACCCCGCAGCGCTGCCTGCGCATCCTGGCGATGGTCCGCTTCGTCAACCCGGACACCGAGGTGCGGATCGCCGGCGGGCGCGAGGTGCACCTGCGCTCGATGCAGCCGCTCGGCCTGCACATCGCCAACTCCATCTTCCTCGGCGACTACCTGACCAGCGAGGGCCAGGCCGGGCAGACCGACCTCGACATGATCAAGGACGCCGGCTTCGAGGTCGAGGGCGCCGGCGAGGCCACCCTGCCGCGCCACCGCGCGGACGTCGCCGAGGCAGACCGGGCGGGCGGCGGCTGCGGCACCGCGGCCTCGGCCTCGGCCTGCGGCAGCGGCGGCGGCTGCGGGCCGTGCGGCGGGCACGCCCACAGCTCGGACGCCTCCGCCCCGGAGACCGTCCCCTCGGAGGACGTCCCCTCGGAGGCCGTCCCCTCGGAGGCCGTCCCCTCGGAGGCCGTCTCCCCGGCGGCCGGCGCCGAATCCGGCGCCGAGGACGAGCTCCGCAGCGACCTCGTCAAGGTCCGCCGCCGCGGCGCCGGCACCGAACTCGCGCCCAACGCCTGACAGTTCCGACCCTCCGGAGAACGCACCATGCTCCAGCCGTCCGCGGCCGACCTGCTCGCCCTCGACCGCGCCCACGTGTGGCACCCGTACGGGCCGATGCCCGGGACCGTCACCCCGTACGTGGTCGAGTCCGCCTCCGGGGTGCGGCTGCGCCTGGCCGAGCCGGTCGCGGGCGGGCGGCGCGAGCTGGTCGACGGGATGTCGTCCTGGTGGGCGGCGATCCACGGCTACCGGCACCCGGTGCTGGACGAGGCGGTGCGCGAGCAGCTGGGGCGGATGAGCCATGTGATGTTCGGCGGGCTCACCCACGAGCCCGCCGTCCGGCTGGCCGCCAGGCTGGTGGAGATCACCCCGGAGCCGCTGCGGCACGTCTTCCTCGCCGACTCGGGCTCGGTGGCCGTCGAGGTCGCGATGAAGATGTGCCTCCAGTACTGGCAGTCCACCGGGCGGCCGGCCAAGCGCCGGCTGCTCACCTGGCGCGGCGGCTACCACGGGGACACCTTCCACCCGATGTCGGTGTGCGACCCGGACGGCGGGATGCACCACCTCTGGGGCGGGGTGCTGCCCGGCCAGCTGTTCGCCCCGGAGCCGCCGGCCGGGTTCGATGCTCCGATCGACCCCGAATACGCCGCACGGTTCGAGGAGTTGATGGCGCGTCACGCCGACGAGCTGGCCGCCGTCATCGTCGAGCCGGTGGTCCAGGGCGCGGGCGGGATGCGCTTCCACTCCCCCGCCTACCTGCGGATGCTGCGCGAACTGTGCGACCGCTACGGGGTGTTGCTGGTCTTCGACGAGATCGCCACCGGCTTCGGGCGCAGCGGCGCCCTGTTCGCCGCCGACCACGCGGGGGTCTCGCCGGACGTGATGTGCCTGGGCAAGGCACTGACCGGCGGCTACCTGACGCTGGCCGCCGCCCTGTGCACCGGCGAGGTCGCGGACGGGATCAGCCGCGGCGAGGTGCCGGTGCTCGCGCACGGGCCCACGTTCATGGGCAACCCGCTGGCCTGCGCGGTCGCCAACGCCTCGCTGGAGCTGCTGCTCGGGCAGGACTGGTCGACGGAGGTGAAGCGGATCGAGACCGGGCTGGCCGAGGGTCTCGCGGCGGCCGCCGACGTCCCCGGCGTACTCGACGTACGGGTCCAAGGGGCCATCGGCGTCGTGCAGTTGGACCACCCGGTGAACGTCCCGGCGGCCACCGAGGCGGCGGCGCGCGAAGGCGTGTGGCTGCGGCCGTTCCGGGACCTGATCTACACCATGCCCCCCTATGTGACGGAGGACGAGGACGTGGCACGGATCGCTGCCGCCGTGACCGCCGCGGCGGTGAAGGGATGAGCGCGCGCATCCTGTTCGTGACGGGGACCAACACCGACGTCGGCAAAACCGTCGCCACCGCGGCACTCGCCTCGGCGGCACTGCGGGCCGGACGGAAGGTCGCCGTTCTCAAGCCCGGGCAGACCGGCGTGACGGCCGACGAGCCCGGCGACGCCGCCGAAGTCCGGCGCCTGGCGGGCGAGCTGACGATCCGTGAGCTGGTGCGCTACCCCGAGCCGCTGGCGCCCGACACCGCCGCCCGACGGGCCGGGATGCCGTACCTCTCCCCCGCCGACGTGGTGTCCGAGGTCGCCGAGCTGGCTTCCACACACGACCTGGTCCTGGTGGAAGGCGCGGGCGGGCTGCTGGTCCGCTACGACGACGAGGGCCGCACGCTCGCCGACCAGGCCCGGGCGGTGCTCGACGCCGGCCTTCCGGCCGAGGTCCTGCTGATCGCCTCCGCCGGGCTCGGGACGCTCAACATCGTCTCCCTCACCGCGGAGGCCCTGGCGGCCCGGGGCCTGCCGCTCGCGGGCGTGCTCGTCGGCTCCTGGCCCGCCGAACCCGGCCTCGCCGAGCGCTGCAACCTGGCCGACCTGCCCCGCTCCGCCGGCGCCCCACTGCTCGGCGCCCTGCCGGAACGAGCGGGCAGGGTCGAGGACTTCGCCACCCTCGCGTACGCCTCGCTGGCCCCTGAGCTGGGCGGCAGCTGGGACGCGGAGCACTTCGCGCACGCCCACCGGCCCGAATCGACCCCGCTTCGCTCGAAGGGGTGATCCCGGCTTCCGCCCCTGTCGGAAGCCGGGACGGCTCAATACCGTTCTTTCCATGACAGACGGGCTCACCGCAGACGAGGCCCTGCGGGCCTTGGCCGCCCTGGAGGCGGCGTGGAAGGACGACGACGAGGCGCTGTTCGCCCTGGCGGCGGGCGGCACCGGTGAACGGCCGCTGCCGGCACTGGTCGCCGCGTACGGCGAGCACGCCATGGATACCCTGATGGCGCTCGCCTTCGGGCTGCGCGCCACCATGAGCGACGAGGAGATCGCCGAGATCTCCGACGCCGTCAGCTCCAACATCGGCGCCCGGATGAGCGCCCTGCTGACCCAGACCCTGAAGGCCTGGGGCACCCTCGCCCCGGCGGAGGACCTCTCGGTGACGAAGATCATCGCCCACACCGTGATCGACGCGATGCGGGCCGTCACCGAGGACCCCAGCAAGACCGAGGTGCTGCCGCTGCTGGCGACCTTCCGCAGCTACGCCCTCAACGGCACCTGAGGGGGCGGGAATTCGCGAGTCGGCGCGGGCTTCGAGGGCGCTCGAAGCCCGCGCTGCTACGTGTGCGCCCTCATCCACCCTGCGGCGAAGGCGAATCCGCCCGTAGAGGATGCGAGGAAGACGAGGACGAACACCATGGCACTCGCCGTGATCGGTACGCCCTCGGGAATCATGAAGGCGGCGACGGCGGCGACCGCGAGACTCCCGACGACGATCACGCCGGCGGCGGCGACGGCCGCATACCTCTGCGGAGGACGACGACCAGCCGCTCGATGACGTCCGGCCGGGCGGCCCCGAGGTCGATCAGGACGACGCCGGTGGCCTTGGCCGAGCGCCAGTCGATCCCGAGGGACGGGAGTTTCACGTCGGCGGCGTTCAGGACGGCCTGGAGGTCGTCGAGGACGTCGGCCGCGGTGCGACGATCCTCGGCCGTGATCTTGTCGATCATGCTGGTCATCGGGCATCTCACTGTTCGGTGTTGGTGATCCAACGCGCTTCGGCGTCCCACTCGATGCCGCCGTTGAGGGACCGGAGGTAGGCACGGCCCTGCTGCCACCCCATGAAGGCGGCCCAGCGGCCGGAGCGGACATCGAAGACCCGCTCACCGACGGCGGAGGGGCGGTAGGGGTCGGTCGGCGGCGCCACCCGCCGCGCGGGCGGCGCCGCGGGGGTCAAGGCGGAAGCGCTCACCCGCGCCTCGGGGACGGAGTCGCCGCACTGCGCGCAGCGGCAGGGCGGAAAGTTCCGCCGCAGGATGAGGCTTTCAGCAGATTGATTGTTGGTCATATTTGCCGCTCCACTGAGGTGTTCGCCGGATTCGGCTGTCACCGTTTGTGATTCAAGCGTCACGCCTCGGGCTACGCTTGTGAAGAAGCGGCATGTCCCCACCCCTGTTGAAGACATCCGGAGGCCTCAGATGTCTGCCCAGCCTCGCGACCTCACCCCCGGCCGCTCCGCCCGACACTTCTTCGGGTCAGAGATCCGGCACCACCGAACCTGCGCCGGATTGTCCATTGCCGATCTGGCCGAGCAGGTTCGCTACAGCAAGTCCCACATGGCCAACATCGAGGCTGCACACCGGACTCCACCGCCGGATCTCCCCCCACTGCTCGACACTGCGCTTCCCTCTTCCGAGGGCTTCTTCACCCGGTTCTTCCCCCTCGTGAGCAGCGAGGCCTTTCCGGATTGGTCGCGGCGCTATATGACACTCGAACCGGCCGCGAACACCCATCTGAAGTTCTCGCTGTCGATTCCGGGCTTGTGGCAAACCGAGAACTACGGCCTGGCTCTCCTACGACTGGGTCGCCCCCGGGCGTCCGACCAGGAAATCCGGGAACGCTGGAACCGTCGTAAGGCTCGACAGCAGATCCTCCATGGCCCCACGCCTCCATTCATCTGGGTCGTTCTGGACGAAGCAGCTGCCCGCCGGGTCGTCGGCAGCCCTGAGATCACCCGCGATCAGATCAGGCATGTGATCGCCATCGCACAGGGCAGGAACGCTGCCGTACAGATCCTGCCCATCGATCGAGGTCACGGCGCCATCGGCGGTTCGCTGACCCTTCTCCACTTCGACGACGCCCCTCGGGTCGCCTACTTGGAGGGACTGCAGTCGGGCCAACTCATCGAGGCCCCAGACCAGGTGACCGATTTGGCACTGATCTACGATACGCTCCGAACAGTCGCCCTTACGCCTGATGAGTCGTTGGCGTGGCTGCAGAGAGCATCGGAGGATCCCCGGAATGACCCCACATGATTCGGCCCTGGACCCCTCCACTGCCCACTGGTTCAAGTCGACCTACAGCGATCCCCAGGGCGACGGCGACTGCGTACAGGTAGCCACCAGCTTCCTCGCCACCCACGACCTGGTCCTCATCGGCGACACCAAGACCCCGGGCGCCCATCTCGCCGTCTCCCCCATGGCCTTCACCGCCTTCATCTCCGCCACCTCCGCCGGCGAGTTCGGCAGTATCTGAGAAGTTGTGACGGAGTGGGCCTCGCCCGCTCCGGGCGAGGCACCACTCCGCCCGTTCACGCCGCCACAGGCCTCGTCAGGCGGCGCACCAGGGTGACCAGCGCCTCCCGGTCCGCCGCCGGGTCGGTCGCGCCGGAGAGGAGCAACCGCACCATCTGCGGGAGCGTGAACCACGCGTTCACCAGGCCGATCACCGCGAACATCAGCCGTCCCGGATCCACATCGTCGGCCAGCTCGCCCGCCCGCTGCGCGGCCGCGAGGACGGCGACCTTCTCTCCGTAGTGCGCGGTGCGTTCGGGCTCCGCGGCCAGCGCCTGGGACTCCGTGCCGCGCTGCAGCCCTTCCCAGGCCAGCAGGCGCGAGAAGTGCGGGTTGGCCGAGTGGTAGTCGAAGACGCGTCCGGCGTAGTCGCCGAGCTCCAGCCCCGGCACCGGGGTGAGCGGCACCGCTTCCGCCAGCTTGCCGAGTTCGGACGCCAGCACCGCGGCGAAGAGCTGCTCCTTGCTGCCGAAGTACTGGTAGATCCGCTCCTTGTTCACTCCCGCCCGGGTGGCGACGCGGGCGATCCGGGCACCGTCCGGGCCGGATTCGGCGAACTCCTCGACGGCGGCGTCGAGGAGGAGTTGCTGCGTGCGTGCGGTGTCCCAGGCCATGGCATCACCATAGCGCGAATCTCCAACCAAAGGGTTGGACATCCGCCTGCGCGCCTGCCAAACTCCAACCGACGGGTTGGAGTTTTGGGCATCCAAAGCCTCCAGCCGCTCACTCACGGGAGGAAACCGCCTTGAACACCGACAGCATCACCGCACCGGCCCCGGCCGCCCCGTCCGTGCACCGCCGGGCACTGCTCACCTGGCTCGCCGTCTACCCGACCATCACCGCCGCCTTCGCCCTGCTCGGCCCCCACCTCGGGCGCCTGCCGCTGGTGCTGCGGACCCTGGTCATGACCGGTCTCGTCGTCCCGGTCGTCGTCTACGCCCTGCTCCCCCTGTTACTCAAGGCGGAGAAGAAGCTCGCCCACCGCCCCGGTCGACGGAAGTAGCGAGCACCCGGATCGCGACAGCCGCCGCACCGCTCCGAGCACCGGACGGAGGGGCTACCGCCCTTCGGTGACCAGGAAGCGGCCGGAGCGCCACTGCAGCCGCGCCGGGCCGCCGGTGGGCCAGTCGTGGTTCAGGTGGCGGCGGCCGCGGCCGAGGGCGCCGAGGTCCTGGGGCCGCAGCGTTCCACTTCTCAGGCCGCTCGCCTCGACGGCCGTCACCGGCATGATCGTCACGTACTGGGCGTCGTCCCCGCCCATCCAGTCGACGACCTCGGTGAAGATCCACACGAACTGCTGCGAACACCCCAGGCAGCGCCGCAGGTTGACGGCGAAGCGCGAGCCGCCCACCACCTCCGCCTCGTGTTCGAAGCCCTCCCGCTGCCGGCCCCACACGGCCCGCTCGTCCTCGCCGTAGCACTTCGCGCAGCCGAACTCCGCCATCGGCCTTCCCATCGGTCGACTCCCTGTTCCGCGAGGTCCCGTGTCGCGGCCCATGATGCCCGCAGGGCCCCGGGGGGCGGCTGTGCAGTTCACCCGACCGGGGAACAATTCACGGACCGTTCCCGCACCGTTCGCGCCTCGGGGCGGATACCCGAACGGCCGATTGACGCCCCGGGGCCCGGCACGGGCTTCGGGCCGCACACCTCGACGTCCGCGCCGACGGCTCCCGCGCCCGAACGGGCCGTCGCGCCGACGGGTGACACGTGCACGTCCCAGATCTCTGGATTCTCCTCACCCACCCGCCTGGCACGGAATCGGTGTCAGGCGCTCCGGTGAGAGCGGAAGATCGACAAGTCACCCATCTGGAACAGGAGTTGATCAACGATGACCCGCTCCTTCAAGCACGCCGGTGCCGTCCTCGCAGCGGCGGCAGTCTCGCTGCCTCTGTCCGGCGCGGGCACGGCCGTCGCCCGGCCCGCGGCGGCCGGCGGCTCGGCCCGGAACTGCGTGGTGAGCGCGGAGGGCGGGCAGTCGACGTGCTTCGGCGGCTACCGGGAGGCCATCAAGTTCGCCACCGGCGGGCGGGTCGTCGACGCTCCGTTGACCGCCGCCGCGGCCGCCCGGGACGCCGGGGTCACCGGGTCACCGGGGTCACCGGGGTCACCGGCGTCACCGGGGTCACCGAGGAGCTGAACGGTTCCAGCAGCCCCTCCAACCTGGTCGTCCTGGGGACGATCCACCAGGACTTCTTCTTCGAGGACGAGTCCGTGACCTTCACCGGCCCGCACGACTGCTACAACGGCAACAGCGCCGACCACTCCTTCGACATCCCCGCCCCGCTCGGCGTGCCCCTCCTCAGTGGCCGCCGGGGGGTGCAGGGGCGGGGCAGGGGGCGGCCGGCCGGAGCCCCGGCCGGCCGGCCCCGCCGTCGTTCTCCAGCAAACCGTTGGCGCGGGGCGGGCGGCCGTGTCGACAATCACCGCATGGAGGAAGTGAAGCCGTCCGACGGCGTCGTCACCCTGTCCCCACTGTCCCCGGACGATGCCGAGGCCCATCTCCTGGGCGAGGACGAGGCGCTCGTCCGCTGGCTCAACGGCGGCCCCGGCACACGGGAGGGCGTCGAGACGTACCTCCGCCACTGCCGGGAACAGTGGGAGGCCTCCGGGCCGCTCCGCGCGTTCGGCATCCGCGTGGAGCCGGGCGAGGTGCTCGCGGGGACGGTCGACCTGCGGTTCGCGGGGGAAGGCCTGGCTCCCGGCCAGGTGAACATCGCGTACGGCCTCTACCCGTCCTGGAGGGGGCGGGGCCTGGCGACCCGGGCGGTCCTCCTGGCCGCCCGGTACGCGGCCGCCGAGGGCGGCGTGGAGGCGGTGATCCAGGTGGAGCCGGAGAACACCGCCTCCGCCGCGGTGGCGCACCGGGCGGGGTTCCTCCTCGACCGGCGGACGCACCGCGGGGACGGCACCCGGTCGGACCGGTACCTCCTGGACCTGCGCACCGCCGACCGCTGACGGGACGGCCGCGGGGCACCGGGGGGCGGGGCACGGGGCGTCCCTCAAGGGCTCCCGCCGGCGGCGCCTCGCCGCGGAACGCGGCGGAACGGCGCCGACCGGTCGCCCGGCCGCCCCGTCAGTCGGTCTCCAGCAGGACCGCCGGGAGCGCGCCGTCCAGCACCAGGGCCCGCGGGAGGGTGAGGCCGAAGTGGCGGCCGAGCACCTCCAGGCAGGTGCGGTGGAGGTCGTCGTTCTCCCGGTCGTGGTCGGGCAGCCCGGCGGCGGCCAGGTCGGCCGTCAGGGCGGCGACGGTGGCGGGCTCGCCCAGGACGCCGTCGGGGCCCCAGCTGGCGTCCAGGTGGAGGTTGAGGAAGCAGGTCTCCCGGCCGTCCCGGTAGCCGCGGAAGAACGGCGGCACCGGTTTGCCGTTCTCCTCCTCGAACTCCAGGTGGTAGACCTCGGCGCCGCCGCGCGAGGCGGACGGCGGCACACTCAGCTCGCCCTGCCAGTAGCCGTACACCACCGCGAAGGCGAGGTCGCCGGTGCGCCCGTGGCGCAGCCCGATGTCCTCGACGTCGCCGGGGAATTCGAGTTCGTACTCCTCGACCAGGTCGTCCGCCGTGAGTTCGCCGAGCGGGCGCGCGGTGCACCCCGGGAGTTCCTCGGCGATCCGGGCCACGAGCTCCTCGGGCTCCAGGCCGCGGGCCAGGACCACGCTGTAGCCGCCGTAGGCGATCGACTGGGGTTCGGCGAGCCAGGTGAGTGCGTCCGTCATGGTGATCATCATGACGGACGGATCAACCGTTCGGTATTCCGAACGACCGGGCAGCGCGGCCGAACCCGTTCCGCCCGCTCAGTGCCAGAGCCCCCACGACGCCGGCCGGACCGGTTCCGCGAGGTGGCCGTGCTGCTCGGCCCGGTACTGCAGCACCAGCACCGAGCGGACCTGGTCGCCGTCCAGCGCGGTGTAGGCGTGCGGCAGCGCCGCGTCGAAGCCGATGTAGTCGCCGGGGCCGAGTTCGATCTCGCGCCCGTCGACCCGCACGCCCAGCCGACCGGTCTGGACCACGGTGTGCTCGGTGCCGGTGTGCCCCCCGGAGTCCTGGGCGGCTCCGGTGCGCACCACCTGGTCGTACAGCTCGAACACCGCGTCCCCGGACTCGATCCGGCGCAGCGGGCGCAGGTCGACGCCCCGCCCGCTGAGCACCTCGGTCTCGGCCGCGCGCACCACCGTGACCTCGCCGCCCGGCCGGCCCTCGACCAGGTCGGAGATCGGCACGCCGAGCACCCGGGAGAGCCCGAGCACCGTCTCCAGCGTCGGGTTCCCGGCCCCGGACTCCAGCTGGGACAGCGTCGCCTTCCCGACCCCGGCCTGCCGGGACAGCTCGGACAGCGACAGTCCGCGCTGGGCGCGCACCCGCTTCAGGTTGGCGGCGAGGACGCCCCGGACGGATTCCTCGGCATCGTTCACTCTCGACCTCTTCTCACCCGGCACTGTTCGATATACCGTACGGGACGCACACCGACGGACGGGGAAGCGTAGCGAAGCACCGCGCTTCCCTCACCCTCACCAGGAGACCTCAGTGACCGAGCCCGCCGAGCCCGCCGAGACCACCGAGCCCGCCGAGACCATCAAGTACCGGAAGAACGGCCTGACCCGCGGGGTCACGGACGAGCTCGCGGAGAGCATGACGCAGGGCTGGGCCGACACCGAGCGCACCGCCCTGGAGCCCGTCCCCCAGGCCGCACACACCGCCCGCCGCCGCGCGGAGCTGTCCGCCGCCTTCCCCGGCGAGCTGCTGGTGGTCCCGGCCGGCAACCCCAAGGTCCGGGCCAACGACACCGACTACCCGTTCCGCCCCTCCTCCGACTACGCCTACCTGACCGGCGACCAGTCCCAGGACGGCGTCCTGGTGCTCACCCCGACCGGCGCCGGCGGCCACGAGGCCGTGCTCTACCTGCGCGACCGCTCCCGCGTCGACAACGGCGAGTTCTGGCTGGACGGCCACGGCGAGCTGTGGGACGGCCGCCGCAACAGCCTGACCGAGAGCGAGCGGCTGTTCGGCCTGCCCTGCCGGGACGTGCGCGCCGTCCGCGCGGACCTGCGCGCCGCCACCGGCCCGGCGCGGGTGCTGCGCCGCCACGACGCGGGCGTGGAGGAGGCCCTCGCGGACCGGGCGGTCGCCGAGCGGGACGAGGAGTTCGAGGTCTTCCTGTCCGGGCTGCGCCTGGTCAAGGACGCGTTCGAGATCGAGGAGCTGCGCTTCGCCTGCGCCGCCACCGCCCGCGGCTTCGAGGACGTGGTGCGCGTCCTCGGCACCGACACCGAGACCGCCGAGCGGCTGATCGAGGGCACCTTCTTCGTCCGGGCCCGGGTCGAGGGCAACGACGTGGGCTACAGCACCATCGCCGCGGCCGGCCCGCACGCGACCACCCTGCACTGGGTGCGCAACAGCGGGCACGCCCGGCCCGGCGACCTGCTGCTGCTCGACGCGGGCGTGGAGACCAACCACCTCTACACCGCCGACGTCACCCGCACCCTGCCGGTCAGCGGCCGCTTCACCGAGCTGCAGCGCAAGGTCTACGACGCCGTGTACGCGGCCCAGGAGGCCGGCATCGCGGCCGTGCGGCCGGGCGGGCAGTTCCGCGACTTCCACCGTGCCGCCCAGCGCGAACTCGCCGAGCACCTCACCTCCTGGGGCCTGTTCGGCGACCTGAGCGCGGACAAGGTGTACGAGCTGGGCCTGCACCGCCGCTTCACCCTGGCCGGCACCGGGCACATGCTGGGCATCGACGTCCACGACTGCGCCCACTCCCGCACCGAGGAGCACGTCGACGGCCCGCTCGTGGCGGGCATGGTGCTCACCGTCGAGCCGGGCATCTACTTCCAGGAGAACGACCTGACGGTGCCGGAGGAGTACCGGGGCATCGGGGTGCGGATCGAGGACGACATCCTCGTCACCGAGGACGGCAACGAGAACCTCTCCGCCGGCCTCCCGCGCCGCTCCGACGAGGTCGAGGCCTGGTTGGCCCGCCTGCGCGGCTGAGTCACTGGACGGCTGAAACAGCTGAAGCGGCACCGGGCGCGCCCGGTGCCGCACAGCCACGGCCCCAGCCACGGCTACGGCTACGTCGGCTACTTCAGCTGCGCCAGCGCCTCGGCGAGCCGCCGCACCGCGGCCTCGACGTCCTCGGGCATCCGGCTGGTGAAGCAGAGCCGGAAGAAGCCCGGCTCCGCGTTGTGCATGGTCCCGCCGGGCAGCAGGGAGACCTCGGTGGGCTTGGCGGCGAGGTAGCGGAACAGCCACTCCTCGTTCGGATCGAGCCCGTCCGGCCCGATGGCCGGCAGCCCGTTGACGTGCTCGCCGGGCGCGCGCTTGCCGAGGTACCTGCTGAGGTCGAGCCAGAAGAACATCGCGGCGTTGTCGCCGTCCCGGTGGACGTACTCGATCCCGGCGGCGTCCAGGGCGGCCTTGGTCCTGCGGAAGCTCGTGCTCAGGAGCGTGCGGTACTCGCGCATCGCGTACGCCGGGTACGGCTCCCCCTCGACGGTGGTCCTGAGCAGTTCCCCGACGACGTAGGTCTTCAGCGAGTCGAACGGGGTGAACCAGGGCAGTGCGCGGGTCTGCTCGGCCGGGTCGTCGCTGCCGAGCATGGCGCGGTGCACGGCCTCGTTCTTCGAGACGACGAATCCCGTGCGGAAGCCGGACAACCCGAAGTCCTTGGCGAAGCCCCAGACCACGTGGATCCGGTCGGTATGCCCCTGGTACGCCTCCAGGGCCATCGCGCTGGTGAACGGCGTCGTACCGGTGTCGAGTTGGGAATGACAGTAGATCTCGTCCGAGATGATGTGAAGATCGGTGTGTGCGAGCGCCCAGTCGTAGATCTCGTCGAGCAGTTCCTTGGGGTAGTTGACACCCAACGGGTTGTGCGGATTGGTGAGGACGAGCAGCCGCGGGTTGTGCCCCGCCTCCTTCCGCGCCTCGTAGGCGTTCACGATCAGGTTGAGGGTGAGACGGTAGCGGTCCTCGCCGTGGGTGGGCAGGTGCACCGGGACGCACTTCAGCTTGGGCCGTTCCTGGAACGACCAGTTGAAGCCCTGCCAGTACGGCGCCGGGATCAGCACCTCGTCCCCCGGCTTGAGCGGCTCGCCGCCCGTCCCCTGCCGCCGCATGAGCCCGAAGGCGATGCACTCCAGCGCGGAGGAGACCCCGGCGCAGCCGAACACGTCGTCCATCGCGACCGTACGGCCGAACGCCCGGGTGAGCAGGTCCGCCACCTGCTGACGCAGCCACGGTATGCCGACCGGGGCCATGTACTTGATGTTCGCCTCGGGGATCAGCCGGACCTTGTCGAAGACGTCCCGCTGCATCGAGTGGTGGTACAGCAGGACGTTCTCCGCGACGGACAGGTCGATCGCGGTGTCCGGTGCCAGGTGCTGGTGGTAGAAGGCGAGGGCCTGCTCGAAGTCGGGCAGGCCGGCGTGCAGGTCGGCGACCGCCTGGGGCGGGCCGAGCCTGAGTCCGTTCACGGTGGTGGTCATGGTGGTCCCCTGTCGGGTGAGCGGGTCCGGCGGTGCGCCGGAACGGTGCCGAACGACACCGGACGATGCCGGACGATGCCGTTCGCACACGCATCGCTCCCAGCCGACCATGCCCCGGAACCGGCCGCCAGCGCTCGGCGGCCGTCCGGACGGCGCCCCTGCCGCCACACCCTCGACCGTCAGCCGAGCCGCCACACCGTCGTGGTCTTGACCGCGGTGTCCTCCAGGTCCGCGACCACCGGCACCTGGTAGGCCGCCACCGCGGTGAACCGCTCGCGGGGCAGGTAGGCCCGGCCCGGGTCGCCGACGACCACGGTCGCGCCGCGCGCCGCGGCCCGCTCCAGGAAGGGCAGGAAGCGGGCGGCCATGGCCCGTTCGTAGAAGACGTCGCCCGCGAGCACCACCTCGGCGGGACCGCCGTCGCCGTCCACCAGGTCCACCAGGGCGCCGTCCACCCGCACCCCGTTGGCCTCGGCGTTCAGCCCGATCGCGGCCACCGCGTAGGCGTCGATCTCGGCGGCGCGCACGTCCGTGGCCCCGCGCAGCGCGGCGGCCACCCCGACCAGCCCGGAGCCGGCCGCGACGTCCAACACCGTACGGCCGGCGACCAGTTCGGGGTGGTCCAGCACGTAGCGGGCGACCGCCACCCCGCCCGCCCAGGCGAAGGCCCAGAACGGCGGCGGCAGCCCGTCCTCCCCGCGCGCCCGCTCGGTGGTCTCCCACAGGGCGATGGCGTCCTCGGCCATGTGCAGGCTGATCTCGGGCACGAAGGGGACGGGCTTCAGCTCGGTCTCCCGCCGGACGAAGGCGAGGTCCTCGGCGGGCTGAAGAGTGCGCAGCTCACTCGGCATGCCCCGCAGCATAGAGCCCGCGCGGGGTGCCCGCGCACGCCCGCGCGCCCGCACGACGGGACGACGGCAGGGCTGCGGGGCCGCCGGGCGCCGGGCGCCGGGCGCCGGGCGGGTTCACCCGCGCTCGTCCACCACCCGCTTGATCTTCCCGACCGAGCGCTCCAGCGTGTACGGGTCCACCACCTCGGCCGCGACGGTGATCCCCACCCCGTCCTTCACCGCGCGGACGATCGCCGCCCGCGCCGCCGCCCGCTGTTCGTCGGAGGCCTCCGGCCGGGCCTCCACCCGGACGGTCATGTGGTCCAGCCGCCCCTGCCGGCCGAGCCGCAGCTGGAAGTGCGGCGCGACGCCCGGGGTGCGCAGCAGGATCTCCTCGATCTGGGTCGGGAAGACGTTCACCCCGCGCAGGATGATCATGTCGTCACTGCGCCCGGTGACCTTCTCCATCCGGCGGAAGGCCGGCCGCGCGGTGCCGGGCAGCAGCCGGCTGAGGTCGCGGGTGCGGTAGCGGATGATCGGCAGGGCCTCCTTGGTGAGCGAGGTGAAGACCAGTTCGCCGCCCTCCCCCTCCGGCAGCACCTCGTCGGTGAACGGGTCGACGATCTCCGGGTAGAAGTGGTCCTCCCAGATGTGCAGCCCGTCCTTGGTCTCCACGCACTCCTGGGCGATGCCGGGGCCGACCACCTCGGAGAGGCCGTAGATGTCGACGGCGTGCAGGTCGAGCCGTTCCTCGATCTCGCGCCGCATCTCCTCCGTCCAGGGCTCGGCCCCGAAGATGCCGACCCGCAGCGAGGTGCCGCGCGGGTCGACGCCCTGCTTCTCGAACTCGTCCAGGAGGGTCAGCAGGTAGGACGGGGTGACCATGATGATCTCGGGTTCGAAGTCCAGGATCAGCCGCACCTGGCGGGCCGTCATGCCGCCGGAGGCCGGGATGACGGTGCAGCCGGCCCGCTCGGCGCCGTAGTGGGCGCCGAGGCCGCCGGTGAACAGCCCGTAGCCGTAGGCGATGTGCACCTTGTCGCCGGGCCGGCCGCCGGCCGCGCGGATCGAGCGGGCGACCACGTCGGCCCACATGGAGAGGTCGTTGTCGGTGTAGCCGACCACGGTCGGCAGCCCGGTGGTGCCGCTGGAGGCGTGGATCCGGCGGACCTGCTCCATCGGGACGGCGAACATGCCGAAGGGGTAGCCCTCGCGCAGGTCGGCCTTGGTGGTGAAGGGGAAGCGGGCGAGGTCGTCCAGGGTGCGGCAGTCCTCGGGGCGGACCCCGGCGGCGTCGAACTTGCGGCGGTAGAGCTCGACGTTGTCGTACGCGTGCCGCAGGGTGGCCCGCAGCCGGGTGAGCTGGTGGGCGCGCAGCTCGTCCGGGGTCATCCGCTCACCGGCGTCCAGGAGCTCCGGCGGGATCGGCTCCCCGAGGTGTCGGTGCGGGACGGGTGCGGTGCCGGTCATCGTCGCTCCTTCGCTGCTCGGCCGGAGTTCCCCTGCCAGGGGTACCGACCGATCGTTCGGTCAGCCCTGTTCGCTCCATTGATCCAGTACCCGAACCACCTGTCAAGGGATCGCACGAGGCTTCCGGAATGTGAAGTTCCGACCACTTCGAGGTGACTTCACCTCGACAGCTTGGCTGTCCGATATGAAAATCATTACAGAAGTTTGACTTGCGACCGGCCTTCACCGCCCCGCCCCCATGGTTCAGTAGTGCGGTTTCCGCCCCGCACCCCGGAGTGATCACCGTGCCCACGACTCCCGCCCTGGTCAGCGCGCTGCGCGAACTCGGCGACCGACCCGCCGTCGTCGCCGACGGGCGCGCGATCAGCGGCATCGGCCTGCTGCTCGGCGTCTCCCCGCCGGGCGGCCTGCCCCGCGCCCTCGCCCGGCGCGTCGCCGAGCACGCCGCACTCCCACCCTCCGCCGCCCGGGCCGCCGAACAGCGGCTGCGCTACTGGGCCGGCGTCCTCGGCACGCCCCCGATCCGGCACACCGTGCTCCACCCCGTGACCGACCTCGCCGTCGACCTCGCCCTCGCCACCCTCCTGGCCGGCGGCACCGTCCACTGCGGCGACCCCGACCAGCGGCCCGACCAGCAGCTCCGGGCCGTCGCCGCCGCCCGGACCACCCACCTCAGCCTGCCCTCCGCCCTGCTCTGGCCCCTCAGCCGGCAACCCGACCTCACCGCCCACGACCTCGGCGCGCTGCGCCTGGTCCTGCACGTCGGCCCCGAACCCCGACAGGAGGACGTCTACACCGCCGTCGACGCCCTCGGGGCCGTCCTCGCCCACGTCCGCGCCCCCGCCAGCAACGCCGAGGCCGCCGACCGCCGGCTGCGCGCCGACGCCGAGAACGCCACGGCCGCCGCATGGAAGCACAGCATCGGCATCACCGCCGCGCAGGTCCGCGACTTCGGCGCCCAGCTCGACCGGGCCGTACTCGCCGCACTGCTGCACACCCTCCAGCAGAGCGGCGTGCTCACCGACCCCGCCCGCGGCCACCCCGAGGCCGAAGTGCTCGCCGCGGCCATGGTCACCCCCGCCCAGCGCCCCCGCGTCGCCCGCTGGCTGGACGCCCTCGCCCGGAACGGCCTGATCACCCGCCAGGACGGCGGCGCCCAGGGCCCGGTCTTCCGCGGCCGGCCCGGCCCGGCCGCCGCCGAGGTCCGCGACACCTGGCGCCCGGCCGTCGAGACCTGGGCCGACGGGCTCGGTCCGGCCGCCGCCCTCACCCGGGTCCGGCGCGACGCCCTGCGGCTGCCCCGGGTGATCACCGGCCAGGAGGCCCCCCGGCCGGCCGCCACCCCGGTCCGCCGGGCCGCCGCCCTCGGCTACCTCGGCGCCGCCCTCGGCGCGCTGGTGCGCGGCACCGCCGAAGCCCACCAGGGGCCCGGGCCGCTGCGCGTGCTCGAACTCGACCCCGAGGGCGGCGAACCCGCCGTCGCCCGCGCCCTCGCCGCCGCCACTCGGCCCCGGCACGCCGTCGAGCACCACGCCGTTCCCGACGGCGGGCGCTACGACGTCGTCGTCGCCACGGTGACAGCGGCTCCGGCTTTTGCTCCGGCTTTTGCTCCGGCTCCGACGGTTGCTTCGGCTTCGGCTCCGACGGTTGCTTCGGCTCCGGCTCCGGCTCCGACCGTGGCCGCCACCGTGGCCGGAGAACCGGACCAGGAGGTGACGGCCCTGGTCCGGCTGCTCTCCCCCGGCGGCCGGCTGCTGCTGCTCGCGCCCACCGCCGAACAGCTCGACCTGCTGATCACCGGCGACGCCCACGGCCCCACCGCCCGCCCGGCGGAGCACTGGCGGGCCGCACTGACCGCCGCGGGCTGCCCGACCGTGCTGACCCTGCCGGAGGACGAGCACCCGATGGCACTGCTGGGGCAGCGGCTGTTCGCGGCCCGGGTGGACTGACGGACGCCCGGGGGTGCGGCTGGCTACTCTCAAGGGTCATGACCACTTCCGCGCCTCCGGCCCGACCCGCCCGCGGGTCCATCGGCTCCCTCCGCTCGATCGGCTCCATCGTGTCCGTCCGGTCGATCGGCTCGATCGGGTCGGTGCTGTCGACCGGCTCGATCGGATCCGTCCTCTCCCTCGGCTCGATCGGCTCGGTGTTGTCCATCGGCTCGATCGGGTCGGTGCTGTCCATCGGCTCGATCGGGTCGGTGCTGTCCATCGGCTCGATCGGATCCGTCCTCTCCCTCGGCTCGATCGGCTCGGCCTGCTCCACCCTCAGTGTCCTGTCGGCCGGCTCCCGGCGCGGCCTCGGCTCGCTGCTGTCGGAGCGTTCCCTCCCGTCGGTGCTGTCCCGGCGGCTCGCCCACCCGCCCACCGTGGCCGAGCGGTGAAGTCCGGATCACGCACCGCCACCCGATCCGTACCATTTCGATACCGAAGCCTGGATGAGCTGCGAGGATCCTCGCCGCCCGGCTCCGTCCCCGGGTAGGCTCCGCATGTCCTCCGGCCCTCGCGCAGGCGGCCCCCTGCCGCCGTGCCGCGTTCTCCGGGGGTGCACCCCCGCGGGCCACTCGGTGGGCACCGCGCACTCGACACCGCGCGCCAGGGCAGTCGCGCGAACGGCGAAGGGCATCGCATTGGCGGATCGGCTCACCGGAGGAGACTCCTCGCTGCTGCGGCGGATCAACGCGGCGGTCACGCTCCGGGCGCTGCGCAACGGCCACTCCGTGACCCTCACTCAGCTCGTCGGCGAGACCGGGCTCTCCCGCCCGACCGTCGAGGGCGTGATCGAGGGTCTGGTCGAGACCGGGCTGGTCGCCGAGGTGGAGCAGCCGCGGGAGGAGGGCCAGCCGGGCCCCGGCCGCCGCGGCCGCCCGGCCCGCTGGTTCCGTTTCCGCGCCGAGGCCGGGCACATCCTCGGCATCGAGATCGGCGTGCACGACATCCGGGTCATCCTGGCCGACCTCACCGGCGAGGTGGTGGGCAGTCACTTCAAGCCGGTCGACGAGACCCTCGACGCCGAGGACCGGCTCGCCGCCGTCCGCACCGCCGTCGCCGAGGTGCTGCGCAAGGCCGGCATCTCCCGGGACAACCTGTGGTCGGTCGGCATCGGCACCCCCGGCATCGTGGACCGCGAGGGCACCGTCCAGCTGGGCACCGCGATGCCCGGCTGGACCGGGCTCGACCTCGGGGCCCGGCTGCGGCGCTCCTTCCGCTGCCCGGTCCTGATCGAGAACGACGCCAACCTGGCCGCCATCGCCGAGCACTGGCAGGGGGCGGCGGTCGGCGCCGACGACGTCGTCTTCGTGATGGCCGGCCTCAGCCCCGGCGCCGGCTCCCTCATCGGTGGCAGGCTGCACCGCGGGTTCGGCGGCGCGGCCGGCGAGATCGGCGCCCTGCACCTGCTCGGCCAGGAGGTCACCCCCGAGCGGCTGCTGTCCACCACCGGAAAACCCCTCAACCCGCTGGACGAGGCCGCCGTGGCCCGCGTGCTGCGGCTGGCCCGGGAGGGCGACGAGGTCGCCAAGGTCGCCATGGACCGCTTCCTCACCCGCCTCGTCCAGGGCGTCGCCGCGCTGGTCCTCGCCATCGACCCGCAGCTGGTGGTGATCGGCGGCTGGGCGGCCGGCCTCGACGGGGTCCTGGACCCGCTGCGCGAACGCCTGTCCCAGTTCACCCTGCGCGCCCCGGAGGTCGCCCTGGCGGCCCTCGGTTCGGAGGTGGTGGCGATGGGCGCCCTGCGCGTCGCCCTGGACCACGTCGAGGAGCAGCTCTTCGCGGTGGACCCGCCCCGGGCCTGACGTCGGGCGCGGTGCGGGGCCGGCCCGGGGGCTGGGGGGCCGAGGGGCTGGGGGGCCGGGGGCCGGGGGCTGGGGGCTGGGCTGTCATCGGAACCACTCCGCCGTCACGGCGCGTAGTCCGGGTCGGTCAGGTCGAGGGTGAGGGTGGTTCCCCAGTCGTTGACGAAGTGCGCCGGCGGCCAGTCGACGGACACCCGGAGGAAGGGGTTGCCCTGGGTCGACGTCACCACCCACACCAGCCGACGCCGCCCGTCGAGCCGGGCGAGGCAGCCCTCGTCGCCCGTGCCCCCCGCTGGCCGCAGCAGACGAACCCCCGCCCGTCCGGCAGCTCGGCCTCGCCGTCCACGTCGATCTCGTGCTCGTACTTGGGCTCCCCGACCTCGAACGGCTCGCCCAGCTCCAGGTGCAGCGAGCCGGGCCCGTCGAAGAACACCTCCCGCACCGTTCCGTCCGCCCTGAACAGCCCGCCGTACGCCGGTATCTCCGACTTCGCCCACAGCTCCACGACCAGGTTCACGACCCCGTCCTCCCCCTCCGCGCTGCCGGAGCCTCCGATGCTGTGCCGGCCAACGGCAAAGGCCCGGACGCCAGTTGGCGTCCGGGCCTCGACCTGAGGGTGTTCGGAAGATGGTTCAGGAGGCGGTGCGGACCCCGGCCGTCGCACCGACCGGGGTGACCTCGACGAGTCCGGCCTCGCCGAAGGTCAGCTTGCAGGTGTCCGCCCGGTAGGTGGCGACGCCCAGCGCCACCAGCCGGCCGGCCGCGGCGTACTGGGTGGTCATGACCAGGACCGGGGCGCCGGGCGGGCGCTCCAGCAGGGCGGCCTGCTCGGCCTCGGCGACGCCCAGCTCGACCGAGCGGGACTCGCCGTCCACCTCCAGGCGCTCCAGCTGGCGCAGCACCGAACGGGCGCGGTCGCTCTCGGCGCGGAAGCCCGGCAGGTGCGGCAGGGCGGCGGCCGGAACGTGCAGCGCCTCGGTGGCCACCGCGCGGCCCTCCACCAGGCGGACCCGGCGCACGGTGTGCACGGTGGCGCCCTCGGCGATGCCCAGGCCCTTGGCCAGCTGCGCGGAGGCGGGGGCGGTGGTGCAGTCGAGCGTCCGCCAGGACTGGCTGCGCGCGGCGCCGGGCCAGCCCTCCTCCTGCCGGTTGACCGGGACGCCGACCCGCGGGGCGGCGATCAGGGTGCCGATCCCCCGGCGGCGCACCAGGCGGCCCTCCAGCTCCAGCTGGTCGAGCGCCTGCCGCAGCGTGGCCCGGGCGACGCCGAAGCGGGCCGAGAGCTCGCGCTCGTTGGGCAGCACCTGACCGATGGAGAACTCCGAGTCGATGGCCCGCAGCAGCACCGTGCGCAGGTGCCAGTACTTCGGCTCCGGCACCGCAGAAAGCTGTCCTGTCGTCCCCACCGCGTCCTCCACCCTGATGCTGTCCGCCCTGAGACAAGGAGGGCGGATCCCGGGCCCACCGTCCGCAGTTGCGGCAGGTGGGAGAGCGGGCCTTTATCCGTCCTTCTTTATTAAAGGTCCTTGCAGTAAGTGACCCTAGGCGCTCCGTCCGAAGATGGTCAAGACCAATGGCGCGGCTTGATGGGACTGTCGCACATCTTCATGCCGCGTTCACGACAGGTCCTGTCAGTCACTGCCACCATCCACCTCCATCGGAATCTCGGAGTCCACACCCCGCGGAGCCGGCCACCCGGCCATCGGCCCCGCGCGTCACGATTCGGGTCGGGAACGACCAGTCGGTAGGCTGCCCGGGTGATCGTGGTGACGAGTGTGAACGTGAACGGAATCCGGGCAGCGGCCAGGAAGGGCTTCGTCGAATGGCTGGCCGGCACCGAGGCCGACGTGGTCTGCCTACAGGAGGTGCGCTCCGAACCCGAGCAGCTGCCCGCCGAGCTGCGCGACCTCGACGGCTGGCACGCGGTCTGGGCCCCGGCCGCCACCAAGGGCCGGGCCGGCGTCGCCATCCTCACCCGCGAGAAGCCGCAGCGCACGGTGATCGGATTCGGCTCCGAGGAATTCGACGATTCGGGCAGGTACGTCGAAATCGACCTCCCCGGCCTGACCGTCGCCAGCCTCTACCTCCCCTCCGGTGAAGTCGGCACCGAACGCCAGGACGAGAAGGAACGCTTCATGGCGGAATTCCTCGTCCACCTCACCGCCCTGCGCACCCGCGCCGCCGCCGACGGCCGCGAGGTCGTCGTCTGCGGCGACTGGAACATCGCCCACCGGCCCGAGGACCTCAAGAACTGGAAGGCCAACCAGAAGTCCGCCGGCTTCCTCCCCGAAGAGCGCGCCTGGCTCTCCCACGTCTACGACGAGGCCGGCTACGTCGACGTCGTCCGCGCCCTCCACCCCGACCGCACCGGCCCCTACTCCTGGTGGTCCTACCGCGGCCGCGCCTTCGACAACGACTCCGGCTGGAGGATTGACCTAAGTGTTTGTACAAAAGGCCTCGCCGACAGGGCCGTCGAGGCCTACGTCGAACGCGCCGCATCCCACGCCGAACGATGGAGCGACCACGCGCCAGTCACCGTAAAGTTCGACTTCGGCCATAACTGACCTGCAGTCACATACACTCGATCAGCGGCCGGCGGTCGATTAGGCCCCTTGCCCCCTAGCCAAGGGGTTAACCTATTGTCGAAGGCCGAGACCTCCGGATGTGCGACACGCCAGGACCACCGGCCCGGGGAGGCGACCGGTGGTCCTGCCACGACGTGCCCGGTTTCCCCACCTACGGCACGGGCAGCCGGCGCCGCGGTAAACGACACCCCGTGAGCGTTCAGCCCTGCTCCGAACGGAAGGCCGCCCAGATCTCGTTCAGCCTCAGGACTGCCTGGCCGAAATCCAGTTCGGTGTTGTAGAGGACGGGCACGTCGAACTCCCGCCAGGCCGCCATGTCTCGATAGACGATGTCCAGCGTCTTCGAGGAGAGCCGCCAGCGCCCGGATCGGGTGACGTTGCGGGCTTTCAGCACCTCGAAGGCGGGCCGTAGAACGACCAGGCACACAGGTAGGTCTCCGAACTTAGCCGCAACGGCTGGGCCGAGCGCCTCGACATCGCCAGACCGCTGATCCAACCGTCCCTGTGCGCGATCAAACGCCTCCAGGCCGCCGACGGAACCTCCCTCGGGCTGTTCCGCCCCGCGCGCATCGACTCTTTCCGCCTCGCTGACGCCAGCCCCTGGACCGCTGAGCAGCACGGCATCGTCAACCAGACCGACATGTTGAACCCCGACCACCGGCCCCTCGAATGGGTTCCCTACGAGTTCCGCTACCGCTTCCGCTGTGACGACGACGCCTGCCGGGGCCACGACATGGGCCTGCACGACTGGGAAGCCGGCCAGTCGTGGCGCAAGATCCGCTCGACGGCCGGGGCCCAGGCCGAAGCCGGGACCAGGAGCACAGCGGCGTGGATGGCATCGGTGATGGTCATCCCGACCGAGTAGGACAGCCATCGGCCGCGCGGCGAGCCAGTTGAGGAATTTTTAGGTGCCGCCGCCGGAGTCCGTGCGGATCAGGGTTCGGCGTCCGCGCCGGTGCTTCTTCGGGAGCTGGGCCAGGGCCAGGCGGGCTGTTTCGATGTGGTCGACGGCGGTGTTACTGCCCGCGCTGCCCGGCCTCAGCAGGCCGGTGACCGTTTGCAGATCGACGAGCTGGCGAAGCTCGTGGTCGCGGAGAACGGCAACCCTCGGTCCTGTCCCGGCCAGGGCGCCTTGCAGGCATCCTTACCGGGACGGGTGTGTGCGCCGCCCAGGGCAAGATACCGCCGGTCCGGGGCGCCTGCATCACGTTGGTTTCCGGCTGGCTCGGCCTTGATCATCGGTGTAGATATGGTGTATGCGGTGGTTTAACAGCCGGTTCGCTGCGCTCTCACATGCCCGGCGCCGGGCTGCGGGGCCCTCCGATTCATCGGGCGATGACCGGGATCGGGGGCAAGCCGGGCAGCGGCGGCGGTCGATGTTCAATCCGCGCAGTGTCGCGGGCCGGGTGTTCGTGCTGCAGCTGGTGGTGGTGCTGCTACTGGTCGTGGCCGCCGCGCTGGAGCTGGTGGTGCAGGCGCACGGCGACATCAACGAGAAGGCCCGGAGCCGGGCGATGGGTGTCGCCCAGACCTTCGCCACCTCGGCGGGGGTCGCGCCCGCGCTGGCTACCGGCAACCCGTCGGCGATCCTTCAGCCCAAAGCCGAGGCGGCATCGCAGGCCCTGGGCGACACGGGCATCCAGGTCATCAACGCGCAGTACGTCCGGGTGGCCGACCGCTATTCGTACCGGGTCGGTACCACGCTGGAGCCCGGCATCGTGCCCACGCTGTCCCGCGACCATCCGAACTTCGCCAAGGTCACCACCAGCGCGGGCGGAGAGCAGGTGGTCGCCCGGGTTCCGGTGTACGACAACGGCACGTTCGTCGGATGGGTGGCCGCCAGCACCCACATCAGCGACATCAACGGTGTCATCGGCCAGCGCGTGCGCATCCTGTTCGCCGGGGCCGCCGGTGCTCTGGTGGTGTCCGTGCTGGGGACGGCCCTGATCAGCCGCAAGCTCAACCGGCAGACCCGGGGCCTGGGACCGGCCGAGATGACCCGGATGTACGAGCACCACGACGCGGTGCTGCACGCGGTGCGCGAGGGTGTCGTGATCGTCGACGGCGAAGACCGGGTGGTGCTCGCCAACGACGAGGCGCGGCACCTGCTGGAGCTGCCCCCGGACTGCGAGGGCCGCCCGGTGGCGGAACTGGGTCTGGAAGGGCCGGTGGCTGCACTGCTGGCCGGCGGCAGCGTGGCCAGCGACGAGGTGGTCGCGGCCGGGGAGCGGCTGCTGGCGGTGAACATCCGGACCACCGACGACGTCGGCGGTCCGCCCGGCAGCGTGGCGACCCTACGCGACACCACCGAACTGCGCGCTCTGTCGGGACGGGCGGAGAAGGCACGCGGTCGCCTGCGTCTGGTGCACGAGGCCGGCACGAGCATCGGGACGACCCTGGACGTGACCCGCACCGCCCAGGAGCTCACCGAGGCGGTGGTACCCCGGTTCGCCGACTTCGTCACCGTCGACCTGGCCCCCGGAGTCGTGTCGGGCGACGAGCCCACCGAGCGTGACTACCACGAGGTGGTCCGCGTCGCGATCAGCGGCATCCGCGACGACGCACCCTTCTACCAGCTCGGCCGCACCACCGACTTCGGCCCGGCCACCCCCCAGGGCTGGAGCCTGGGCACCGGACAGTCCAGGCTCGAACCCCGCCTCGCCGACGCCACCGCATGGCAGGAGCACGACCCGCCCGCCACCCGCGCCCTGATGGACTACGGCGTGCACTCGATGATCGCGGCCCCGCTGCTGGCCCGCGGCATCCTGCTCGGGGTCGCCGAGTTCTGGCGTGCGGACACCTCGGCGCCCTTCGAGGAGGACGACCGCTCGGTGGCCGAGGACCTGACCGCGCACGCCGCCCTGTGCATCGACAACGCCCGTCGGTACACCCGCGAGCACACCCTCGCCACCAGCCTCCAACGCCGCCTGCTGCCCGGCGACCTGCTCCCGCAGTCCGCCCTGGAGGTCGCCCACCGCTACCTGCCCGCCCAGGCGGGCGCCGGCGGCGACTGGTACGACGCGATCCCGCTGCCCGGCACGCGGGTCGCCCTGGTCGTCGGTGATGTCGTCGGACACGGGATCCACGCCGCTGCCACGATGGGCCGCCTGCGCACCGCCGTCCACAACTTCTCCAGCCTCGACATCCCTCCGGACGAACTCCTCGCCCACCTCGACGAACTCGTCCAGCGCATCGACCAGGAAACCGCCGACCCCGAGGACACCATCACCGGCGCCACCTGCCTGTACGCCATCTATGACCCCACCACCGGAACCTGCACCATGGCCACCGCTGGCCATCCGCCGCCCGTCGTCGTCCACCCCGATGGCACGGCCCACTACCCCGAAATCCCACCAGGCCACCCCCTCGGCCTGACCGCTCTGCCCTACGAGACCACCCAGTTCGACCTGCCGCCGGGCAGCCTCCTGGTCCTCTACACCGACGGCCTCGTCGAAAGCCCCGACCACGACATCGACACCGGCCTGCACCTGCTCCGCGAAACCCTCGCCCACCCTGGTCGCAGCCCCGAACAGACCTGCGCCGCCGTCCTGCGCCGCCTGCCGCCAGCCCACCAGCGCGACGACATCGCCCTGCTCGTCGCCCGCACCCGCACCCTCACCCCCGACAACATCGCCCAGTGGGACGTGCCCCAGGATCCCGCCGCCGTCGCGCCCGTCCGTGCCGCGGTCAATGACCAACTCGACGCCTGGGGCATCGACAAACAGGCATTCGCCACCGAACTCATCCTCAGCGAACTGGTCACCAACGCCATCCGCTACGGCGCCCCGCCCATCCACCTACGCATGATCCGCGACACCTCCCTCATCTGCGAAGTCTCCGACGGCACCAGCACCGCACCCCACCTGCGCTACGCCGCCACCACCGACGAAGGCGGACGCGGACTCTTCCTCGTCGCCCAGCTCGCCAACCGCTGGGGAACCCGCTACACCGAAACCGGCAAGATCATCTGGAGTGAACAGGCACTCGCTTAACCCTGAACCGGGGTCTGGTCCGTTCGATCCTTCGCACTGACCGGCGGGCTTGACGGCGTCGTCCGACTCTGGCACCTCGACTGGGAACTCGAAGACAAGATCCTATGACGCGTCTTCAGGTGGCATCGAGTGCTGCGGCGCCGAAGCACGGCCGACCCGCTTCGCTCACCCCGCCCCTGCCGAAAACCTCATCCAGGGCTTGTGACCTGCGCGTTCTCATGAGTGACCACGGGTGCCCGGGTAAGGCGCTCAGCCTCCTCCCAGGCGAGCAGGCAGTCGGCGACAGCGCCCACGCCCAAGGCGAATTCATCTACCCCGACACCGTCCCCACACAGACAGCCCTGGTCGCGGGGCTGCTGGGACGACTGGCCGAACCCCTGCACGGCTGAGCGGCCGCCTCCCGCCGGCGGCAGGAGTACGGGGGTCGTCCCCGTTCGTCCTTGGCGCAGCGCCGCTACTCGGCCGAGAAGCGGTACACCGTCCTCGACCGGTAGTTCTCTCCCGGGCGCAGCAGGGTGGAGGGGTAGTCGGGCCGGTTGGGCGAGTCCGGGAAGTGCTGGGTCTCCAGGGCGATGCCCGCATATTTGGTGTATCGGCGGCCGGAGCGGCCGGTCAGGGAGCCGTCGAAGTGGTTCCCGGTGTAGACCTGGAGTCCCGGCTCGGTGGTCAGGCACTCGACGCGTCGGCCGCTCGCCGGGTGGCTGAGCAGGGCGGCCCGCCGCAGGCCGGTGCCGTCGAGCACCCAGGTGTGGTCGAATCCGCGTCCGGCCGCCAGGATCTGGGGGTGCTCCGCGGTGACGCAGGTGCCGATCCTGCGGGCGCTGCGGAGGTCGAACGGAGTGCCGGCGACCGGCTCGACCGGGCCGAGCGGTATCAGGTCCCCGTCCACCGGGAGGTAGCCGGCCGCGTCGACGCGGAGCTGGTGGTCGAGCACCGTTCCGCGGCCCTCGCCGGCCAGGTTGACGTAGGCGTGGTTGGTGAGGTTGACGACCGTCGGGGCGTCCGTGAACGCCTGGTAGGTGATCGAGAGTTCGCCGTCGGGACCGAGCAGGTACGTCACCTCGGCGGTGACGGTGCCCGGGAACCCATGGTCCCCGGCGGGGCTGCGCAGGCGCAGCCGGACGCCGACGTGCCCGTCTTTCCGTACCGGTACGCCGGCCCAGAGGCGGGTGGCGAAACCGTCCGGGCCGCCGTGCAGGGTGTGACCGGTGGGCTGGGTCGCCAGCCGGTACGTCGTGCCGTCCAGAGGAAGCACGCCGCCGGCGATCCGGTTGGCGTAGCGGCCGACCGTCGCGCCGAGGTAGGCGGCGTCCCCGAGCAGGTCCCCGACACGGTCGCAGCCGAGGACGACGTTCGCCGGCCGTCCGTCCCGGTCCGGTGCGTGCAGGGCCTGGAGGCGGGCGCCCAGGCTGAGCACCTCCGCCGTCACCCCGGCCCGGGAGCCGAACGTCCAGCGGGTGACGGGCCGGCCGTCCGGCATGGCCGCGGCGGCCTCCTGGGACACCATCGGGTCACCGGTGGAGACGAGTACGTCTCTGGACACGGGGCTGCTCTCCGTTCGGCAGTGTGTGGAAAGGGGCGCGGAAACGGGACGATGCCCGTCGTGCGGACGGGGGCCGCACGTACTGCCGCGGCATTGGCGGCCCCCTTTCCCGTGTTGTGCGAATCCGTGTGTTCACGTTCGGTCATGATGCTTCCCGCACCGTCGAATCCGACGGATTGCCGTTCGCCTTCGGTCACAATCCCTCGGCGACGTAGCGGGTCCGCCCACCGTGAGCTGCTGAAACGGCAGCCGTCGGCGCCTGGATGTTGACGTCCCGCCACTTCCGCCCGTATGGCGGGCGCCCGAGGACGCGCCGACCGACCACACGCCGCAGTGCTCCCCTTGACATGAATGAACAGGACTCCGACACTCTCCCACACAAGTTGTTTGCGTCAACATCGCGGACGTGAAACGGCAGTCGACCGGCCGCGATCCGTCGTCGGACGCCCCACGCGCGCGGCACGTCCTCCGGTCTCCGGGGGCGCGCCGTGTCTCTGCCTGCCCTCTTTCCCCCGCCCCTCACGGAGGACCGATGCCCCCACATCACCGACCGGCCGTCAGACGGCGCTCCCGCCACAGGCTCGGCGCGGCCCTCGTCGCCGCTGCGACCCTCGCCCTGGGCGGCCTGGCCGCCCCGCCGGCCGGAGCCAGCACGGCCGAGGCGGCCGCGCACGTCACCGTCCGGCTGGACCCCAGCTACCAACAGCAGCCGTTCCAGGGCTGGGGCACCTCGCTCGCCTGGTTCGCCAACGTCACCGGCGGCTGGCCCGACAGCGAGCGCGACCAGCTCGCCGACGCCCTGTACGGCGCCGACGGCCTGGGCTTCACCGTCGCCCGCTACAACATCGGCGGCGGGGACAGCCCCGAGACCAAGCCGTACATGCGGCCCGGCGCCGCCGTGCCGGGCTACTGGAACCGGCCGGCCCGGTTCGGGCCGCCGGCGAGCGGCACGGCCGGCTGGACCGAGCCCGCGAACTGGTGGGACCCGAACGACCCGGACCACTGGAACCCGCAGGCCGACGCCAACCAGCGCTGGTGGCTGAGCGCCGCGAAGGCGCGCGGGGCCGACACCTTCGAGGCCTTCTCCAACTCCGCGCCCTACTTCATGACCAACAGCGGGCTGGTCTCCGGGGCTTCGACGGGAGCCTGGGACGACAACCTCCGCTCCGACCAGTACGACCGCTTCGCCGCCTACCTGGCCGGCTCGCTGAAGCTGGCCCAGGCCGGAACCGGCGTCACCTTCGACTCCGTCGAACCGGTGAACGAGCCCACCTCCACGGGCTGGCTGGCCGGCAACGGGCAGGAGGGTTCGAGCTGGTCCACCGCCTCCCAGGCGCACATCGTGGACAGCCTGCACGACGCGCTCGCCAAGACCGGCCTGAGCACCCCGATCGCCGCAATGGACGAGGGCACTCCGGACGGAATGAGCTACGACTGGTCCGCCTACCCGGCCACCACCCGGGCGGCCGTGACCAGGCTGAACGCCCACACCTACGGCGGCAGCAACTGGGGCACGGCCCGCGACGTCGCCAAGGGCGCCGGCAAGCCGCTGTGGATGTCCGAGGTCGACACCGGCGGCTACGTGCCGCAGAGCTTCACCGACATGCGGCCGGCGCTGAGCTTCTCCGGACTGATCAACGACGGCTTCCGGTACCTGGAGCCCGGATCCTGGGTCATGTGGCAGGCCGTCGAGGACTACGCGAACATGACCCCGGCTCACGAGAACTCCAACTGGGGCCTGATCCAGGTCGACCTGAGGTCCGCCGACCCGGCCAACGAGCCGATCCGCAAGAACAAGAAGTACTGGGCGATGGCCAACTACAGCCGGTTCATCCGGCCCGGCGCCCGGGTCATCGGCACCGACTCCTCGAACACGCTCGCCGCGCTTCGGCCCGGCGGCACCGGGGCGGTGGCGGTGTACACCAACTCCACCGGCGCGGCCCAGACCGTCACGCTCGACCTGGCGGGCTTCCAGAACGTCGACACCTCCGTACCGGTGCAGCAGTACACCACCGACGCGGCCCGGAACGTCGAGCGCGGCGCGGACCTCACCGCCACCGCGGCGAAGACGCTCACCGCGCAGGTCGGCCCGGGCTCGGTGACCACCTTCGTCCTGCCCGGCGCCACCGGCGTCAGCACCACGGCCGCGACCGCGCCGACCGGCACGACCCGCCAGCTGGTCAGCGACAACAGCGGCATGGCCCTCGCGGCCGACGCCGCCCAGAGCAGCCCGGTCCAGCGCGTCCTCAACCCGGCCGACCCGGCGCAGCGGTGGACCTTCACCAAGGCCGCCGGCGGCTGGGACAGCACGGCGACGTACGGCATCACCAATGCCAGGACCGGCCGGGCCCTCTCGGCGGCGGCCACCACCACTGTGAGCCTCGCCGCACCGGACGGTTCGACCGCGCAGCAGTGGATGCTCTCCACCACCGGCAACGGCCACGTGACCCTGGTCAACAAGGCCACCGGGCTCCTGCTGGACGTCGCGGGCGCCTCGAAGAGCGACGGGGCGCCGGCCGACGTCTGGCAGGCGACCGGGGCGGCGAACCAGTCCTGGACCCTTCCCGGCGCCGCCCCGGATTCCTGGACGTCACTGACCGCGCGTCACAGCGGCAAGTGCGCCGACGTTCCGGGCGCCTCCACCACCCCCGCGACGCCGGTGGTGCAGTACACCTGCGGCGGCACCGCCGACCAGCAGTGGTCGCTGCGGCCCGGCCGCCCCGGCTACGTGACCGTGGTGTCGCGCAGCAGCGGGCAGTGCCTGGACGTCGCGGGCGTCTCGACCGCCGACGGCGCACCGGCCGACCAGTACCCGTGCAGCGGCGCCGACAACCAGCAGTGGTCGGTGCGCGACATGGGCGGCGGCTACGTCACGCTGGTGGCCCGGCACAGCGGCAAGTGCCTGGACGTGGCGAACGTCTCGACGGCCGACGGGGCCGCGATGGAGCAGTGGACGTGCAGCGGGAGTCCGAACCAGCAGTTCCGGATCGGCTGAGCACGGCCGCATGACGAAGCGGGTGTCGCCCGGTCGGGGCGGCACCCGCTTTCTCGTCCGACGTCCTGGGGATCCGTCAGGGGGCCGGTGCCGTGCTGGCGCGGACGACCAGGTCCGGGGTGACGGTGACGGTCCGGTCGGCGGTCGGAGCTTCGGACGCCCGGTCGATCTGGGCGAGGAGCTGGGCGACGCACTGCCGTCCGACCTCCTCGAAGTCCTGGCGGATCGTGGTGAGCGGCGGGAGGTAGTAGGCCGCTTCGGGCAGGTCGTCGAAGCCGACGACGCTGACGTCCTGCGGCACCCGGCGGCCCGCCTCGTGGAGGGCCCGGACGATTCCCAGGGCCAGCTGGTCGTTGGCGGCGAAGACCGCCGTGACGTCGGGTCGGGTGGCCAGCTCCAGGCCGATCTCGTACCCGGAGGCGGCCGTCCAGTCGCCGTAGCGCAGCGGCGGGACGGGGGCACCCGCCGCCTTCAGCGTGGCGTGCCAGGCGGCGGCGCGGCGGCGGGCGGCGTAGGAGTCCTGCGGTCCGCCGACGTGCCAGACGGTGCGGTGCCCGAGGTCGAGCAGGTGGCGGGTCGCCGCGGTGGCCCCGGCCGTCTGGTCGGTGTCCACCGACGGGAACCGGCGTTCCGGGTCGCCGTCGGCGACGACGACGGGCACGCCGGAGTGGAGGTCGAGGCCCGGCCGGTCGAGGATCTGAGCCTCGATCACGATCAGGCCGTCCACGGCCTGCTCGGTGAGCTGACGGACGGCCTGCTGCACGGCTTCCTCGGTCCGGTCCTCGACGCAGACCACGTTCAGCGAGTATCCGGCGCGCTGGGCGGCGCGGGAGATCGCGGCGAGGGTACGGGCGTTGCCGTGCGCGGCGACGTCGAAGGTGACCACCCCGAGGACGTGGAACCGTCCGAGGGTGAGCGCGCGGGCCGCGCTGTTGCGCTGGTAGCCGAGGATCCGCATCGCGGACAGCACCCGCTCACGGGTCTCCGGCTCCACGTTGCTGCGGTTGTTGGCGACCCGGGAGACGGTCTGTGAGGACACCCCGGCGAGGGCCGCGACGTCCGCCTGAGAGGGCGGCCGTGACCTGCCCCGGGCGGTGCCGGGCGTCCCACTCTGATCCATACCGGTCCTTTCACCAATGTCAGCGTGAACATGGTAGCGCCGGACCATGATCGGCGGGAGTCCGCAGCTCAGGGCATGCGAAAGGGCCGCCGCCCCGCCTGCGTGCGGGCAGGGGGACGGCGGCGGCGACCGCGGCCGACCCTCGACGGCCCGGACGCCCGTCCGCCCCCGGCCGAGCCCGGGCCACCACTCCTGCGGAGCGGCCCGTTGAACGGATCGTTCGGATGGGCGGACGTGCTGGTCACCGGCCGGACGATCCGGCGGCGAGCTTGGGGATGGGGTGGCGCCCGCGCCGGACGCGCAGGGGCGCATCCGACCCGGGCGGCCGAGATCCGGTTCCGACACAGGGCTTCGGGGCCGGTGCACCGGAGGCGGCCGGCCGGGACCGAGCCGACCTGCCAACCCCCGGATGACACAAGAATAAACATATTCGAACGCAATACGACAACCAGATCCGCGGAACCGAACCCGAAGCCCCCTGATCCGCAGGACCGATACCGGAAAGTAACCTACCTCCGCCGGGACCCGCACAGCCCTCGGGCACACACCGTCGACGCCTCGCCATACCCCACCCCACCAGGCATTTTCCCTTCAAGGCGAACCATGGCGGCACACCGCCGAGCCGGGGCGCCCGGTTACGAAGGCGCATCACACCGGCCGGACGGCTTGACGCGTTCAGTGCGCACGGTGAAACTCAACGCCGACGCCATGTTGGCGTAAACATCGCCGAAGGGCACGAACGCGTGAGCACGTCGCACACCTCCACCCCATCCAGTCAGAGCAGGTCACGACCCCGACCACGTCCGGCTTCACGGGCCAACCGGTCCCGCCACGGGGCGGTCGGTTTCGCCTTCTTCGCGCCGTTCCTGGTGGTGTTCGTGATCGGCATCGCCGCGCCGCTCGGCTACGCCGCGTACCTGAGCTTCTTCCAGGACCGGATGATCGGCGGAAACGTCTTCGTCGGGTTCGACAACTACCGGCGCGCGCTGGGCGACGAGCTCTTCCGCGCGGGCCTGTGGCGGGTGCTGCTCTTCCTGGTGGTCCAGGTGCCGCTGATGCTCGGCCTCGCCCTCGTCGCCGCCCTCGCCGTCGACAGCGGACGCCTGCGCAGGCCCGGCCTGTTCCGGATCGGCATCTTCGTCCCGTACGCCGTCCCCGCCGTGGTGGCCTCGCTGATGTGGGGCTACCTGTACGGCGACCGCTTCGGGCTGGTCGGCCAGATCGGCGACCTGCTGCACGTCGACATGCCCGACTTCCTCGGCTCCTCCTGGATGCTCGCCTCCATCGGCAACGTGGTGACCTGGGAGTACGTCGGCTACAACATGTTGATCCTCTACGCCGCCCTGCGCACCGTGCCGCAGGAGCTCTACGAGGCGGCCGAGATGGACGGTGCCGGCGAGTTCCGCAAGGCCTGGAGCATCAAGCTCCCGGCGGTGCGCTCCGCGCTGGTGCTGGCGACGGTGTTCTCGATCATCGGCACGTTCCAGCTCTTCAACGAGCCCAACGTGATGCAGTCGCTCGCACCGGGCGTGATCTCCACCAGCTACACCCCCAACATGTACGCCTACAACCTGGCGTTCAACGGCCAGCAGTTCAACTACTCGGCAGCCGTCGCCGTGGTCCTCGGGGGCGTGACCGCCATCGTCGCGTACGCCGTCCAGATCCGGTCGATGCGGAAGGAACAGGGCAAGTGAGCACCGACACCCCCACCCGCCGACGCCCGCGACGCGCCAGCAACGCGCTCACCGTCGTCATGGGGCTCATGCTCGTGTACGCGCTGCTCCCGCTGGTCTGGCTGTTCATGTCCAGCACCAAGGACAGCGCGTCGCTCACCAGCGGCTTCGGCCTCTGGTTCGGCCACGGCTTCCACCTCTTCGACAACATCGGTGACGTCCTGTCCTACGACGACGGGATCTACCTGCGCTGGTTCGGCAACACCCTGCTCTACGCGGTCGTGGGCGCCGGCGGTGCCGCGTTCCTCTCCACCGCCGCCGGCTACGGGCTCGCCAAGTACCGCTTCCGCGGCCGCACCGCGCTCTCCGCGGTGGTGCTCGGCGCCATCGCCATCCCCGGCACCGCGCTGGCCGTCCCGACGTACCTGCTGTTCAGCAAGGTCGGCATCGTGGACACCCCGTGGGCCGTCCTGCTGCCCTCGCTGGTCAGCCCGTTCGGCGTCTACCTGATGCGGGTCTACGCCGCCGAGGCCGTACCGGACTCGATGCTGGAGGCCGCCCGGATCGACGGCTCGGGCGAGGTACGCACCTTCTTCACGATCTCGCTGCGGCTGCTCGCACCCGGCTTCGTCACCGTGCTGCTGTTCGCCCTGGTCGCGACCTGGAACAACTACTTCCTGCCGCTGATCGTGCTCAGCAACCCGAAGTGGTTCCCCCTCACCGTCGGCCTCAACCAGTGGAACTCCCTGGCCACCGGCGCCGCGGGCAGCGGCGCCACCACCACCAACTTCTACCCGCTGGTCATCACCGGCAGCCTGCTCGCGATCATCCCGCTCGTCGTCGCCTTCCTCTTCCTCCAGAGGTTCTGGCAGTCCGGCCTGGCCGCGGGCAGCGTCAAGGAATGACCACCCCCTGACCGTTCGCCACCCCCTGACCGTTCGCCACCCCCGGCTCAACCCACCCCCGGCTCAACCCACCCTCACAGCAAGGAGCCATCCATGCCCCCCGTGCGCACCCGTTCGCGCCGCAGACTGCTCGCCCTCGTCCCGGCCGCGGCCCTCGCCCTCGGCCTCACCGCCTGCGGCTCCGGCGGGGGTTCCGGCTCCGGCGGCGGTTCAGCCGACCCGGCCGCCGCCCTGGACGCCCCGGCCACGATCACCTTCTGGACCTGGGCGCCGAACCTCGACAAGACCGTCGCGCTGTTCGAGCAGAAGTACCCCAAGATCAAGGTCAACATCGTCAACGCCGGCCAGTCGGCCACCGAGTACACCAAGCTGCAGACCGCGATCAAGGCCGGCAGCGGCGGCCCGGACGTGGTCCAGGTCGAGTACTTCGCGCTGCCCGAACTCGCCCTCTCCAAGCGGCTGGTGAACCTCAAGGACTTCGGCGCGGCGGGCCTGGAATCCAAGTTCACGCCCTCCGCGTGGTCACAGGTGTCCGTCGGCGGCGGCGTCTACGCCATCCCCCAGGACACCGGCCCGATGGCGATGTTCTACAACAAGAGGATCCTCGACGAGCTGGGCCTCCAACCGCCGAAGACCTGGGCCGAGTTCGAGGCGGCCGCGGTCAAGATCAAGGAGTCGGACCCGAAGCGGTTCATCACCTCGATCGACCCGGGCGACGCCGGCGGCATGGACAGTCTGATGTGGCAGGCCGGCAGTCGCCCCTTCCAGCAGAAGGACGCCACCTCGGTCGCGGTCAACCTCCAGGACCCGGGTGCCAAGAAGGTCTCCGACCTCTGGTCCTCACTGCTCTCGCGCAAGCTCGTCGACCCCGCCCCCGGCTGGACCAACGAGTGGTGGCAGGCCATGGGCAGCGGGCAGTACGCGATGTGGCTGACCGGCGCCTGGGCCCCGGGCAACATCGCCTCCACCCTGCCCGACAGCGCCAAGGACTGGCGGGCCGCCCCGGTGCCGCAGTGGAGCGCCGGCGAGAACGCCTCGGCCGAGCAGGGCGGTTCCGCCGTCGCCGTGCCGTCCACCAGCAAGAACAAGGCCGCCGCGGCCGCCTTCGCGATCTGGCTCGACTCCGACCCGCAGGCGGTCCGGTCGCTCAACGAGAACGGTCTCTTCCCCGCGAGCAGCGAGTTGCTCAAGGACCAGGCCTTCCTCGACAAGCCGCTCGCCTCCCTCGGCGGCCAGCCGGCCAACCAGGTCTTCGCCGCCTCCTCCGCCGCCGTCGGCCAAGGCTGGCAGTACCTGCCCTTCCAGGTCTACGCCAACTCGGTCTTCAAGGACACCGTCGGCCAGGGCCTGACCGGTGACCTCGGCGCCGGTCTGACCGCCTGGCAGAAGCGCATCACCGACTACGGCAACCAGCAGGGCTTCAAGGTCACCGCACCGTGAGCACCGGCCGGCGCCCGTCCGGCCCCCTGCGCACGGGCACCGGCCCGCACCTCAGCCACCATCCCCCCAGGAGCACCACCATGCCCGTCCTCCAGATCGACGGCGACGGCTTCACCCTCGACGGCGAACCGTTCCGCATCGTCTCCGGCGGCCTGCACTACTTCCGCGTCCACCCGGACCAGTGGGCCGACCGCCTGCGCAAGGCCAGGCTGATGGGCCTGAACACCGTCGAGACGTACGTCCCCTGGAACCTCCACCAGCCCCGCCCGGACGTCTTCCGGCTGGACGCGGAGCTGGACCTCCCGGCCTTCCTCGACCTGGCGGCCGCCGAAGGACTCCACGTCCTGCTGCGCCCCGGCCCGTACATCTGCGCGGAGTGGGAGGGCGGCGGCCTGCCGTCCTGGCTCCTCGCCGAACCGGACATCCGGCTGCGTAGCCAGGACCCGGCGTACCTGCGCGCCGTCGAGGCGTACTTCGAGCAGCTCCTCCCCCCGCTGCTCGACCGGCTGGCCACTCGGGGCGGCCCGGTCCTGGCCGTGCAGGTGGAGAACGAGTTCGGCGCCTACAGCGACGAGACCGCCCACCTCGGCCACCTCGCCGACCTGCTGCGCCGACTGGGCGTGGACGTCCCGCTGTTCACCTGCGACCAGCCCGCCGACCTGGCCCGCGGCTCGCTGCCCGGCGTGCTCGCCACGGCCAACTTCGGCAGCCGCTCCCGGGAGGGGATCGCCGCCCTGCGCACGCACCAGCCGACCGGGCCGCTGATGTGCACCGAGTTCTGGATCGGCTGGTTCGACCGCTGGGGCGGCCACCACGTCGTGCGCGACCCGGCCCAGGCGGCGCAGGAGCTGGACGACCTGCTGTCCACCGGCGCCTCGGTCAACCTCTACATGTTCCACGGCGGCACCAGCTTCGGCTTCACCAACGGCGCCAACGACAAGCACACCTACCGCCCCACCGTCGGCTCGTACGACTACGACGCCCCGCTCGACGAGGCCGGCGAGCCCACCGCGAAGTACCACGCCTTCCGCGAGGTCATCGCCAAGTACGCGCCGGTCCCGGCCGAGCCGGCACCGGGCCCCGGCCCGAAGCTCCCCGCGACCACGGTGGCACTCACCGACAGCGCACCGCTGTTCGCCAGCCTGCCGGCGCTCGGCACCGCAGTGGCCTCCGAACGCCCTCTCACCATGGAGCAGTTGCGGCAGGACTTCGGCTACGTCCTCTACCAGGCGATCCTGCCGGCCCCCGGCCCCGTGCTGCTGGAGCTGGGCGACGTCCGCGACCGCGCCCAGGTCTTCGTCGACGGGCAGCCGGTGGGTGTGCTGGAGCGCGAGAGCCACGAACGGGCGATCGCCTTCACCGTGCCCCGGGCGGGCAGCGTGCTGCGGCTGCTGGTGGAGAACCAGGGCCGGGTCAACTACGGGCAGGAGATGCACGACCGCAAGGGCCTGCCCGGCCGCGTCCTGCTCGACGGCGTAGAGCTGACCGGCTGGACCAACCGGCCGCTGCCCCTGAGCGACCTCGGCGGGCTCGACTTCGCCCCGACCGACGGACCCGCCGTCGGCCCGGCCTTCCACCGGGGCACCTTCCAGGTCGAGGAGCCCGCCGACACCTTCGTCCACCTGACCGGCTGGACCAAGGGCAACGTCTGGATCAACGGCTTCCACCTCGGCCGCCACTGGTCCCGCGGCCCCCAGCGGTCGCTGTACGTTCCCGGCCCGGTCCTGCGCCCCGGGCCGAACGAGATCGTCGTGCTGGAACTGCACGCCGGCCACTTCGCCCGCACGGTGGAGCTTCGCGAGCAGCCGGACCTCGGCCCGACCGAGGAGTAGCCGGAGCGCCGAGAACGAGACCGGGTGGCCCGTGGAACACTCCCCGGGCCACCCGGCCTCTCGGCGTGCGCCCGAGCCCGCACCCTGCCGGACCGTCGACGGAGATGAAGTCGTGCGTCGGGGGCCTCTGATAATGGTCCCGGCCGACCCGGCCGTGTTCCCGGTCGTCGACGAGCCCCCTGTTACCGTCTTCGTGGCCCCGCAACGGGGCTCCCTGCCTCCGCCCGCCCTGCGCAAGGCCGGACGCCGCCGCCTGCTCGGCGTCGCCCGGCCCTTGGCCCCACGTATGTTCGAGCGCCCGGTCGAGGACATCCTCACCGCGCTCGACGAGCAGACCGTCGTCGTCCCGGGCACCGAGGCAGCCGCGCTGATCGTGCTGAGTCTGGCCGGCTCGCTGCGGGCCGTCCTCGACCAGCGCAAGCTCCTGGAGAAGCGGATCCAGGAGGTGCTGGACGAGCACCCGCTCTCCACGATCCTCACCTCTCATGCCCTGCATCGGAACGCAGACCGGCGCCCGGGTCCTGATCGACGTCGGCGACGCGAGCGCGTTCCCGACCGCCGCCCATCTCGCCTCATACGCCGGTCTCGCCCCGCGACCCGCAGTTCCGGCTCCTCCATACGCGGCGAGCAACCCTCCCGCCGCGGCAACGAGCAGCTGAAACGGGCGTTCTCCCTGGCAGCGTTCGACTCACTCAGCAACCCGGTCTCCCGCACCTACTACGACAAGAAGATCAGCCAGGGCAAGCGGCACACCCAGGCCCTCCTCCGCCTGGCCAGACGCCGGGTCGACGGACTGTTCGCCATGCTCCGCGACGGCACCCTCTACCCGCCCAGGCCCGCCGGCTCGGCCTGAATCACCGACACACAGAACAGAGTCCGCCGCGACCAGGTGACCACAGAAGTCACATGGCCGCAGGCCCTCATCGACAGCCACCAGGACAGCCGGCTCGTCTCCATGGACACCAGAGTGCGACCTCCCAACCGTCACCGACCCCTTGACCAAACCCGTAGAGGCACCCCCCGTGCCCGGCCGACCGAAAGGACCTCCGTGGCTGACCAGACCCTGCTCGCCGCCCAGCGCCGCACGCTGATCCTCGAAAAGATCCTCCGCACCGGCGCCGTCCGCGTCGCCGACCTGGTCCCCCGGTTCGGCGTCTCCGACATGACGATCCGCCGTGACCTGGAGTCGCTCACCCGGCAGGGCACCGTGCAGAAGGTGTACGGCGGCGCCATCGCCGCCGGGACCGCGAGCACGGACGAACCCGGCTTCGACGTGAAGTCCGGGCTGGAGGAGGGCACCAAGGCCGCCCTGGCCGACGCCGCGGCGCAGCGGGTGGAGCCGGGCAGTGTGGTGGCGCTGTCCGCGGGCACCACGACCTATGCGGTGGCCTCGCGGTTGCTGGAGGTCCCGGGGCTGACGGTCGTGACCAACTCCCTGCGGATCGCGGACCTGCTGTGGGCGGCGGAGAGCGACGGAGCGGAGGCCGTTCCGTCGCTGCTGTTGACCGGTGGGGCGCCGACGCGCTCCGCGGCGCTGGTGGGGGCCCTCGCGGACCAGACGATCCGTACGCTCCACGTGGACCTGCTGGTCCTCGGTGTGCACGGCGTCAGTGAGCAGGCCGGACTCACCACGCCCAACCTGGCGGAGGCGCAGACCAATCGGGCGCTGATCGCCTCGGCCCGCCGCACTGTCGTGGTCGCCGACCACACGAAGTGGGGCGTCGTCGGCCTGAGCAGTTTCGCGACCCTGACGGAGGTCGACTGCTTCATCACCGACGACGCCCTCCCGGTGGCGGCCCGCAGCGCGCTCGCCGACGCGGTCGGGGAGCTCGTCGTGGTGCCGGCCGCCGGCTGACCGGGCGGGGGCGCCGCGCCCGGTCAGGCCAGCCGGCGCGCCCCCGGCGAGGGGACGGCGGTGAAGGCGACGGGTGCGGCGAAGCCCGCGGCGTCGAAGGCCGACCGCACCGCGTCCGCGACCGCTGTCACGTCCGCCGTGGCCACCAGGGCGATGACGGAGCCGCCGAAGCCGCCGCCGGTCATCCGGGCGCCCGGCGCCCCGGCGGCCACGGCGGCCTCGACCGCGAGGTCCGTCTCGGGGCAGGAGACCCGGAAGTCGTCGCGCAGCGAGGCGTGTCCGGCCGTCAGGACCGGCCCCAGCGCGGCGATCCGGCCGCCGTCCAGGTGCTCGATCGCCTCGGCCACCCGCCGGTTCTCGGTGACCACGTGCCGCACCAGCGGGGCGAGTTCCCCGGGGAGGCGTTCCAGGGCGGCGGTGAGGCCGGCGGGCGGCAGGTCGCGCAGCGCGTCCAGGCCGAGCAGGTCGGCGGCCTGCTCGCAGCCGGCCCGCAGGGCGGCGTAGGCGCCGTCGCCGAGGTCGTGCTTGACCCGGGTGTCGATCACCAGCAGCCGGTAGCCGGCCGCCTCCAGGTCGAGCGGGACGTGGCGCCGCTCCAGCGTCCGGGTGTCGAGGAGCAGCGCGGCACCGTCCGTGCAGCAGGCGGAGGCCATCTGGTCCATCACCCCGCAAGGCACGCCGACGAAGGCGTTCTCGGCGCGCTGGGCGAGCAGGGCGAGTTCCGGTGCGGACAGGCCGAGCCCGTACAGGTCGTTCAGGGCGGCGGCCGTGGCGCACTCCAGGGCGGCGGAGGAGGAGAGTCCGGCGCCGGCCGGCACGTCGCTGTCGACGGAGAGGTCGGCGCCGCCGATCGCGTGTCCGGCCTCGGCGAGGGCCCAGAACACGCCGGCCGGGTAGGCGGCCCAGCTGGTGACGACCCCGGGGGCCAGGCCGTCGAGCGCGAGGTCGGTGATGGTGCCGTCGCCCCGGGTGCTGTGGAGCCGCACCCGGCCGTCCGCGCGGCGGCGGGCGGTGACCCTGGTGGTGTGCGGGAGGGCGATGGGCAGGACGAAGCCGTCGTTGTAGTCGGTGTGCTCACCGATCAGGTTCACCCGGCCGGGCGCGGCCCACACGCCGCTCGGCCGGGCGCCGTGGACGGCCTCGAAGTCGGTGGCGGCCTGGTCGATCATCTGTTCAGCTCCCGTGCGTCGCGCGCGTCGCCTCCCACTCCGGGCTTCCATCGATGGGCGGCGACCAATCTCGACACAATCAAACACGATTGACGTTGACGGTCAACACCTGCGGCTTTCTCTGCAAGAGGGGTCCCGGATGGGGCCCGCAAAGCCCCTCGATCTGTTGGAAAACGATCGGATATGTTTGAATCTGTTGATGATCGGCGCAGGTGGCCGAGATCCCCGCATGAAGGAGTACGGCGGTGCACAAGACCGCGACCAAGCTGGCCGACGGCCGTGAGCTCTTCTACTACGACCAGGAGCCGACGGCGGTCCGCGACACCGTGGACGAACGCCCGCTGGAACCCTCCGCGAGCCTCTCCGAGATCCGGCTCGACCCGGTGCTCGGCGAGTGGGTGACCGTCGCCGCCCACCGTCAGCAGCGGACCTACCACCCCCCGGCCGGTGAGTGCCCGCTCTGCCCCTCCCAGGAGGGGCGCCTGAGCGAGGTCCCGGCGGCCGACTACCAGGTCGTGGTCTTCGAGAACCGCTTCCCCTCGCTCGCCCCGGACTCGGCCGCGCACGTCACGGCCCACGACGACGACCCCCTGCGCACCCTCCGACCCGGCAACGGCCGGTGCGAGGTGGTCTGCTTCGCCCCCGACCACGACGCCTCCTTCGCCGACCTGGACGAGGCCAGGGCCCGCCTGGTGCTGGACGCCTGGACCGACCGCACGGCCGACCTGTCGGCCTGGCCCGAGGTCCGGCAGGTGTACTGCTTCGAGAACCGCGGCGAGGAGATCGGCGTCACCCTGGCCCACCCGCACGGCCAGATCTACGCCTTCCCCTTCGTCCCCTCCCGCACCATGCGGATGATCGGCCGCGCCGAGGCGTACCGGGCGAGCACCGGCCGCAACCTCTTCGAGGACCTCGTCGCCGCCGAACGCGCCACCCCCGAACGGCTGGTGCTCCAGGGCGAACACTGGACCGCCTTCACGCCGTTCGCCGCCCGCTGGCCGTACGAGGTCCACCTCTACCCCAACCGCCGGGTGCGCGACCTCACCGCGCTGAACGAGGCCGAGCGCGCCGAGTTCCCCGGCCTCTACCTCGACCTGCTGCGCCGCTTCGACCGACTGTTCCCCGCACCCGACGACGCCGCCCCGAACCGGACCCCGTACATCTCCGCCTGGCACCAGGCCCCGAAGGACGGCGGCGACGAACTCGCCCTGCACCTGGAGCTGTTCACCGTCCGGCGCGCACCCGGCAAGCTCAAGTACCTGGCCGGCGTGGAATCCGGACTCGACGCCTTCGTCACCGACGTGAACCCCGAGGCCGCCGCCGAGCGGCTCCGCGCCGCCGCACCCCACTGACCCGGCGCCCGGTCCGACCAGGCCGGTGACGGTGGCGGCCGAGGGCGCCAGGGACCCGGGCGACGTCGACGCCCTTGCCGCCCGCCTGGTGACGGACGCTCCGCACGGGGCCCGCCTGCGGCCTGACCGCGAGTTACCGCCAGGTGAGGTCCAGGACGGCATTGAGCGTGCCGGTGCGGATCACCCGCCCGCCAGCAGGTCCCGCGCGAGCAGGGCCGACCTCGCCGGGTCCCGAGAAGCGGGGAGCGGTGCCGGACCGGAGCCGACGAGGTGCTCGCTGTCCGAAGCTGACCCGACGGCAGGCCGGCCGTCGTGGGCGGCCGGCCCCGCAAGCATCCCGCACACCGGATGGGACCACATGAGAATCCCCTTGCTCGCCCTGGCCGCCGGCGCGTTCGGCATCGGCACCACCGAGTTCGCGATGATGGGCCTGCTCCCCGACATCGCGGCCGACTTCCACACCTCCATCCCCACAGCCGGCTACCTGATATCGGCCTACGCTCTCGGCGTGGTGGTCGGTGCACCGCTGCTGGCCGGCATGCTGCTCCGGCTCTCATACCGCAGCGCACTGCTGGTCATGATGACCCTCTTCACCGTCGGACACGCCCTGAGCGCCTTCTCGTCCGACTTCGCCCTGCTGCTGGCCACCCGCTTCCTGACGGCCCTTCAGCACGGTGCGTTCTTCGGGGTCGGTGCCATCGTCGCCGCGACCCTGGTGCCCGCCCAGCAGCGGGCCCGGGCGGTCTCCATGATGTTCTCCGGCCTCACGGTCGCCAACATCGTCGGCGTGCCGATCAGCCCGCTCCTCGCCGACCACCTCGGCTGGCGCTCCACCTTCTGGCTCCTGTCCGTCATCGGACTGCTCTGTCTGCTGGGCATCGCGGTCACGATCCCAGCTCAGGGCCGCCCGAAGGCGGTCTCGTTCAGGAGTGAGCTGCGCGCCTTCCGCCGCCGCCAGCTGTGGCTCGCGTTGGCTACGACCGCGCTCGGGTACGGCGGTGTCTTCGCCGCGTACAGCTACGTCTCACCGATGATCACCAACCTCACCGGCTCCGGTACCGGGGCGGTGGCCGTCGTCCTGTGCCTCTTCGGCATCGGCATGACCGCCGGGAACTACCTTGGCGGCCGACTCGCCGACCGCAACCGGCGCGCGGCACTCGGCGGTGCCCTCGCCGTCCTGACCCTGGCCCTGTTCGCCCTCAGCGTCACCGCCCACTGGCTCGTCCCAGCAGCCGCGACCGTCCTGCTCATCGGTGCGGCCTCCTCCGCCGCCGTGCCCTCCCTGCAGACGTGGGTCATGGACGAGGGAGGTGAGGCCGCGACGCTGGCGTCCGCCTCCATCCACTCGGCGTTCAACCTCGGCAACGCCCTCGGCGCCGCCCTCGGTGGCGCCGCCATCACCGCAGGCCTCGGCTACACCGCCCCCGGCTGGGTCGGCGCGCTCATGGCCATTGGTGCCCTCGGCTGCGCACTGGCCGCCGGACCGTCCCTCACCGCCGGGCGAGTCACGGTCGCCGAACCGGCCCAGCAAGCCACGTGACCACCGCGCGCGGCACCCGACTTCCACCGAGACCCGTTCCGGGGGGCAGATCATGAACACGCCCAGCCCCGACTACCTGGCGCAGCTCCTCGCCGAGAAGAAGGCTCTGCAGTTCACCGCTTTCGACAACACGACGGCCTTCGGCCTGGGAGCCGGGTCGGCTGCGGACGGCTTGGTGCTGGTCATCAGGGGTGGAACTCCTACTCGGGCCCTCTCAGGCTAACCCGACAAAGCGGGATGTCTCACCCAAGGCTGACAGAGAGGGACACGGTCCACGATCCGGTACCCGTACGGTGGCTGCCCCCCGGCCCACCGGTCCGTCTTGCGCAGGTGCTTGTGCGCGGCGGTCACCCGGGCCTTGATCCGCTTGAGCTCCATCTCCGCGAAGATCGACGCCAGCATCAGAAAGACCTTGGCCAGCTCGTTCCCGAACGACGACTCCCTCCCCTTCCGATAGTCCAGCGTGATGCCGTCGTCGGTGAAGACCAAGACCTGGTGGTTCTCCTCCGCCCAGTGGGCGCGGTCCGCGCAGTCCTTGGCTGAGCGGAACGCCCGGTCGACCTTCGCCCACACCAACGCGTCCCACTCCCCCTGGCGTTCGGTGAGCCACGGGCCCAGGTCCGGACGCTTCCACGGAGTGACCTCAGCGGAGACGTCCAGGTCCTCGAAGGACCCGACGATCTCCCACTCCTTCGCCAGCGCGTGCCGGGTCGCCGACTCCGCCTGCACCAGGTGCGAGACCTTGCCCTCGTCCCCGTGCGTGTCCGACACGCGCGAACCCACCACCGCCCGAACCGGCGCCAAAACCGTCATGATGCTCACAGGAGGCCCCCTACCACCCAGGCCAGCGGGCACCCTCGAACAGGCCATCCTCGAACGGGTGGACCCTTTTAGAAAAGGCGTCCATCCGCTGGCGCATCGACCTCCAGGTCGCCACCCCCGCCCTCGCCGCCCTCGCCGCCCGCGCCACCGACGCCCGCGTCGAACGCGCCGCCACCCACGCCGAGCGCTGGAGCGACCACGCGCCGGTCACCGCCGAGTTCGATTTCGACATTAACTAACCATCGAATTCCTATAGTTGGCGGAAACGCAGACACAGGCCCCGGGCTGACCGCATGACACCAGCCCAGGGCCCGCTCACATCGGCTCACACGGCCCAGCATTCGTCGAACCGGCTTGACGGGGCAACGACGAATCGACCTGCTTTCGCCAACTCTCGACATCGCCGCCAGGCCAACAGGCCCACATCGAGCGGGCGAGCGACCGAGCCAGTGACCTCCGTCCACGCCCCGGAGAATCACACCGGGTCGTTCACACCGCCGTTGCTTCCGCCGCAGCGAAGTCCCTGGCCCGGCGCCGATCGGGTGTCCAGTCCGGTCTTGTCGGGGCACCGCGCCGCCCGGCGTGCTGTCAGGGTGGGGTGGTGCCGCCGCCGATGACCATCGGGGGGGTGCTGCCGTCGGGTGTGGCGAGGGCCGTCAGGCGGACGGAGACCGAGCCAGGAGACGGTTGACGAGCGTGGTGAGCTCGGCGGGGGTCCTGACGGCGGCGAACTCATCCTCCTCGATGCCTATCCCGAACTCGCGCTTCAGCCTGCTGAGCGTCTCCAGCAGGGCCAGCGAGTCGTAGCCCAGGACGGCGAAGTCGAGTTCCTCGGGCTGGTCGGTGGGCTCCAGGGGGTCGCCCTCGCCGGCGCACTCGCGCAGGATCGCCAGGAGCCGGTCGGTGGTCAGCTGGGTCATGGTGGTCTCTTCTCCGGTCACGGTTGGGTGGGATCGGACGGGGGCCCGCCGGGTCCGGCCACGACCAGGGCCGAGTTGAACCCGCCGTGTCCGCGGGCGAGGATCAGCGCCGTACTCAGCGGGCCCCGGCGCGGGCTCGTCACCAGGTCGAGGGTGTGCTCGGGCAGCGGCCGGGCGACGTTGACGGTCGGGGGGATGACGCCGTCGCGCAGGGCCAGCAGGGCCGTGGCCACGTCGAGCGCGGGGCCACCCGAACTCAGCCGTCCGGTCATGGTCTTGGGGGCGGTGACCGGTACGCCGTACTGGCCGAAGAGGCTGCGCAGGGCTTCGGCCTCGACCGCGTCCTCCGCCCGGGTGCCAGCCGCGTCGGCGAAGACCACGCTGATGTCGCCGGGCCGCAGCCCGGCGTCGTCGAGGGCCGCTCGGGCGGCGCGCAGCAGGTTCGCGGGCCGGCCGGAGTCCGGCGGCGGGTCGAAGGTGGCCCCGTAGCCGGTGATCCGGCCGTACCAGCGGCCGTCGTCCAGGGCTCCCCGCGCGCGGGCCGCGTCCTCGCGCTCCAGGACGAGCAACGCGCCGCCCTCGCCCGGCACATAGCCGTCGGCCTCGGGGCCGAAGGGGCGGTAGGCCCGGGTGGGGTCGGTCCGCCGGCTCATCCGGGCGGTGCTGAGCTGGGCCACCCAGCCCCAGGGGCAGGGGGATCCGTCCACAGCGCCGGCGAGGACCATCCGCTGGCCGCGGCGCAGGTCGCGTCGGGCCTGGCCCAGGGCGTCGAGGCCACCGGCCTGTTCGGTGACCAGCGCGCCGGCGGGGCCGCGCAGCCCGTGCCGGATGGAGATCTGTCCGGTGTTGACGGCGTAGAACCAGGCGAAGGACTGGTAGGCGCTGACGTATTCGGGGCCGCGCCCCCACAGGTTCTCCAGCTCCCGGTGGCCGAACTCGAAGCCGCCCGCGGAGGCGGCGGTGACGACTCCGACCCCGTACTCGGGCAGGGCGGCCGGATCGACCCCGGCGTCGGCGAGCGCCCAGTCGGAGGCGACCAGCGCCATCCTGGTCATGTGGTCGGTCTGCGGCAGGAGCCGGCTGGGCAGGTACTCCTCCGGGACGAACCGGGGGACCTCGCCGGCGAGCCGGCTGGGGTAGCGGTCGGCGTCGAAGCGGGTGACGGGGCCGATCGCCGAGGCGCCGTCCAGGGTGTTCGTCCAGTGCTCGTCACGGCCCAGGCCCGTCGGGGCCAGCACGCCCATCCCGGTGACGACCGGGTCGGCCCCGCTCACGCGGCAGCCCGTCCCCGGCTGCCGGGCTCGGTCAGCACCATGGCGCTCTGGAAGCCGCCGAAGCCGCTGCCGACCGTGAGGACGTCGGACACGGCCACCGAACGGGCCTCCAGCGGCACGTAGTCGAGGTCGCACTCCGGGTCGGGCTCGCGCAGGTTGGCGGTGGGCGGCACCACGTCGTGCCGGATGGCGAGGGCGCAGGCGGCGATCTCCAGGGAGCCGATGGCGCCCAGCGAGTGGCCGATCATGGACTTGATGCTGCTGACCGGGGTGCGGCGGGCGTGCTCGCCGAGGCTGAGCTTGAAGGCCGCGGTCTCGTGCCGGTCGTTCTGGCGGGTGCCCGAGCCGTGGGCGTTGACGTAGTCGATCTCCGACGGGTCGGTCCGGGCCTCCGCCAGTGCCGCCCGGATCGCCTCCGCCATCTCCCGTCCGTCGGGGCGCAGTCCGGTCATGTGGAAGGCGTTGCAGCGGGCCGCGTACCCGGCGATCTCGGCGTAGACCTCGGCGCCCCGGCGGCGGGCGTGCTCCCGCTCCTCCAGGACGAAGACCGCGGCGCCCTCGCCGAGGACGAAGCCGCGCCGGGTGCGGTCGAAGGGCCGGGACGCCTCGGCCGGCCGGTCGTTGTAGGGGCTGGTCGCCTTGATGGCGTCGAAACAGGCCACGGTGATGGGCGAGATGGGGGCCTCGGTGGCGCCGGCCACCATCACGTCGGCGGTGCCGTCCACGATGAGGTCGGCGGCTCGGCCGACCGCGTCCAGGCCGGAGGTGCAGCCGGTCGACACCAGGGAGACGGGGCCCTCCGCCGCGATGCGGTCGTGCGCGACCTCCGTGGCGATCGAACTGGGGACGAAGTAGTCGAACAGGTGTGGCATCGCGTAGGTGTGGTCGACCAGCCACCGGCTCCCGCTGTCGCTGACGACGGCGTATTCGTTCTCCAGACTGGTGGTGCAGCCGACGGCACTGCCGATGACGACGCCGACCCGGGAACGGTCCAGGGCGTCCAGGTCGATGCCGCTGTCCTGGATTCCTTCGCGGGCGGCGACGACGGCGAATTGCGCGGCCCGGTCCATCCGCCGGATCTGCCGGGGCGTGAGCCCTTCCGCCGCCGGGTCGAAATCGCATTCCGCCGCCATTCGGGACCGGAACGGCGAGGGATCGAACGCGGTGATGGTGCGGGTGGCGGTCCGACCGGACGTCAGCAGCTCCCAGAACGGCTTCACACCGATCGCACCAGGTGCCACGATCCCGATTCCGGTGACGACCGCGCGGCGATTCTCCGGCGCTCTCATTCTGTCCCTCCCTTTACCTTCGGCCGTTCATCCGCATTCTCTGCTCCGGTCCCGACGCTGCGGATCTCCGGGCCGGCGTCAGCGGTAATGTCCACGGAGGGATCGTGCGCGGATCGGCTCGCATTCGGCTCAATGGCCCGTGGAGGGTCGTCACGGGGCTCGGCGGCGGCTCCGGAAGCGGGCCCGACGTCCGATCCGGTCGTCCGGTGGGACGCTCCCCCGTTCGAATCCCGCTGGAGGATCACTCGAACAGGCGGGCGCACGGGGCCCGTTGGCCGGAGACTACGCCTGCGCGGCGGTGCGGTCCAGGGCCGGGAAAGCGGTGCCCACGCCGGTCGTGGCGGGTGGCGGACGCGGCGGTGGTGGCGGGAAGGGATCGCTCGGCCTTCGAACTGTCGACCCTGCGCGAAGGGCGGAACCCACGAGCTGGCGAGCACCGAGCGGAGACCGCGGCCGCGCGCCCACCGGGATCGAATATCCGCCACTTCCCGATCGGTCGGACTTTACGGGAATTTTTCCTCCGGCAGGCAATGCCAAACCAGACAAACAGGACATCTCGTCCTTTTGGCAGCGGCTCCGCTCGCCGCCTCCGGGCCCGCTGCCCGTCATTGACCAGATGTATTCAAGGACTTACGGTGAAGTCGCGACGATCACCTGATGACGAGGTGCGTGCTCGATCTCATCCGGAGCGCCCCCAACGCTCCGCTACGAGCACGACAAGATGTCAGGACCCACCTGAACGGGAGGAACATCTTGGAGTTCCGGCTTTTGGGCCCCGTCGAGATCCTGTGGCGGGGGCGCAACATCATGCCGACCGCGCCCAAGCCGCGTCAGGTCATATCCCTGCTGATACTGCGGCACGACACCGTGGTGCAGGCGCCCGAACTGATCGACGAGCTATGGCCCGAACTCCCGCCCCCGAGCGCGGTCACCACCCTCCAGACGTACATCTACAAGTTCCGCAAGCTCCTGCTGAAGCAGGGCCTGGGGAACCTCCTACAGACCCAGCCGGGCGGCTACATCCTCAGCATCCCGGAGGACAGCCTCGACGTCAGCCTCTTCGAGCGGGAGGCCGAGCGGGGCCAGGAGCTCCTCCTGCGGAACGACTCCGCGGCGGCGCTGGAGAACTTCGAGCGGGCCCTGGCCCTGTGGCGGGGCCCCGCCCTCGCCGACGTCGAGACCGGCGGACGGCTCTTCTCCTACGTGACCCGGCTGGAGGAACTGCGCTTCCGCATCCTCGAACTGCGGATCGAGGCCGACCTGGAGACCGGCCGGCACCGCGAACTCATCAGCGAGCTCAAGGCGCTGGTCCTGGCCCACCCGCTGCACGAACACCTGCACGGGCTGCTGATGGTGGCCCTGCACCGGTCCGGCCGACGGCACGAGGCGCTGGAGGTGTACCGGATCCTGCGCCAGAAGATGATCGACGAGCTGGGGCTCGAACCGGGCAGCGACCTCGCCCGGCTCCAGTACACCCTGCTCTCCGACTCGCCCGCCGAACCCCCGGAGCCGCGCGGCCCGCAGCCCGCACCGGTGGCGCCCGCCCTCGCCCCGGCGGGCGAGCGCACGCCCGCGCCCGCCCCCTCCCCCACCCTCCTGCCGCCCGCCGTGGTCTTCCCGGCGCCGCCCCTCGCGCCGCCGGAGTCCATCGGGATACCCGCCCAACTGCCCGCCGGACTGGCCGGGTTCGTCGGCCGGCAGGCCGTCCTCAAGGAGTTGGACACGGCGCTGCGCGAGCCGGACGGCCCCGAGGCCCACGGCACCGCGGCCCGCATCGGCGTGATCAGCGGACCGCCCGCGATCGGCAAGAGCGCGGTGGCCGTGCACCTCGCCCACATGCTCCGCACCCGCTTCACCGACGGACAGCTGTACGCGGACCTGCGCGGCTCCTCCACCGAGCCGCGCGACCCCGCCGAGGTGCTGCGCGGCTTCCTGCGGGCCCTCGAAGTCCCGGCCTCACGCATCCCGGAGAGCCTGGAGGAGTGCGGGGCGCTGTTCCGTTCCCGCACCTCCGGGCGGCGCATCCTGGTGCTGCTGGACGACGTCGAGTCCTCGGCCCGGATCCGGCACCTGCTGCCCGCCGACCCGCGCTGCGCGCTGCTGGTCACCAGCCGCCGCCGGATGGCCGCCCTGGTGGAGGCCGAACACGTCGAACTGCACGCGCCGCCCCGGGAGGAGGCCCTGGAGATCCTGGCGGCCCTGGCCGGTCGCCAGCGCATCGAGCGGCAGCCGGAGGCCGCACTGCGGATCGTCGAGCTGCTGGGCCGTCACCCGCTCGCCCTGCGCTGCGTGGGCGGGCGGCTCGCGGCGGGGCCGGGCCTCTCGCTCGCGGTGCTCGCCGACCGGCTCGGGGCGACGCCCCGGATCCTGGACGTGGCCCGGCTCGGCGAGCTGGACGTGCGCTCCCGGTTCGAGGCGAGCTACCACGGGCTGACCAACGCGGAGCAGGAGGTCTTCCGGCTGCTCAGCGAGGTGGACGAGACGCCGTTCACCGCGAGCCGGGCCGCCGAGCTGCTGTGCCGCCCGGCCCAGGACCTGGAGACCATCCTGGAGGAGCTGGCGGACCACCACCTGCTGGCCACCGACCGGTGCGGGGACGGGATCGGCCGCTACGTCTTCGACCGGCTGGCCCGCGCCTACGCGCGGGAGCGGCAGGAGGACGCGCTGGTCGCCCGGCCGCTGGTCCAGCAGGCGGCGGTGCACTGAGGCGCGTCCGGCAGGTCCCGCCGGGCCCGCGACGGCGGCCAGCGGCTGTCGAGGCATCCTCCACAGCCGGCCGTCAGGCTCGGCGGCACGCGTCCGCGGCTGCCGCGCGCAGGCGCCCGGGCGGGGTGCCGGACACCCCGCCCGCCGATCCGCCCACACGAGACGAGGACGATCCCGCCATGCCGAACGAAGAGCACGTGTCCCCCGAAGCACCCTGCGGCGCCGAGGTGACGTTCGTCAACCGGTTCACCGTGCACGGGCCGGCCGAGGAGTTCGAGGAGGTCTTCGACCGCACCTCCGCCTTCATGGCCCGGCAGCCGGGATTCGTCCGGCACACCCTGCTGCGGGAGGTGGACGACCCGGCCGGCTACGTGAACCTCGCCGTGTGGCGGGACCGGGACTCCTTCCGACGCGCGGTGGGGCACCCGGACTTCGTCCCGCACGCCACCGCGCTGCGGTCGCTGAGCCGGAGCGAGAACGGGCTATACGCGGCCCGGCTCTCCCGGCCGGCGGCGGACGGGACGGACCGGCCGGTCAGGACAGGTTCTTGAGCACCTCGCGCAGGGCCTCGATCACCCGGTCCTGGGCGTCCGCGGTCAGCGAGGGGTACATCGGCAACGAGAAGATCTGACCGGCCAGCCGCTCGGTCACGGGGAGCGAGCCCTCCCCGTGACCGAGGTGGGCGAAGCCGGTCATGGTGTGCACCGGCCACGGGTAGCTGATGTTGAGTTCGATGCCCCGGGGCCGCAGCGCTTCGATGATCTCGTCCCGGCGCGGGTGGCGCACCACGTGGACGTAGTACACGTGCTCGTTGCCGGGAGCCGTCTCCGGGAGGACCAGCTCGGTGTCGGCGAGCCCCACAGCGTAGCGCCGAGCGATGTCCTGACGTGCCGTCACATAACTGTCCAGGCGGCGGAGTTTGCGCCGCAGGATCTCGGCCTGGACCTCGTCCAGCCGGCTGTTGTGGCCGGGCAGTGCGGTCACGTAGTACCGCTCCTCCATGCCGTAGTAGCGCAGCCGGCGCAGCGCGCCGTCGACCTCGGCGTCGGAGGTGAGGAGGGCGCCGCCGTCGCCGTAGGCGCCGAGGACCTTCGTCGGGTAGAAGGAGAAGGCGGCGGCCCGGCCCATGGTCCCGGCCAAGCGGCCGTGGTGACGGGCGCCGTGGGCCTGGGCGCAATCCTCCAGCACGGCCAGGCCGTGCCGCTCGGCGAGTTCCTCCAGCGGCGCCATGTCCACGCACTGGCCGTACAGGTGGACCGGCAGCAGGCAGCGGGTCCGCGGGGTAATGGCGGCCTCCACCTGGGAGACGTCCATCAGGTAGTCCTCGCCCACGTCGACGAAGACCGGGGTCGCCCCGGTGCCGACGATGGCGACCACGGTCGGGGCGGCCGTGTTCGAGACGGTGATCACCTCGTCCCCGGGCCCCACCCCGAGGGCCTCCAGGCCGAGCTTGACGGCGTTGGTGCCGTTGTCCACCCCGACGCAGTGCGGGGCGCCGTGCCACGCGGCAAACTCCTCCTCGAACGACCGGACGCTGTCGGCAAGGACCAGCCGGCCCGAGCCGAAGACAGTGTCCACCGCGTCGAGGATGTCCTCCCGTTCCGCGGCGTACTCGTCCAGATATCCCCATACGCGAATGGTCACAGGAACTCTCTTCCTTTCGTCTTCGACAGGCTTCGACAAGCTCCGGCGGGCGCGGACGGGCGCCGGCGGGCTCCGATCCCAGCCGACGGCACTCGCATCCGTCTCGCACCCGGTTCGACACCGCTGCCGGTGTCAGTCGCGGCGGGCGACGAACAGCCCCCGCGCCGTCCAGTCCGGCCGGAGGTACTCCGCCGGGCAGCCGGCGTCCGTGAACGCGGCCAGGTACTCCTCCTGCGTGAACAGGGTGAGCAGGTCGATCTCGGTGAACTCCCGGATGCCGTCGGCCTCGCCGACCACGAACCGGACCTCCATGCGGGTGGTACGGCCGTGTCGGGTGGAGTGCGAGATCCGGGCGACGGTGCGCCGCTCGTCGCTGGCGAGATCACCGGCCACGTACCCGTCGAGGAACCGTTCCGGGAACCACCAGGGTTCGACCACGAGCACCCCGCCGGGCCGCAGATGGCGGGCCATCGCGGCGGCCGCCGCCCGCAGCCCGGCCAGGTTCGGCAGGTAGCCGATGGCGGTGAAGAGGCAGACCACCGCGTCGAAGCGGCGCCCGAGGTCGAACGCGCGCATGTCGCCCCGGTGCAGCGGCACCCCGGGGAGCCGGCGGGCGGCGCGCTCCAGCATCGCCGGGGCGAGTTCCAGGCCCTCGGTGTGGCCGAAGCGCCCGGCGAAGGTCTCCAGGTGGGCGCCGGTGCCGCAGGCGACGTCCAGCAGGGAGTCCGCCCCGGGCAGCCGTTCGCGGATCAGGCGGGTGATCTCGGCGGCCTCCGCGGCCCAGTCCTTGCCGCGCGAGCGGTAGACCAGTTCGTAGACCTCCGCCAGGTCCTGACCGTACATCGGACTCCTTCGGTGCGGGTGCGGGTACACGTGCGGACCCGGTCACGGGCGGCGGCCGCTCATTCGTCGACGATCGCCACCGCGCGGGCCCAGCCAGCTCCGGCCCCGGCCACCTTGACGGGGAAGCAGGAGACCCGGAAGCCGTCCGGGCCGGGCAGCGCCTCCAGGTTGGCGAGCCGCTCGATCTGGCAGTACTCGCGGTCCCGGCCGATCACGTGCGCGGGCCACAGCACCGAGCGGTCCCCGGTGGCCCGGTAGCGGGCGATGATGTCGCCGAACGGCGCGTCCAGGCTGAACGCGTCCGTGCCGATGACCCGGACGCCGAGGTCCAGCAGCAGGTGGACGGCCGGCCCGTCGAGGCCCGCGAACTCGGTGAAGTACTTCGGGGTGCCCTGGTGGCGCTGGGCCCCGGTGTGCAGCAGGACGATGTCCAGCGGAGCGGGACGGCGGCCGATCCGGGCGAACTCCCGCTCCAGCCGGTCCGCGCCGATGACGCCGGTGGGCGCGTCGGTGAGGTCGAGGACCAGGCCGGGCCGCAGGAACCAGCCCAGCGGCATCCGGTCGATGTGCCGCGGCACGCCGTCGCCGTAGCCGGCCCGCGATCCGTAGTGGGAGGGCGCGTCCACGTGGGTACCGGTGTGGGTGGTGAGGGTGAGGCGGTCCAGGGAGAGGAACTCGCCGTCGGGCAGTTCGTCGGGGCCGACCTCGATGCCGAAGTGGGTGCGCATCTCCTCGCTCATGTGCACGGCACCCTCGCGGGGCGTGAGGACCTCGTGCTCCACGGGATCGGGTTCCCAGAGCGTGGCGTCCACCGGCGAGGACAGGTCGATGAGCCGCACAGGGCACCTCCGTGGGGTCGGGGCCGCAGCCTCGGGGCCGCGACCTCTGGCCGGGGCCCCGGGTCGGAGCCGGCCGCGGTGTCGGGCTCCGGATCCTCCCGGCCGGCTCCGGAACAACGGTGGAGCCGGGCTGGAGCCGAAGGCTGGCCCGGGCACCAGCCCGGCTCCAAGCGCGGGCGCGAGCATCCGGGCAGCGTCCCGCGATCCCGCGGGCGAGGAGGGAGAACCATGACGGACACCGTCAGCCCGGCGCAGCAGGCGTACCCGGCGCTCTGCGCCGACCTGGGGCGCTTCTACGCCCGGCAGATGCAGCTGCTGGACTCCGGCGAGGCCGAGGCCTGGGCCGCCACCTTCACCGCGGACGGCCTGTTCGCGCCGCCGTCGCTGCCCGAGCCGGTCCGCGGGCACGCCGCCCTGGCCGCCGGGGTGCGCACCGCGCACGCGGCCCTGGTGGCCGGGGGCGAGGTCCGCCGGCACGTGCTGTCCACGGCGGCGGTGGAGCATCCGGCGCCGGACGGCTCGGTGCGGGTGCGCTCGTACGTGCAGGTGGTGGCGACCCGCCGGAGCGAGGACCCCCGGCTGCTGCTGATGTGCGTGTGCGAGGACCTGCTGGTCGTCGAGGACGGGCAGTGGCGGGTGCGCGAACGGTACGTGACCCGCGACGACCGGCCCTGAGCACGGCGCGAGGCCCGGCGGAACGTCCTGGTGACGTTCCGCCGGGCCTCGCACGTCGGGCCACCCGGGCCGCTCGGGCCGCCGTGCCGTCAGCGGAGCGAGTCCGCCGAGACGATGACGGGCTTCGGGAACGGCAGCACGAACCGGCCGCCGGCCCGCAGGAAGGCCTCCTCCTTGCGCAGGATCTCGTCGGCGTAGTTCCACGCCAGCATCAGGTAGACGTCGGGTGGGTCGGTCCGCGCCCAGTCGGGGCTGCGCACCGGGATGTGGGTGCCGGGCAGCACCTTGTCCTGCTTGAGGACGGTGGTGTCGGTGCAGTACGCCACCTCGTCCGGGCCGAGCCCGCAGATGTTGAGGATCGTGGTGCCCTTGGCCGACGCCCCGTACCCGGCGACCCGGTTGCCCTCCTCCACCAGGGACCGCACCAGGGTGGGCAGTTCCTCCCGGACGGTCTGGACGCCGCGGACGAACTCCCGGTAGCCTGCCTCGCTGCCGAGCTCCGCCCGTTCCTCGGCCGCGATCAGCGCCCCGACGGCCGCGCCGACCGGCCGCCCCTGCTCGGGACGTCCCACGAACGCGAGGAGGGAACCGCCGTGCACCGGGAGCCGCTGCACGTCGAACAGGCTGAGGCCGTGCCGGGTGAACAGCGTGTCCAGCGTGCGGACCAGGAAGTACGACAGGTGCTCGTGGTAGACGGTATCGAACGCGTTCTTCTCCAACAGGTCGACCGCGTACGGGACTTCGATGATGAACAAGCCGTCGGACGCGAGCAGCTCCCGCACCCCGGCGAGCACCCCGGAGAGGTCGTCGATGTGGGCGAAGACGTGCCGACCGAGAATGATCCGGGCCGGGCCGTGGTCCTGGCGAATGGCCCCGGCGGTGCCGGCGGTGAAGAACTCGGGCACGGTGGGGACTCCGAGCCGGTCGGCGGCGGCCGTCAAGTTGCGGGCCGGGTCCACGCCGAGCAGCCGGGCGCCGTACGGGGCGAAGGCGGCGAGCTGCTGGCCGGTGTTGCTGCCGAGCTCCACCACCAGGTCGCCGGGGGCGAGGCCGGCCCGTTCCCGGCACAGGTCGGCGACCTTCGCCATGTGCCGGGTCATGGTCTCCGAGTCCGAGGTGACGTAGCTGTAGGTGCGGTACAGCACCTCGGGGTCGACGACGTGGGTGACGCTCATCAGCCGGCAGGAGCGGCAGGACACCACGCCCAGCGGGTAGGCCGGCTCGTCCACGTAGGAGGCGGCCGGTTCCAGGAAGGCGTTGGCCAGCGGCACGTCGCCGAAGGAGACCACCTCCTGCCAGTCCGAGGCTTCGCAGACCCGGCACCGGGTGACCGGGCGTACGTTGTCGGGGTGCATCACGGCACCTTCCTCTCCACGGTCGGCGCCGGCTCGCCGGGGACGAGCAGGCTCTGCAGGCAGGCCACCAGGCTGCGGGCCTGGATGTTCAGGTAGTGGCTGTGGCGCAGCAGCTCGACGAGCTGGTGCACGGTCATCCACCGGTAGTCGGGGTCGTCGGGGGCGACGTCGGTGTCGGCGTCGCTCTCGACGATCAGGTAGCGGTTGCGGGCGTGGTGGAAGCGTCCGCCCTCCTCGGAGAGCACGGACCGGAAGCGGATCCGGCCCGGGTCCGCCGCCTCCACCGCGTCGAGGAAGCGCGGCCGGGCGCTGCCCGGCAGGTGCGCGTAGGAGTCGGGGGTGCACTGGACGGTGGGGGCCAGTTCCACCACGTCCATGTAGCCGGCCTCGACCCGGGCGTGCATCAGGACGTGCAGCACCCCGTCGATGGGCCGGGTCAGGAAGGCGACCACGCCGGTGCCGTGCGGTTCGATCATCGGCTGGGACCACTGGGCGACCTCCCGGCCGCCGGCCTCCACCCGTACGCCGATGACGTCGAAGAAGGCGCCGCTCTCGTGCGAGATCCGCTCCGGGGTGCGGTGCCAGCCGGCCAGTCCGGCGAGCGAGACGCGGCGCACCCGGACCTCGGTGCGGGTGCGGGCCTCGGTGATCCAGCTCAGCACGGAGTCCAGCGAGTGCCGGGACCCGGCGGACGGGTCGCAGGAGCGGAACAGGGCCGCCCGGAACTCGTCGTCGGGCGGGCCGAGTTCGCGGGCGAGCCGGGCGTCGGCGAACGGCAGGCAGGACAGCACGGTCCGGGCGTCCATGTTGACCAGGTCGTCCTCGGCGAGGAGTTGGTGAAGCTCGCCGAGGGTGAACCAGCGGAAGCCCTCGCGCACCTCCACGTCCCCGTACGCCTCGACCACCATGTTCCGGTTCCGCTTGTGGTGGAAGGCGGAGCCCTGTTCGGACTGGCGCACGTCGACCAGCGGGCCGTCCGGGCCCGGGTCCCGGAACAGTTCCAGGTACGGTACGGGCCGGCCGCCGTGGACGCCGGTGTAGTTGCTGCGGGTGGCCTGCACGGTCGGCGAGATCTGCAGCCCGTTGGCGTTGCCGGGCTCGACCTTGGCCTGCATCAGGCAGTGCAGGATCCCGTCGAACTCCTGGACCAGGATGCCGAGGACGCCGATCTCGGGCTGGTTGATGATGGGCTGGCTCCAGGCCGGCACCGGGCCGTCCGGGATCCGCACCTCCAGGCCCTCCACGGTGAAGAAGCCCCCGGTGTGGTGGCGCAGGTTGCCGGTGCCGGGGTCGGTCCGCCAGCCGGCGAGTTCGTCCAGCGGGACCCGCTCCACCCAGGTGAAGGTGCGCTTCGCGGCCTCGGCGAACCAGTCGCGGAAGTCCTGGCGGAAGGCGGGCCCGTCGGGCCGGGCGCGGGCCGAGGCGGCGACGCGCAGGGGGGTGGCGGCGGTGCGCCGCCGGCTCGCGGGTCGTGCGGTTGCTTCGGTCATGCTCGCTCCAGGTGGTCCGTGCGGGACGCGTCCCACATGTCCTTGATCGAGGCGGGCAGATCCACCTGCGGTCGCCACCCCAGCAGCCGGGCCGCGCGGGCGATGTCGGCGAGGGTCCAGTCACCGCCCCGGGAGTCGACCGGGGCGGTGCGCCGCCGGACCGCCCCGGGCGGCGGGGCCGCGGCGGCGACGAGCAGGTCGATCAGGCCGCTCACGGGTACCGCCTCGCCGCGACCCACGTTGATCACCTGGCCGCTCACCGGGGCGGTGGCGGCCGCGAGGACGGCGCCGGCCAGGTCCCGGACGTCGAGGTAGTCGCGGTGGGCGTCGGCCACGGTCAGCTCGGCCGGGCGGTCCGGGGTGGCGGCGCGCAGCAGGCGGACCGCGACACCCAGGAACCCCGCCGCGACGCCCGGGCCGCACAGGTTGACGACGCGCAGCACCACGCCGTCCACCGCGCCCTCGCGGGTGGCGCGGAGCACTGCCTCGGCGCCGGCCAGTTTGGTGCGGGCGTAGACGGAGCCGGGGTTCGGCGCCCGGGTCTCGTCGACGGCGGTGCCGGCGGGCAGCGGTCCGTACTCGTGCACGGAGCCGATCTGCACCAGGCGCGGCGGCCGGGGCGTGCGCGCGCACGCGGCCAACAGGTTCTCCACCAGCCGGACGTGGGCGCGCTCGTTCTCGGCCGCTCCGGTGACCCAGCCGCCGGCCGCGTTGACCACGGTGTCCACGTCGGCCTCGGTGAGCAGTGCGGCCAGCTCGGCCGGGTCCGCGGCGGCGACGTCGAGGGCGTGGAAGCGCCGGCCGGCGGTGTCCGGGGGCCGGCGGCGCGCGACCTCGACCACGGGCCGGCCGGCCCGGCCGAACGCGGCGGTCACCGCGCCGCCGACCCAACCGGTGGCGCCGATCACGGCGACGGCGCCCGTCCGCGGCCCGGCGGTCATCGGGCCGGGCGGCCGCACAGTGCCTGTTCGAGGTCAAGGCACGCGCGGTACTCCGGGAGGGTGCCGCTCTTCTCGGCCGTCTCCAGGGTCGGCGCGGCCCGGTCCCGTTCGGACATGACCGGGTCGACGTCGCGCGGCAGCGGCAGGCCGAGCGCCGGGTCGAGGACGGAGAGCGACAGCTCGTGCTCGGGGACGTACTCGCCGGAGAGCATGTACGACATCACGGTGTCGTCCTCCAGGGCCACGAAGGCGTGGGCGACGCCGACCGGGAAGTAGACGGCGCGGAAGTCCTCCTGGTCGAGCAGGACGGCGTCCGAGCGGCCGTACGTGGGCGAGCCGACCCGGACGTCGATGACCAGGTCGAGCGCCCGGCCGCGCGCGCAGTACACGTACTTGGCGACCCCCGGGGGCGTGAGGGTGTAGTGGGCGCCCCGGATCGTGCCGCGCCGGGAGCGGCTGTGGTTGGTCTGGGCCACGGGGAACAGGGGATGCCCCAGGGCCTCGCGGGCGGCCGTCTCCTGGAACGGGGAGACGAAGAGCCCCCGTTCGTCGGTGAAGACCTTCGGCCGGAACTCGAACGCGCCGGCCACGGCGAGTTGTCGCGACTCCATGTCACCGTCCTCGTTGCTGGTGGTGGCGCCGGCGGGGACCGGCGGTGGGGTGGTGCGGGGTCAGATGACGCGGACCTCCGGCGCGTAGACGATCCAGCGCCCACCGGACTCGCGGAACAGCCGCTCCTTGGCCATGATCTCCTCGGCGTGGTTCCAGGCGAACAGCACCACGTAGTCCGGGTAGGGGTGGGCCAGGGCCTCGCTGGGGCGGACCGGGATGTGCGAGCCGGGCATGAGCTTGCCGTGCTTGGCCGGGGTCACGTCGCAAACCCATTCGATCAACTCGGGTCCGATGCCGCAGTAGTTGGTCACGGTGGCGCTCTTGGCGGTGGCGCCGTAGCCGACGACCCGCTTGCCCTCCTCGCGCAACTTCCTTAGCAGCGTCATCAGTTCGGCGCGGATGCGTTCGACGCGGACGGCGAACTCGTCGAACACCTCGGGGTTGTCCAGCCGCCTGCGCCGCTCCTCGGCGGCCAGTTCGGCCACGGCCCGGCTCGGGGTGCCGCGACCGGCCCGCTTGAGGGTGTAGCGCAGTTCGCCGCCGTGCACCGGCAGCCGTTCGACGTCGACGACCTCGAAGCCGTGGCGGGCGGCCGCGTTCCGCACCGAGGTCAGGGTGAAGAAGTAGAAGTGCTCGTCGTAGATCTGGTCGAAGGTGGTGCGTTCGAGGATGTCACCGAGGTACGGGTCCTCGAAGACGAAGGCGCCGTCCGGGGCCAGCAGGGTGTCGAGGCCCCGGAAGACGGAGTCGAGGTAGGGGATGTGGCAGATGGTGTTGGCGGAGTAGACCAGGTCGGCGGGGCCGTCGGCGGCCAGGATCGCGGCCGCCGTCGCCTCCTCGAAGAACTCGGAGCGGACCCGGACGCCCTGCTGGCGGGCGAGTTCGGCCACGCCGCCGGAGGGCTCGACGCCGAGGTGGCGGATGCCCTCCTTGGCCAGGGCGCGCAGCATCACCCCGTCGTTGCAGCCGATCTCCACCACGAACGGGTCGGGCCCACGCAGGTGGTCACGGGACAGCCGGGCGGCGGTCTGCTCGAAGTGCCGTCGCATGTGGGCCGAGCCCGACGAGTGGTAGGGGTAGGCCTCGTGGAACATGCGGTCCCGGGCGACCTCCTCCAGGAGCTGGGTCATGCCGCAGGACTCGCAGATTCCCACGGCGAGCCGGAAGAAATACTCCTCGTCGACGCGTTCTGGGTCCACGAAGGCGTCGGACAGTGGCTGGCGCCCGAAGTCGAAGAACTGACGGACAAGTCCTCCACAGACACGGCACATGGGGGCCTTCCTCGGGATTCATCGGGCCCGGGGCGGGATCTGCCGCCGGACGGTTCCGTGGCGGGCGGCGGGGAAGCGGAGCACCCCGCTGGTGATCGGTGAGCGGAGCCGGCGCAGCACCTCTCCGGTACGGGTCAGGTCGGGCAGCTCCGCGGCGAGGGCCCGCAGGGCCGCGTCGGCCGCCAGCCGGGCCGCCGGGCCGACGAGACCGCCGTGGTGGCCGTCCTCGGGGAGCAGCCGGCGGTCGTGGGCGGGCCGGCGGAGGTCGAACCGGTCGGGGTCGAGGTGCCACCGGGGGTCGCGGTGCGCGGCCTCGACCAGCACCACCACCTCCTCGCCGGCGGCCACCCCGGTCCCAGCTAGCTCCAGGTCCTGCCGGGCGTGCAGCCGGCGCAGCCGGACCGGCGGCGCGTGCCGCAGGGTCTCGGCGACGCAGGCGGTGGCGAGCCCGGGGTCCTCGACCAGGGCCCGCCACTGCTCGGGGCGGTCCAGCAGGAGGGCGAGCGCGTTGCCGACCAGCGTGGTGGTGACGTCGACGCCGACCGTCGCGAGCAGGACGCTCACGGTCAGCGCGTCGTCGGCTGCGGCCACCGGACGCCCGTCCGGGGGCGGGATCCGCAGCAGCCGGCCGGGCAGGCCACCCCCGACCGTCTTCCCGGCGTACGTGTTCCCGGCGACCGCCTTCTCGGCGTCCGCGACCGTCTCGGCGAGCAGGGCGCGGAGTTCGGGCAGGGCGGCGCCCAGCCGGCGGGCGGTGTCCAGCCTGGGCGGGCAGAGCGTCGCGTCCAGCGCTCCGGCGGTCGCGCCGCACAGTTCGGCGAAGCGCTCGGCCCGGTGTCGCGGCAGCCCGAGCAGCACCCGGGCCGTCTCGGTGGTGGCCGGCCGGATCAGGTCGTCCACCAGGTCGAACCGCTCGCCGAGGGCGGCCGCCCGGCTCCGGTAGGCCCGTACGGCCGGTGCCCGCAGGCGGCCCACGGCCCGTTCGCCGAGGACCGGCTCGGCCCAGCGCGCCAGCCGCTCGTACTCCTCGCGGTCGAGTCCGGTGGGCAGTTCGGCGAGCGGCAGCGCCTCGTGCAGGGCGGGAACGTCCCAGGGCGCCGGTTCGCCGGCCGGCTCACCGGCCGGGGTGGCGGCCCCCGGGGGCCGGGGCGTCAGCCGCCGGTCGGCCAGCGCGGCGGTGGCCACCTCGTGGTCCGCCGTCACCCACGCCTCGGCGCTGCTGCGGTACAGGGGGCCGCGCTCGCGGACCCGCCGGCCCAGTTCGGCGCGGTCGTCCCCGGCCGCACGGAGCAGCAGCGCGTACGGATCGCCCTTGGTGCCCAGGATCCACTGCACGCCGCGCAGGGTCAGCAGCACACGCCCCAACTCGCCGTCGGTCATGCTCGCTGTCATGGGGAAGGACGCTAGGCAGGTCCCCTCGATCACTCCTCGACTTCCCGTGGCCTGGTCCGGGCGGGCCGTCGAGCCGGGCACGAGGGGGGCGTGGCACCCGCGCCCTAGGGTGACGCGGTCATGGACATCATCGGCAAGGGATTCATCGCCCGGTACCTGTGGCCGCTGCGCGAGGCCCACCCCGGGGTGACGGTGCTGGCCGCGGGCGTGCCCCGCCAGCACCTGCCGGACTCCGAGCACGAGCGGGAGGCCGCGCTGGTGCGGGACACGGTCGCGCGCTGCCGCAACCGGGGTGACCTGCTGGTCTTCCTCTCCACGGTGAGCATGTACGGCGGCCCGGGCTGCCGGGGGCGGGAAGACGACCCGCTCGTCCCCAGCACCCGCTACGGCCGGCACAAGCACGCCCTGGAGACCGCGATCCGGGAGTCCGGCGTCGAGCACCTGGTGCTGCGCCTGGCGTACGTCCTCGGGCCGCACGAGCCCGACTTCCGGCTGGTGCCGGCCCTGCTGGCGCAGGTCAGGGCGGGGCTGGTCCGGGTGCACCCGGGGGCCCGACGCGACCTGCTGCACGTGGCGGACTTCGTCCGGCTCGTGGACGGGCTGCTCGCCGCGGGCGTGCGCAACGAGACGGTGAACGTGGCCTCCGGCGACTGCGTGGACGTCCGGGACCTGGTGGCCCACCTGAAGCGGCGGCTGGGCCTGGCGGCGGCCGAGGAACTCGTCGGCGGCGGGGACAGCGCCTTCTCGCACTGCCCGTCGGTGGCGAAGCTGCGGCGGCTGGTGCCCGGGTCGGCCGGGCCGCCCTTCGGGCCCGGCTACCACCGGCGGGCGCTGGACCGCTATCTGCGGGAGACCGGTGCCTGACCGGCCGAACCGGCCGAACTCCGGGACGGGGCAGCGACTTTCAAAACGGGGCAGCGGCTTTCGAATGGTCGTCGAACCGCACCGGACATCATCGAGGCCGTCCCGATCGCACCGGGCGGCCGGATTTCGAGCGAAGGAAGCGGGAACGCGATGGCGACACACGACGGGTACCGGGCGGTCACGGCGGATCTGCGCACGCCGAGGACCGCGGCCGGCCGGGCCCTGCTGGACCAGCTCACCGGGCACCTGCCCGCGATCCGGGACGGCGCCCGGCAGGCCGACCGGGAGGGGGTCTTCCGCACCGAGGTGTTCGCGGCCCTGCGCGCCGGCGGCGTGCTCGGCGCCACCGTGCCGCGGGAGTTGGGCGGCCTGGGCGTCACCTCCCTGCACGACGTCGCCCTGGCGCTGACAACGGTCGCCGAGGCGGACGCGTCGACCGCGCTGGCGCTGCACATGCAGCTCAGCCGGGGGCTGACGTTCACCCACGAGTGGCGGCACGGCGACGACGGGCCGCGGGCGCTGGCCGAGCGGCTGCTGCGCGGCATGGGCTCGGGCGAGGCCGTGGTGTGCACCACCGTCAAGGATGCCTCCGGCGGCCGGGTGGTGACCAGGCTGCGGCCGGCCCCGGACGGCGGCTGGGTGCTGACCGGCCGCAAGACCCTGGCGAGCATGGCGCCGTTCGCGACCGACTTCGTCGTCTCGGCGCAGGTGGAGGTGGCCGGCGTGGCCCGCTCGGCGGCGGCCGTGCTGTCGCGCGGGACCCCGGGCCTGACCGTCCTGGACAACTGGGACGGGCTGGGCATGCGGGCCTCCGGCACCGTGGACGTCGTGCTGGAGGACTGTCCGATCCGGGCCGGGGACGTGTTCCTGCGCGGGCCGGTCGGGGAGCAGTCGGACGCGTCCCTGGCGGGCCAGACGGTCAGTTCGATCACCATGCTGGGGATCTACGCGGGGGTGGCGCAGGCGGCGCGGGACGTCGTGGTGGCCGAACTCGCCAAGCGGGGCGGGCTTTCGGCGGCGGGGGCCGCGACGCGCACGCTGCTCGCGGAGATCGAGGCCCGGCTGTACGCGCTGCGCACGACGGTGGCGGGCACGCTGTCGGTGGCGGACTGGCTGGCGTACGGCTTCGACGGTGATCCGGCGGAGCGCGGGCGGCGCATGATGGCCGACTTCCAGTGCGCCAAGCTGATGGTGAACCGGCTGGCACCCGACATCGTCTCGGACTGCCTGGCGGTGATCGGCGGCGCCTCCTACGCGGGGGCGCATCCGCTGTCGCGGCTCTACCGGGACGTGCGGGCGGGCGCGTTCATGCACCCGTTCACCTATCCCGACGCGGTGGACTGGCTGTCCGAGGCGGTGCTCGGCGGCCCGAAGGCGTGAGTGACGGGTGAGGGGAGGGCCGGCTGTCCCGACCCTCCCCTCACCCTTGGTCGTGCTACGCCCGCGGTCGGCCGGCGTGCGCCACGGCGTGCTCCATGGTGGTGGTGCTGTTGCGGCCCAGCGCGTCGCGCACGAAGGCGCGGGCGTCGGCGAGGGTGGCATCCGGTCCGAGGACGGCCGGGACGGCCTCCTCGTTGAGGACCACGGTGTGCACGGAGGTGATCCGGGCCCCTTCGCCGTCCGCCCGGAACAGCCACTGCCCGGTGTGGGCGGTCATCAGCGCGGGGGTGCGCAGCTGCTTGTAGACGATCCGGTCGTGCGGGAAAAGGATCCGGACGGACCGGGTGGTGTGGGTGGAGCCGTCCGGCGTCCGGGTGTCCATCTCCAGGACCTGGAGGTTGGGTTGATCCTCCGTCAGCTCCGTGCGGGCCACGTGCGGCAGTCGCTCGGGCCAGCGGTGCGCCTCGTCGACGAAGGCGAAGGCGGCCTTGACGTCGCCGTCGAAGGCGACGGTGTCCTCGAAGGTGAGCACCAGGCCGGCCCCGGCCTCCTCGCGCTCGACGGCGGTGCGCAGGGCAGCGAGTTCGGCGCCGCTGTTGTGGTCGACCGCCCGCTGGATCCAGGCGACGTTCTCGGCGTCGTCGTCGACGGCCCGGAAGTCGTGCAGCAGACGCACCCGGGTCTCGGTGTCGGTGAGCGGCTCGACGATCCACTCCCCGCCCATGGCGGACACCGGGGGCTGAGAGACCTCCTGCCGGAAGCGGACGCTGAGCCGGCCGGGGTCCGGCAGCCGCCGCGAGGTCCAGGTCTTCACCTCGCCGTTGGCGGTGGCCCAGATCCGGATGCGTTCCTCGGTGTCGCCCCGTTCGACGTGTTCGACGTGCACGGTGGGCGGGAAGGTCTCCGGCCAGCGGCCGACGTCAGCGATCAGGTCGTAGACGCGCCGCGGGGACGCGGACACGGTGATCGAGTGTTCGGTGTGGTGGGTTCCGGGACGTGACATGGTTCTCCTCCGGCTCCGCTGTCGGTCAGCGGAGCCAGGGTCGGGGCCGGCCCTGGTCGGTGACTCGAGAACCGCTGGGCTGGGCTCACCGCCGTCCGTCAGCCGGCCGGCCGGACGCCCAGGTCGTGGTGGAACAGGTCCAGCGGGTCCCAGCGTTCCTTGACCCGTTGCAGCCGCCGGTGGTTGTCCCGGTAGTAGAGGGCGCTCCACGGCACGCCCGAGGTGTTCCAGCCGGGGTCGGCGAGGTCCGTGTCCGGGTAGTTGACGTAGGCGCCGCCGTTGGCCTCGTTCGGCACCGGGACGCCGCCGGTGTCGGCGTGCAGCTCCCGGTAGAGGCCGCGCACCCAGGCCAGGTGGCGTTCGGTCTGCTCCGGCTCGCCCCACAGGGTCTCGTGGACGACGCTGAACAGGCTGTCCCGGTGGGGCAGGGCGGTGGCGTCCTGGGGCACGGTGTTGATCCGTCCGCCGAGGAAGGTGAGGTAGACGCCGGCGGTGGCGAACTCCTCGCCGCCACGGTTCAGGTGGTCGTGCAGGACCGCGATCTGCCGGTCGGACCAGGGTTTGCGCAGCAGGGTGGACTTGGACTTGAACCGGGCGCCGCCCGGCCACTGCACCACGCCCAGCACCGACTTCAGCCACGGCGTCTCGGCGGTGGTCGCCGTGTGCGGGACGCCGGCCGCAGCGGTCAGTTCGGCGGCGAAGGCGTCCAGGAGTTCCCGGGCGCGGGGGCGGGAGGAGTCGAGGGCGGCGTCCACCGAGACCCGCCCGGCGGCGCGGTGGCCGAGGGTGAGGCCGCTCGACAGGTCGGCGTAGGGCGTGTCCGTACCGGCGTGCCGTTGGTGCCAGTCCCCGTGGGCGCGCAGCAGCCGGGCGAACGCCTCCTGGCTCAGGTCCTGCCACTGCCAGCCGAGGGACACCGAGCGTACGGCGGTCGGCGGCTTCGGCAGCAGGTCGCCCGGCGCGCCGGCGGCGCCCGGCGACCGGAACAGGTAGCGGGTGACGGCCCCGAAGTTGCCTCCTCCGCCGCCGGTGTGGGCCCACCACAGCTCGCGCCCGGGCCCGGTGGAGTCCCGGGTGGCGGTGACCAGGCGGGCCCGGCCGGACCGGTCCACGACGACGACCTCGACACCGTACAGGTGGTCGACGACCAGCCCGTACCGGCGGGACAGTGCCCCGTAGCCGCCGCCCGCGACGTGGCCGCCCACCCCGACGCCGGGGCAGCTGCCGCCCGGCAGGGTCACGCCCCAGCCCAGGTAGAGCGTGCGGTAGACCCGCCCGAGGGTGGCGCCGGCCGCGACGGCGAAGAGCTGCCGCTCCGGGTCGTGGGAGACGTCCGTCATCTCGGAGACGTCGATCAGGACCCGGACGGCGGGGTCGTCGACGAAGCCCTCGAAGCAGTGGCCGCCGCTGCGGACCGCGATCCGCTTGCGGTCCCGGGCGGCCTGCTCGACCGCGGCGACCACCTGGCCGGGCGAGCCGACCAGGTGCACCACGTCCGGGGAGCCGGTGAAGCGGCCGTTGTGCCCGCGGGTGGTGAGTTCGGTGTAGCGGGGGTCGTCCGGGCCGAGGACCACCGGCCCCAGGGGGGCAGGCGCTCCGGCCGCCGGAGCGGCGGCGGCCGGGACACCGAGCAGCGCGGCTCCCCCGGCCATCGTCGAGAGCTCCATCAACCGTCTGCGCGTGAGTCCTGCCATGGGGTTCACCGACCTTCCCGTGCGGCCTGCGGCCGATCGTCCGTCGGCGATCAGCCTGGGGTCCGTCGCTGGCGGGCCGGTGGAGGGTCACTGGTACGCGGCGCGCTCGAACGGGGTTCCGAGGGCGGGAAGAAGACTGTCAGCAGCCCTGACAGTGACGTTATTGACGCTTCTAAGCTCTCAGAAGTCAAGAGCCCGGAGCAGCTGGCTTCTCCTCCGCCCGGCCGGGGGCCGCTCCGATCGGCCCCCGGCAGCCGGGACCTCCGCTCCACTCTCCGCTCCGCCCTCCACGCCCCCCGTACGGGAGACCTCATGATCCACACCCGCGGACTCACCCGAAGTTTCCGCGCCAAGGGCGAGACCGTCGAAGCCGTCCGCGGTCTCGACCTCGACATCGAGGCCGGCTCCGTGGTGGCCTTCCTCGGCCCGAACGGCGCCGGGAAGACCACCAGTCTGCGGATGCTGACCACCCTGCTCCCGCCGACCGCGGGCACCGCCACCGTCGCCGGGCACGACGTGGTGGCCGACCCGGCCGGGGTGCGCCGCCGGATCGGCTACCTCGGCCAGGGCAACAGCGCCGGCACCGGCTTCCGGGTCATGGACGAACTCGTCACCCAGGGCCGCGCCTACGGCCTGAGCCGCGCCGAGTCGCACGCCCGGGCCGAACGCCTGCTGGACGCCCTCGAACTGGAAGGGCTGGCCCGGCGGACGGTCGGCACCCTCTCCGGGGGCCAGCGCCGCCGGCTCGACATCGCCATGGCCCTGGTCCACGAACCGGACCTGCTCTTCCTCGACGAGCCCTCCACCGGGCTCGACCCGCACAGCCGCGCCAACATCTGGGAGCACGTACTGCGCCTGCACAAGGACCTCGGCACCACCATCGTCTTCACCACCCACTACCTGGAGGAGGCCGACCTGTGGGCCGGGCGGGTGCTGGTCGTCGACCACGGCCGAGTGATCGCCGACGACTCCCCGGAGCGCCTCAAGGCCGAACTCGCCGGTGACCTCATCACCTTCACGACCGCCGACCCCGCCGACACCGGCCCGGCCGCCACCCGGGCCCGCACCCTGCGGGCCGTTCGGGAGGTGACCGTCGAGGACCGGGAGGTGCGGGTCCGGACCTCCGACGGCGACGTCCGGCTGCCGGAGCTGCTGCGCGACCTCGACGCGGCCGGGATCCAGGTGCACAGCACCCGGCTGGCTCGTCCCACGCTCGACGACGTCTTCCTCACCCTGACCGGCCGCACCCTCCGGGAGAGCGCCGACGCCGGCATCCCGACCACCCCTCACCAGGGAGCCTGACCATGAAGGTGCTCACCGACACCCGCACCGCGTTCGCCCGCGAACTCAAGCCCGAACTGCGCCAGCCCGTCGGCCTGCTCTTCACGATGATGCTGCCGTTCCTGCTGCTCGCCCTCTTCGCGCCGCTGCTCTCCAGCTCGGGCGCGGGCCCGGGCGCGGGCGGCGGGCCGGCCGGCGCGGGCTCGCCCTGGCAGTGGTTCGTCCCCGGCATGCTCGTCCTGCTCGGCCTGTCCGCCACCGCGGGGGCGGGCGCCTCGCTGCTCAACGAGATCTCCTCGGGCGCCTTCGAGCGGCTGCTCGTCACCCCGCTCAACCGGGCCGCCATGCTGGTCGGCCGGACACTGAAGGAGGTCGTGGTCCTGCTCACCCAAGCCCTGCTGATCCTCCTCCTGCTGCTGCCGACCGACTTCCGGCTGCACCTGCCGGGCGCCCTGGCCGGGCTCGTGCTGCTGAGCGTCTTCGGCGTCGGCATCGGCGCGCTGTCCTTCACCCTGGCGCTCCGCTCCCGCCGCCAGCAGACCCTGTTCTACGGGGTACAGCAGGTGGTCTTCTTTCCGCTGCTGCTGCTCTCCGGGGTGCTGCTGCCGATCACCGAGGCGGCCGCGCCGACCTGGCTCTACGTGCTGAGCCGGATCAACCCGGTGACCCACGTGGTCGAGGCCGAACGCGCCCTGTTCGACGGGCAGTTGACAGAATCGGTGGTGCTGTACGGATTCCTCGCGGCCGGCGCCATCGCGATGCTGGGCGTCGCGGCCGGGATCCGCGGCATGCGCAACGCCTCAGCATAGTGCCAGTTCTGACGAAGCATCGCGTCTTCTGAAGGAGTCACCGTGACCGACCGCAGCGCGCCGGGCCCCGGCGCCCGCACCGTGGACGTCTGGTTCGACCCCGCCTGCCCCTACACCTGGCTGACCTCCCGCTGGCTGCGGGAGGCGACCCGGGTCCGCCCGCTGGCGCCGCGCTGGCACCTGATGAGCCTGGCGCTCCTCAACGAGGGCCGCGACGACGACCCGGAAGGGGATCTTGACGGCTACCTCCTGGTGCCGGTGCGGATCGCCACCGCCGTCCGGCAGGCCCACGGCCAGGACGCCCTGGTCCGCTTCCACCGCGCCCTGTGGGCCGGCAGCGGCCGGCGCTGGATCACCGACCCGGCCACGGCGCTGGCCGCCGCCGGTCTGCCGGCCGCCCTGGCGGCGGCCGGCACCTCCACCGCGCACGACGCGGCGCTGCGCGCCTCACACGCCGAAGCCCTCGGCCTGCTGGGCCCGCGCACCGGCACCCCGGTGGTGGCCGTCACCGACCCGGCACGGCCCGGCCGTCCTCCGGTGGCCTTCTTCGGGCCGGTCCTCTCCCGCGTGCCCCGCGGAGAGGAGGCGGGCCGACTGTGGGACGCCACCCTGCTGCTGGCCGGCACCCCCGGCTTCCACGAGCTCAAGGGAACGCCCGCGCCCCCGGACCCGGACGTCGGCACCGGGGACGGGGGCGGGGACGAGCTGCCGTGACCGGGCCACGCTCAGTAGTTGCCGAGCCCGCCGCACACGTTGAGGGCCTGGGCGGTGATCGGCGCCGCCGTGTCCGTGATCAGGTAGCCGACCAGCCCCGCGACCTCCTCGGGCGTGGTGTACCGGCCCAGCGGGATCTTCGCCTCGAACCGTTCGAGCACCGCCTCGGGCGTGGTGCCCCACACCTCGGCGTAGCCCGCCCGGACCCGCTCGGCCATCGGCGTCTCCACGTAGCCGGGGCAGACCGCGTTGACGGTGATGCCGGTCTTCGCCAGCTCCAGGCCCAGCGCCTTGGTGAAACCGACCACGGCGTGCTTCGAGGCCGAGTACGGCGCGCCCAGCACCACGCCCTGCTTGCCGCCGGTGGAGGCGATGTTGACGATCCGGCCCCGACCGCGGTCCAGCATGCCGCCGCTGGTCAGGGTGGCCCTCGTCACCCGAAACACGCTGGTGAGGTTGGTGTCGACGACGTCCAGCCACAGCTCGTCCGTCAACTGGGCGGTGGCCCCACCGCCGTTGCGGCCCGCGTTGTTGACCAGAACGTCGATCGGGCCGAACCGGTCGACGGCGGCGCGCACGAAGGCGTCCACCTCCTCGGTGGAACGCACGTCGCAGCTCCGCCCGTCGGCGTCGACCCCTTCCTCCCGCAGGAGTGTCACGGTGTCGGCGACCGCCGCACCGTCCCGGGCGCAGAGGAAGACCCGCAGTCCCCCGGCGCCCAGCGCTCGGGCCACGGCGAGGCCGATCCCGCTGGTCGCCCCGGTGACGACGGCCACCCGTCCATCCGTGCCGCTCATGGTTCCTCCCGGATCGTGACGTGGAACGTACGTAGGCGCCCCGACGATGGCAACGGCCGCTCGACGGGCGCTCAAGTCGCGGCGGAAGCCGCGCCCGAAGCCCCCTGAACACGACGAAGCGCAGTACCCGAGAAGAAGCAGAAGGAGACGAGACCATGACCGTTCTGGTGACCGGAGCCACCGGCAACGTGGGCCGGCACGTGGTGGCGGGCCTGCTGGCGGCGGACGTGCCGGTGCGCGCGATGACCCGCACGCCGGAGCGCGCCACGCTGCCCGAGGGAGTGGAGGTGGTCCGCGGCGACCTCGCGGATCCGTCGAGCCTGGACGCGGCCCTCGCCGGGGTGGACCGGGCCTTCCTGTTCCCGCTCCCCGGTACCGCCGAGGAGTTCACCGCCCGGGCCGCCAAGGCCGGGGTGCGGCGGATCGTCGTGCTCTCCTCGATCGCGGCCGAGTACGCCGCCGGGGACTACAGCGGCGACCACCACAGCGTGGTGGAGCGGGCCGTGGAGGCCTCCGGCATGGAGTGGACGCACGTCCGGCCGGGCGAGTTCATGACCAACCTGCTGTCCTGGTGGGCCCCCACCATCCGGGCCGAGAACACCGTCCGCGCCCCGTTCGGGGCGGCCCGCAGCGCCCCGGTGCACGAGGCCGACATCGCCGACGTGGCGCTGGCCGCCCTGCTGGAGGAGGGGCACGCCGGACGGGCGTACGCCTTCGCGGGCCCGGAGTCGCTGTCCAAGCACGAGCAGGTGCGGGTGCTCGGCGAGGTCCTCGGCCGGCACATCGGCTTCGAGGAGCTGACCGTGCCCGCGGCCCGTGAACTGTGGCTCGGCCAGGGCATGCCGGCCGAGGCCGTGGACTGGCTGCTCCAGGACCCGGTGGACGTCCCGGTGGGGCCGACCTGCGAGCGGGTCACCGGTCGGCCCGCCCGCACGTTCGCGCAGTGGGTGGCCGACCACCGCGCGGACTTCTGAGGCCGGGGCCCAGCGGCGTTCAGCGGCGGTCGAGCCGCTCTCCAGGCGTTCCGTCGACGGTGGTCGGGACCGCTTCGTGGACCGATGGGACGCCGCCATGGTGGATGCCGCAGAGAACGCCCTGATCCGACGCCTGATCCGAGCCGGAGCCGGCTCCGACGACGAGATCGACGCCCTGCTGAAGGACGTCGGCCTGTCCGATGTGGCCCGGGTGCTCGTCGACGAGGTGCGGTTCCGCTGCCCGGAGCCGGCCAACACCGCCCCCGTCGACGTGGCGCTCGACCTCACCCACGGCGGGGAACGGCACTCGGCCGCGTTGCGCGTGGTGCGCGACGAGCCGGTCCGCCTGGTCGCCGAGGAGTCCGCCAAGGTCCGCTCGCGGATCACCTTCACCGCCGCGGGGATGCTCCGCCGGCTCTTCGGGCCGGTGGACTCCCCGCGTACCGGGGACTTCCACAACACCTTCATGCCCACCCCCGAGGACCCCGGTCAACTGCGCGAACTCCTCGGCGAGATGGACATCGTGCTGCGCGCGGCGGCCCAGGCCACCGCCACCCTGATGGCCGGCTGCACCGGGCGCGCCCCGGAGCTCGGGGAGCTGTCCATCCGGTACGGCTCCGACAAGTGGGCCAGCTTCCACTGGTACACCGCGCACTACGAGCACCACTTCGCCCGCTACCGGGACTGGCCCGTACGGGTGTTGGAGATCGGGATCGGCGGGTTCGAGGACGACCTCGGCGGCGGCTCGCTGAAGATGTGGAAGCGCTACTTCCCCCGCGGCACCGTCTTCGGGCTCGACCTGTACGACAAGACCTCGCTCTCCGAGCCCCGGCTCACGGCGCTGGTCGGCGACCAGAACGACCCCGACTTCCTGACCGAACTCGCCCGGGAGCACGGCCCGTTCGACATCGTCATCGACGACGGCAGCCACCTGAACGAGCACGTGCGCACCTCGTTCCGAACCCTCTTCCCGCACGTGCGGCCCGGCGGCCTGTACGTCATCGAGGACCTGCAGACCGCCTACTACTCCGACTTCGGCGGCAGCCCGGGCGGCGTCGCCGGCCCGGACACCTCGCTCGGGCTGGTCAAGGAACTGATCGACGACCTGCACCACCGTGAGCACCGGGACCCCACCGTCACCCGCCCCACCCCCACCCAGAGCAGCGTGGTCGGGGTGCACGCGTACCACAACATGGTCTTCGTCGAGAAGGGCACCAACGGGGAGGACACCCTGCCCCGGTGGATGGACGCCGACGTGTGGACCGCGCTCGGCGCGAAGTGAGACGGGGGAACCGACCGTGCGGGTGCTGTTCACCGTGTCGTCCTGGCCCACCCAGTACGCGGCGCTGGTGCCGCTCGGGTGGGCGTTCCAGGCGGCCGGCCACGAGGTGCGGGTGCTGTGCGACCCGTCCCAGACCGATCCGGTCGCCCGGTGCGGGCTGCTGCCCGTGCCGGTCCTGTCGGGGATGCCGGAGGTGTTGCGGCTGCGGCTGCAGTACCACGCGGAGGCGGTGGCCGGGAACTGGCCGTACCCGTGGCTTCCGCCGCACCCGGTGACGGGTGACCGGCTGAACCGGCTCGGCGCGTTCGACGTCGCGCACTTCGAGAGCCGGACCGCTCCGGGGCTCGCCGACGAGGCCGCCCGCGGCTTCGACGCGGCTGTGGCCCACGCCCGGGACTGGCGGCCGCAGCTGGTCCTGCACGACCCCGGGAGCCTGGAGGGGCTGCTGGTGGCGAAGCTGCTCGGGGTGCCGTCGGCGCTGTGCCTGTGGGGGCCCGCGAGCCCGCACGACCCCGAGCACATGCGGATCGTCCCCACCGACCACAGCGGTTCGTTCCCCCGGTACGGTCTGGGCGCGTTCGACGTGTCGATGATCGAGCGGGTGGTGGACCCGAACCCGGCGTCGCTGAAGGTGCCGGTCGAGGCCGAACGGCTGCCGGTCCGCTTCGTCCCGTACAACGGCGCCGCGGCCGCGCCCGCGTGGACCGCGCGGCGCCCGGAGCGGCCCCGGGTCGTCGTCACCTGGTCCACCGCGCTGTCCACCGTCTCGGGGCCGGACTCCTGCCTGCTCCCCCGGATCGTCGCCGCCCTCGACGGCCTGGACGCGGAGGTGCTGGTCACCGCCACCGCCCGGGACCTGGCCGAACTCGGGCCGGTGCCGCCCCCGGTCCGGGTGGCCGAGCGCCTACCGCTGGCCACCCTGCTGCCGGGCGCCTCGGCGGTCGTGCACCACGGGGGCGGCGGCAGCTCGCTGACGGCCATGTGGGCGGGGGTGCCGCAGTTCATCGCGAGCTTCGCCGCCGAGCAGCGGATCTCCGGCGAGCGGGTGGCCGGCACCGGGGCCGCGCTGCACGTCTCCGGGGAACTCGCCGACGAGGCGACGATCAGGTCGGGCATCGAGCGACTGCTCGACGACCCCTCGTACCGGGCCGCGGCCGGGCGGCTGCGCGAGGAGGTGGCGGCGGCCCCGACCCCGGCCGAGCTCGCCGCCGACCTGGCGGGGCTCGCGGCCAGCGGCTGACCACCGGGTCCTGGGGGGTGTTTTGCAGCCCTTTAGCCCCACCCTAAACGTCCCACACCCCCCCCCCCCCCCCCAAGGGTGAAGGGGGGGCGCGGGCCGCTCCCCCCCCTT